>CAVCTH010000104.1:0-7262 GCA_963604695.1 Clostridiales bacterium | reverse complement strand
ACCGTAAATCATATTGTATTTGAATTTGATAATACCACCGTTGTTTCCCGTCTGATTGAAGGAGAATATTTCAAGATTAACCAGATGCTTTCCAGTGATTATGAGACAAAATTTGTTATCAACAAAAGAGAGATGTTAAGCTGTATCGACCGTGCCACTCTTCTGGTAAAAGAAGGAGATAAAAAGCCGATCGTATTCCGGATTACAGATGGAAATATGGAGATCAGCATTAACTCCCAGCTTGGATCCATGAAAGAGGACATTGATATTCAGAAAGAGGGAAAAGACATTCTGATTGGTTTCAATCCGAAGTTCCTCATTGATGCCCTTCGAGTTATTGATGATGAAAATGTGACGATTTACATGGTAAATCCGAAAGCTCCCTGCTATATCAGGGATGAAGAACAGAAGTATATTTACCTGATTCTTCCGGTAAACTTTAATGCTTCAGCAAACTAAGGATGGAAAAACATGCAGGAAATTAAATTAAGAGACGAATATATTAAGCTTGGCCAGGCTTTAAAAGCAGCCGGACTGGTTGGTTCCGGAGTGGATGCCAAACTGGTGATCCAGGACGGACTGGTAAAAGTCAATGGCGATACGGAAGTTCAGAGAGGAAAAAAACTTTACGATGGGGATACGGTGACCTTTGAGGGGGAGACCATCCGCATTGTGAAGTAGCAGCTGCGCAGTATTATGTTTATAAAATCCATCAGTCTTCAGAATTATCGGAATTATAAAAATTTAAGTCTCGATTTTGATCCGAAGACGAATATTTTCTATGGGGATAATGCCCAGGGAAAGACCAATATTCTGGAAGCAGTTTATGTAAGCGGAACGACCAGATCCCACAAAAGCGCCAAAGACCGGGAACTGATTTATTTCGGGGAAGAGGAAGCCCACATCTGTACCATCATGGAACGGAACGGGCTGGATCATAAGATTGACCTTCACCTGAGAAAAAATAAGACCAAGGGAATTGCCATCGATGGAGTTCCTATCCGAAAGGCCAGTGAACTTTTTGGCCTGGTTCATTTTGTTTTTTTCTCACCGGAGGATCTGTGCATTATAAAGAACGGTCCGTCGGAAAGAAGGCGATTTATTGATTCAGAATTATGTCAACTGGATAAAGTGTATCTCCATGAACTGGCCAGTTATAACAAGACCGTTCTGCAGAGAAACAAACTGTTGAAAGAAATTCATTTTCGGCAGGATTACAGAGAGGTACTTGAAATTCTGGATCTACAGCTGATAAAATATGGCAGGGAGGTCATTCGCCGGCGCACGGTATTTGTGCAGGAGCTGAATGAGATTATCCAGGAGATTCACCGGAAATTGTCCGGCGGACAGGAACAGATTGTACTGGGCTATGAGGCAAATGTACAGGAAGAAGAACTGGAGCAGATGCTTCAGGATCATATGGAACGGGACATTCATTTAAAGACGACCACAACAGGTCCTCACAGGGATGACCTTTCTTTTCTGGTGAATGATATTGATATCCGGAGGTTCGGATCCCAGGGGCAGCAGAGAACTGCTGCTCTGTCTTTGAAACTGTCCGAAATTGAGCTGGTGAAGCGCCGCGTCCATGATACGCCGGTACTTCTTCTGGATGACGTATTGTCTGAACTGGACAGCAGCAGGCAAAACTATTTACTAAACAGCATTGAAAATATACAGACATTGATTACCTGTACCGGATTGGACGAATTTATCAATCATCGTTTTTCGGTCAATAAGATTTATAAAGTCAGCGGTGGAAATGTAACTGTGAAAAATTAACAGGAGGCAGATAGATGAGTATCGAATATGGAGCAGATCAAATTCAGATTTTGGAAGGACTGGAAGCGGTCAGAAAAAGACCGGGTATGTATATCGATGATACATCCTTCCGCGGCCTTCATCATCTGGTATATGAGATCGTGGATAATTCCATTGATGAGGCGCTGGCAGGGTATTGTACCCATATACAGGTAACCATTCATAAAGATAATTCCATTACGGTGGAAGACGATGGCCGTGGAATTCCTACGGGCATCAATCATAAAGCAGGCAAGCCGGCCGTAGAGGTCGTATTTACCGTGCTGCATGCGGGCGGTAAATTCGGCGGTGGAGGCTATAAGGTATCCGGAGGCCTTCACGGCGTAGGTGCATCGGTTGTAAATGCCCTTTCCGACTGGCTGGAAGTTACCATTTACAGCGAAGGAAAGGTCTACAAACAGCGGTATGAGAGAGGCAAGGTATGCTATCCTCTGAAAGTAGTTGATACCTGTCCTCCGGATAAGACCGGTACGTCGGTCAGCTTCCTTCCGGATGAGACCATGTTCGAGGTGACGGAATACGATTTCAAGACGCTGCAGACCAGACTGCGTGAAATGGCATTCCTGACCAAAGGGCTTAAGATTACCCTGACAGATGAGCGTGTGGAGCCGGTACTTTCCAAAGTGTACCACTATGAAGGCGGCATCCAGGAGTTCGTACAGTATCTGAATAAGAGCACGACGCCTATTTACGATGACATTATTTACTGTGAGGGCATCAAGGACGGCGTGCAGGTGGAAGTTGCATTCCAGCACAATGATTCTTATTCCGAGAACTGCTACAGCTTTGTAAATAATATCAATACCCATGAAGGCGGAACCCATCTGACCGGATTTAAAAATGCCCTGACCAGGACATTTAATGACTATGCAAGAAAAAATAAACTTCTGAAAGATACGGAGAACAATCTTTCCGGAGAGGATATCCGTGAGGGACTGACGGCAATTATCAGTGTCAAGATCAGTGAGCCGCAGTTCGGAGGCCAGACCAAGCACAGCCTTGGAAATACCGAGGCGAAGAGTGCGGTAGACGGCATTGTATCCGAACGTCTGACGGTCTATCTGGAGCAGAATCCTCAGGTGGCTAAATTGATCCTTGATAAGTCTATCCTGGCACAGAGAGCCCGTGACGCGGCCAGAAAGGCAAGAGATCTGACCAGAAGAAAATCAGCCCTTGATACCTTTGCCCTTCCGGGAAAACTGGCAGACTGTTCAGATAAAGATCCGGTAAACTGTGAGATCTACATCGTAGAGGGAGATTCCGCAGGCGGTTCCGCAAAGACAGCACGTAACCGGAATACCCAGGCAATCCTGCCCCTTCGCGGTAAGATTCTGAATGTGGAAAAAGCGCGTCTTGACCGTATCTACGGAAATGAAGAGATCAAATCCATGATCACGGCATTTGGTACGGGTATCCATGAAGACTTTGATATTACCAAGCTGCGGTATCACAAGATTATTATCATGACCGATGCCGATGTGGATGGCGCCCATATCAGTACCCTGCTTCTGACCTTCCTGTACCGGTTTATGCCGGAGCTGATCCGTCAGGGGTATGTGTATCTGGCACAGCCGCCACTGTACAAGGTAGAGAAGAACAAAAAGGTATGGTATGCCTACAGTGATGAAGAACTGAATGATATTCTGACAGAGATCGGACGTGATCAGAATAATAAAATCCAGCGTTACAAAGGTCTGGGAGAGATGGATGCAGAGCAGCTCTGGGAGACAACCATGGATCCGGAGCGCCGTGTGCTTTTAAGAGTTACCATGAACGAGGAGCAGACCTCTGAAATCGATCTTACCTTTACCACCCTGATGGGAGATAAAGTAGAGCCCCGAAAAGAATTCATCGAGGCCAATGCCAAGTACGTAAAGAATCTGGATATATAATCTGAATATGGGGATTTGATGATGGAAGATAATATTTTTGATAAAATTCATGAAGTAGACTTGAAAGAGACCATGGAGACCTCTTACATTGATTATGCAATGAGTGTCATCGCGTCCAGAGCGCTTCCTGACGTCAGGGACGGTTTAAAGCCGGTACAGCGCCGTGTGCTCTACTCCATGATCGAACTGAACAACGGACCGGATAAGCCGCACAGAAAGTGTGCACGTATCGTCGGCGATACCATGGGTAAATATCATCCCCATGGAGACAGCTCCATCTATGGAGCCCTGGTTAATATGGCACAGGAGTGGTCCACCCGCTATCCTCTGGTAGATGGTCACGGAAACTTTGGCTCCGTGGATGGCGATGGCGCGGCTGCCATGCGTTATACGGAGGCACGTTTAAGCAAGATTTCCATGGAAATGCTGGCGGACATTAACAAAGATACCGTCGATTTCGTACCGAACTTTGATGAGACGGAGAAAGAGCCGTCTGTGCTGCCGTCCAGATATCCGAACCTTCTGGCAAACGGAACTTCCGGTATTGCCGTTGGTATGGCAACCAATATTCCTCCTCATAACCTGCGGGAGATTATTGGTGCGGTGGTAAAGATTATTGATAACCGTATTGAAGAAGACAGAGAGACCAGCATCGATGAAGTGCTGGATATTGTAAAGGGACCGGATTTCCCGACTGGCGCGGAGATCTTAGGTACTGCTGGCATTAACGAAGCTTACCGGACAGGCCGTGGCAAGATCCGTGTGCGTTCTGTGAGCAACATTGAGGCTATGCCCAATGGCAAGAACCGGATTGTAGTTACAGAGATCCCGTACATGGTCAATAAGGCCCGCCTGATCGAGAAGATTGCGGAGCTGGTAAAAGATAAGAGAATTGACGGTATTACCCATATTGCGGATGAATCCAGCCGTGAGGGTATGAGAATCAATATCGAACTCCGGAAAGACGTCAATCCGAATGTGATTTTAAATCAGCTGTATAAACATACCCAGCTGCAGGATACTTTTGGTGTCATCATGCTGGCCCTGGTCAACAATGAGCCGAGAGTTTTAAATCTTCTGGAAATGCTTCAGTACTATCTGGAGCATCAGGAAGATGTGGTTACAAGAAGAACCAAATACGAACTGAACAAAGCGGAAGAGCGCGCCCATATTTTAAAAGGACTGCTCATTGCCCTGGATAACATTGACCGTGTGATCCAGATTATCCGTGGTTCCCAGACGGTTCAGATTGCAAAAGCTTCCCTGATCGAGGAGTTTGCACTGGATGATGTACAGGCACAGGCCATTGTTGATATGCGTCTGCGTACACTGACAGGTCTGGAACGCGACAAGATTGAGAAAGAATATGAAGACCTGATGGCACGGATTGACTACTTAAAAGGTATTCTGGCAGACGAGAAGAAGCTGCTCGGCGTTATCCGTGAAGAGATTATGATGATCTCTGATAAATACGGAGACGACCGCAGAACGAAGATTGGATATGATGAGTTCGACCTGAGCATGGAAGATCTGATTCCGGTCAGTGATTCTGTCATTACCATGACCCATCTTGGTTATATCAAACGGATGACCGTAGATAATTTCCGCAGCCAGAACCGCGGCGGCAAGGGCATTAAGGGCATGCAGACGCTGGACGAGGATTTCATTGAAGAAATCTTTATGACAACGACTCATCACTATCTCATGTTCTTTACGAACTTTGGCCGTGTATACCGGATGAAAGCCTATGAAATTCCGGAGGCAGGAAGAACGGCAAGAGGAACCGCGATTATTAACCTTCTGCAGCTGCAGCCGGGTGAGAAGATTTCTGCTGTCATTCCGGTAAAAGAATGGGATGAAAATAATTATCTCATCATGGCAACCAGAGACGGCATTGTGAAGAAGACGAAGATGGAGGATTACTCCAATATCCGTAAGACCGGATTACTGGCGATTAGTCTTCGTGAAGGTGATGAACTCATTGAAGTGAAGATCACCGACGGCAATGATGATGTGATCCTGATTACGAAGAACGGTATGAGTATCCGCTTCCATGAGACGGATGTACGTACCACGGGACGTGTTTCCATGGGCGTCATCGGTATGAATCTGGATGAGGATGATGAAGTGGTTGCCATGCAGCTTGACCGTCAGGGTGAATATCTCCTGATCGTTTCCGAAAATGGATACGGCAAGAGAACCTTAACCTCTGAATTCCATGTACAGAACCGTGGCGGCAAAGGCCTGAAGTGCTATAAGATTATGGATAAGACCGGAAATGTCATCGGCGCCAAGGCTGTCAATGACGGTGATGAGATTATGATGATTACCAATGAAGGTATTGTCATCCGTACCGGATGCGATGAGATTTCTCTTCTTAAGAGAATTACCTCCGGTGTCAAACTTATGGACATCAAGGCGGAAGAAGGCATTAAAGTTGCCAATATCGCAAAAGTAAGACAGGAAGTTTCTCAGGATGATGATGTAGAGGAAGGATTCGAAGAATCTGCAGAATCCATGGAAGAGCCGGAAACGGAGTCTGAAGAATGAAAAGAATCTTATTGATGGTATTACGTAATATCATCTTTGTTCCATACTGGTTCTGCCAGCTTCTCTGGTATGCTGCCCACACGGACAGCATATCGGATGAGAAGAAACTGGCACTGCTGAAAAAAATCGTGGTACATGCCAATGCAGGCGGTAACGTGACGGTAAAGGCATATGGTACAGAATATATTCCCCGTGACGGAAGTTTTGTGTTCTATCCCAATCATCAGGGACTTTATGACGTGCTGGCGATCATTGATACCTGTCCGCGCCTGTTCTCTGTTGTAATGAAGAAAGAACTGAAAGATATCTTTTTCTTAAAACAGGTTTTTCAGATTATGGGAGCTTATGCACTGGACAGAGAGGATGTACGTCAGTCCATGAAGGTGATCCAGCAGGTAAGCCATGATGTGGCAGCAGGCAGAAACTTTCTGATCTTCCCGGAAGGTACCAGATCCAGAAATGGAAATACACTCGGAGAGTTCAAAGCGGGTGCTTTTAAGAGTGCCATGAAGGCAAAGTGCCCTATTGTTCCGGTGGCAATCATCGATTCCTATAAAGCATTCGATACCGGTTCCACGGAAAATGTATGCGTACAGATACATTATCTGGAACCGATTACGTATGATGAATACAAAATGTTGAAGACAACAGAAGTTGCAGAAATTGTGAAAGAAAAAATTCAAAATACTATTGACAATTACACAACCTGTTAGTATAATATACAATGCGTCGCGAAATGAGGCGCGGAGAAATACTCAAGTGGCTGAAGAGGCGCCCCTGCTAAGGGTGTAGGTCGGGTGACCGGCGCGAGGGTTCAAATCCCTCTTTCTCCGTTTCTTTCATACAAAAGAAACAGCAAAAAACAATTTGAAAAAATTGAAAAAAGCTGTTGACAAGATGAAAGAGATATGATAAGATAGTCAAGTCGTCGCGAGAGAGTGGACGACAAAGACAAACAATGAACCTTGATAATTAAATAGTGCTTTAAAGATCTTCGAA
>CAVCTH010000103.1:0-7268 GCA_963604695.1 Clostridiales bacterium | reverse complement strand
TTCCGTGCCTGTGGGAACAAGACAACCTGTGTGATACTCTGGTGATCTCTCCGCCAGGAGGTGGGAAGACTACACTCTTACGGGACTGTATCCGGCAAATCTCTAATGGGACGGAGGCACATCGGGGACGGACCGTGGGGATTGTGGATGAGCGGTCGGAGATTGCTGGATGCTGCAGGGGCGTGCCGGAAAATGATGTGGGCATAAGGACAGATGTGCTGGACGGATGTCCCAAGACCCAGGGGATGCGGATGCTGATCCGCTCCATGACGCCAGAAGTGCTGGCAGTGGATGAGATTGGAAGTGAGGAAGATGTGCGGGAAATTCAGTATGCAGCCAACTGCGGATGCACGGTGCTGGCTACAGTCCATGGAGACAGCCGGGATGCGGTATTTCAGAAGCCTAGTCTTCGGAAACTGCTGGAAGCAGGGGCATTTCAGAGGCTGGTATTTCTGGAGGGGCGGGACACACCGGGCAGAGTCAGGCAGGTGACAGACCACAGAGGAACGGTGTTATGTTGAAGCTTCTGGGCATTGGGCTCCTTTTATCGGGCACAGCGGGAATTGGGTTTGGAAAGGCGAGGGAACTGGATCAGCGGGTGGAAGAATTGCGGATGTTAAGGCAGTTTGTCATGCTGCTGGAGGGAGAGATCCGCTGCACTCACCGGCCGCTTCCGGAACTGTTCCTTTCGCTGGGAGAACGGATCCGGCCGCCTTTTCAGACTTTTCTTACAGGGACAGGGAGGGCGTTGGAACTGCACCAGGGACTGACGGTGCAGGAGGTATGGAAGGAGCAGCTGGCACTGAACAGGAAGGAGCTCCATCTGAGCAGACAGGAATATGAAGAACTGCAGGAATTTGGCGGAATGCTGGGATATCTGGATCTTCAGATGCAGACGGAGTTATGCGTCTGGTATGAGGAGCGGCTGAAGATGGCGGTGCAGACGGCAGCAGGTGAGGCAGGGGAGAAGCGGCGGCTGTATCGCTGCCTTGGAATTTTAAGTGGCGTTGTGCTGGCGGTATTGATCATATAGAACGGGTGGATTACAAGTATGAGCGTGACACTGATTTTTAAAATAGCCGCAGTGGGAATCCTGGTATCAGTTTTATCGCAGGTTCTGAAACACAGCGGCCGGGAGGAACAGGCGTTTTTGACAAGTCTGGCAGGGCTTCTTCTGGTGCTTTTCTGGATTATCCCTTATGTATATGAGCTTTTTGTCACCATGGAAAAGCTGTTTACCCTGTAAGAAAGAGGCGAAAATACATGGTAAAAATTGCTTTGATCGGAATTGTGGGAATTCTTCTGGCACTGCAGGTAAAGGCCGTAAAACCGGAATATGCCGTGTATCTGTGTATGGGCGTCAGCCTGCTCATTTTCATGGGTGTGACGGAACAGCTTCAGATCATTGTGGACGCTGTACACACCATAGAAAACTACCTGCCGCTGGATCAGAGATATTTAAAAATTCTTCTGAAAATCGTGGGAATTACCTATATTGCAGAATTTTCCTCAGATCTCTGTAAGGACGCAGGCTATCAGACCATTGCAGGGCAGATTCAGATCTTCGGAAAATTGTCTGTACTGGCGGTGAGCATGCCGGTGCTTCTGGCCCTTCTGGATGTGATTCAGAATTTCCTGGGAGCGTGAGCAGATGGGCGAGATTGATTTTGGAGAAATCCAGCAGGTGCTGGATGAACTGTTAGGACAGAATGTGGACTTTCAGCAGATGGCTGAGCAGGGAGCTGCTGGAAAGAGTCCCATTTCTTTTCAACGGCTGCTCAACATGGCAGGTAATCTTTTCTTTCAGGAATTGTTAGAGCAGAAGGAATTGTGGATCCATATTCTCATATTGGCCATTGCGGCAGCGGTGCTCCTGCATTTTGCGGAAGTTTTTCAGAATAAAGGAGTATCCCGGATTAGTTTCTGCATGATCTATATGATGCTGTTTTTGCTGCTCATTACTTCCTTTCGGGGAAGTATGGAAATTGCAGAAGGAGTGTTGGAATCCATGCGGAATTTCATGACGGTGCTGGCGCCTGCTTATTTTTTAGCTATGACACTGACGGCCTATATCAGTTCCGCGGGCATTTATTATGAATTTACATTGTTTCTGATTTCCGGGGTGCGGTGGCTGACCAGTGTATGTCTGCTTCCCTGTATAGAGATTTACATTCTCCTTGTGCTGGTGAATCATCTGTCCGGAGAAAAGCGGTTGGGAAGACTGGCGGAACTGATTTTCATGCTGGTGGGGTGGAGCCTGAAGGCGGTACTGGCAGCGGTGTGTGGATTTCATATGGTGCAGGGACTCATCTCTCCGGCGGCGGACGCCTTTCGTGCCATGTCTGTGAGCAGAGGGATCGAGGCAATTCCAGGTGTGGGAGATGCCGGGAGTTCTGCCACGGATCTGGTGCTGGGGTCAGCCATGCTCATTAAGAACGGGATTGGGGCAGCGGCCCTGGTGGTATTGATTCTCCTCTGCATGGTGCCTCTCGTCAAGCTGGCCGTCATTATGCTGGTGTATTACGTACTGGCAGCGATTCTGCAGCCCGTATCGGATGAGCGCATCACGGAATGCCTCATGGGGGTCGGAAATGGTGTGAAGCTGTTGTTTCAGGCAGTATTTACTGTGCTGGCGTTATTTTTACTGACCATTGCGCTGACGACGGCGGTAACAGGCCGCTGAGAAAGGCAGGTGGGAAACATGCAGGCAATTCTGGATATGGTGCGGATGATCGCCGTTTTTTATCTGTTGGAACAGATCGTATTGCAGTTGATTCCCGGGGAGAGTTATGAACGGTATGTAAGGTTTTATCTGGGACTTTTGCTGGTACTGCTTTTGCTGCAGCCGGTCTTTCGGATTTTCCGGTTGTCGGAGCAGCTGGATCAAAAGGTATTTCTACAGGAAATGGAGATGGAGGAGATGCCGGAATGAAGGAAAAATGGGAAGCTTTGCGGAAGAAATACTGGCCGCCGGGGAAGGAACAGTTTCTGATTGTGGCATTATGCGGACTTTTGCTGGCAGTGATCGCCATTCCTGTGGATTCCGGTAAGAAGAAAGCGACACAGGAGCAGAAGACGGAAGAAACAGTGATCCGGCAGGATGGGGACAGCTACGAGGAGCAGATGGAAAAGAAACTGGAGGAACTTTTATCGAAGGTGGAAGGCGTCGGACAGGTCCGGGTCATGCTCACATTTGAAGGCAGCGGAGAACGTAAAGTGGAGAAGGATAAGCAGGTGGGGACGGACGGAACCCAGGAGGAGACAGTGTATGAAGAGTCTGGAAGCGCCAATCGGACGCCGTATGTGACTTCGGAGAGCAACCCGCAGGTGGAAGGGGTGCTGGTCATTGCGGAAGGCGGCGACAAAAGCAGGGTAAAAGAAGAGATCATCGGAGCAGCGCAGGCATTATTTGGCATTGAACCTCATAAAATTAAAATAATGAAAATGGAGGTGGAGGAAACAAAGTGAAGAAGCTGGTGAAAAAGCCTGTATTTAAGAAAAATCAGATGATTATCACGGCCCTGGCGGGCATGATCGCGGTGGCAGGGTATCTCAACTATGCGGGAACGGATCTGAATCCTTCTCTGTTAAATGCGGACAGCAGTTCGGTGGAGGAATTGTCGGAGGCGGATCTGGCACAGGATATTTCCGCGGAGGATACGTATGCATTAACCGGGGAGGCGGATGAAGAAAGCCAGGATATCGCGAGTCTGGATGAGGATTATGACGGAGAAACGGTTGCAGAAGAAGGGGTGGATGCCGGGCAGACCGTCATGGCCAGCACCACCGTGGGTGTGGGACTGGTATCGGAAGCGAAAGTCACCAGGGAGCAGAACCGTTCCCGCAACAAGGAAATTCTCATGGAACTCATCAACAGCACCAATATCACGGACGAACAGAAGCAGAGCGCCATTGACGAGATGGTGGCTATGACGGACGTGGCGGAAAAGGAACTGGCAGCCGAAACCCTCCTGACGGCCCAGGGATTTGATGAAGTGGTGGTGAGCATCAATGATGGCTGTGCCGATGTGGTGGTGAGCAGTGCCCAGGTCAGCGATGCGGAACGGGCCCAGATCGAGGATGTAGTGAAACGGAAGACGGGAATTGAGGCGGCAAATATTACGATCACTCCGGTATCAACAGAATAGCGGAACAAAGAAAGAAGATCTGCTGGATATGCAAAATGCATAGACGGCAGATTTTTTTCTTGACATTTCAGGGAGGACCGTGACGATGGATGAAAGTATTTTGGAAGGCATGCGGATTCAGCTGGCGGAGAAGATTATCGCGCAGTTTTATGAATCTGTGGAGGAACTGGGATATACCAAGGAGCAGGCGCTGGAACTGCTGGAAAGGGGAATTGGGAAATGAGTGAAATGCTGATACAATGCCAGAATCTGGAGAAAGCTTACGGAAGAACACCGGCATTGTGTTTGCGGCAGTCATGATGGCCATGATGGTAATGACCATTCTGTTTGTGATTCAGAGATTCTGGAACGGCCTTCTGAAGGATGAGGGATATCTCATGTTCACGCTTCCGGTGACTACCAGAGAACTGATCATTTCCAAAGCCATTGCAGCGGAAATCGTAAGCATCATCAGTATTGCAGCGGGAATAGCAGCGCTCGTGATTCTCTCTGGAATGTCTTTGAGTCCTGTTGACGTTTTGTCGGTGAGATTCTGGTTTTTGTGGCAGAATAATACTTTACTTACGAATGCACAGATCGTTGTGACTGTGATACTTTCAATATTTGGCGTTATGTGCGGGCTTCTGCAGACGATTTATAAAGTGTATGCGGCCATGGCGCTGGGACAGTTCATGGAAGCGCATCGGGTGATGGGGTCGGTCATTGCTTATGTGGGAATTTCGATTGTAAATTCCAGTGTGATGGCAGCAGTGGCTGATATTTTCAATATGGTGATGAAAATGTTGGGAATTCAGTGGGATTTGGTATACATGACCGGATTTCGGGGACAGATCATATCTCTGGTGCTGATGAGCGTTGTTTCTTTGATATGGGTCGTTGTTTATCATATTGTGACAGAATATGTCCTGGAGAAAAAATTAAATCTTGAATAAATGGCCATGAACAGGTAGACTGTCTCCTATGAAGACACAAAAGAGAAGGCGGAAAGGAGACTTGCATGGAATATACCATTTATGAATTACTGTTTTTCCTGTTTTGTTACTCGTTTATTGGATGGTGCGGGGAGGCGCTCTTTGTGGCCATCCGGACAGGTCATTTTCACAATCGAGGTGTGTTCGGTCTTCCGTTCAGCCTTTCCTACGGTGTAGCTATGGATCTTCTGATCCTGGTGCTGCCGACGCTGAAAGAACGCTATCTTCTGCAGGCAGTGGCTTACATGGTTATTACCTCTGCCTGCGCCCAGCTGGCCGGAGAATTTTCCAACCGGATGACCAAAGCCGTGCTGTGGGAGCAGGAGGAGCATTCGGTTTATGCCGGAACAGGAAAAGCATTCCTGGATGTGCTGGGCATGAGTGCGGTGGCGTTGATTGCCATGCTTCTGATCCAGCCCATGCTTTTCTTCCTGACACAGTTCATTCCGGTGCTGCTTTTGAAAATCATTGTGTTTGCGCTGATGGCAGTGGTGTTTATTGATTTTATTGCGGTGGAATATGCGGTACATAAAAAGCCCCTTCCGGAGAGAATGAAGAATCTGGAGCAGGGCATCTGGGAGCGGAAGGTAGGACTTGGCACCTGGATTGCCGACCATTTCTGGCGGCGTATTCAGCTGGCCTATCCGAACCTGAAGGCGGGAGAGGAGCTGACGCCGGAGGCGGAGAAGCAGTACACCTTTGCAAAGGGGCTGTGCCTCGACAAGATTATCTGGGTATTTTTTATCTGTGCTCTGGGCGGCGACATCATTGAGACCTTTTATGTACATTTCACTGCTGGCATCTGGATGAGCCGGTCCAGTGTGCTCTATGGTCCGTTCAGTATTGTGTGGGGATTCGGAGCAGCGCTTCTGACCATGCTGCTGTATCGTCTGGCAAAGCTGGAAGACCGGTACATTTTCCTGGGCGGATTTTTCCTGGGAGGTACCTATGAATACATGTGCAGTGTTATTTCGGAGAAAGTATTTGGCACGGTGTTCTGGGATTACAGCAATATGCCCTTTAATATTGGCGGAAGAACGAACCTTCTGTTCTGTATTTTCTGGGGCATTCTGGCATTGATCTGGGTGAAGATCATATATCCGCCTCTGAGCCGCCTGATCGAGAAAATCCCGCCCATCGCCGGAAAAATTGTCACCTGGGTGTGCGTGGTGCTGATGGTCTGCGACCTGGCATTATCCGCCATCGCCATGATGCGGTATGTGGAGCGAAAAGATGGCGTTCCCGCGGAAAATGCGGTGGAGAGCTTCCTTGATGAACAGTATCCCGATGCGTTTGTGGAGTTCATCTGGCCGAATATGAAGATTACGAAGTAAAGAGTGGGGAACCCGATGGCATGTTAGTGGCTATCGGGTTCTTTTTTACTGTATAGGAAACTTCGTTTCCATACGCTAAAAAAGCGCTCCGCGAGGATCGCACTGCGACGGTATGGAATTATGTTGCAATAGCAACCCGCCGCAGGCGGAGAATCTCGCGTGCGAGATTCTTATTTATGTATAGAATTATAATCTGGCTTTAATTTCAGCAAAATTGATTTTCAGATTTTCCTGATAGATCTGAACAGGGATAATATCATTAAAAGTGTATAACTGCGGATAGTCTTCCGCTTCGAAGAAATAGCAGAGAACCGTTTCACGTTTGGGATCGACGATCCAGTATTCCCGCACACCGGCACTCATATATTTGTCAACTTTCTTTGAATAATCTCGTTTGCGGCTGGAGGGGGAGACAATTTCGATACAGAAATCAGGTGCGCCGTAGACTCCCTTTTCTACAATTCTGTCCTTCTGGCAGATCACAGAAATATCAGGCTGGATCATGGTACGGTTATCGCAATCCAGCTGAACGTCAAGCGGGGCAGGAAGAACCTTGCAGGGTCCCTTATTGTTTCGAACATAATTTCCGATATCTAATAATAATTCTGTAATAAGTTCCTGATGAATAGATGAAGGTGCCTCCAGAAAGATTAATTCTCCGTCGATTAACTCTGCACGGACATCATCAGGAAGTGCATAGTAATCATCCAGTGTGTAGTTACCCTGCTTTTTAGGAGTAACTGCATACGCGGGAAGAGCTTCTCCGATTCGATCAACAGTTGAATAATTGCTGTTCGGAACGGAAAGAACACGAT
>CAVCTH010000102.1:0-7311 GCA_963604695.1 Clostridiales bacterium | reverse complement strand
TTTTCATCCTTCTCCCACACATAGAGATGATCTTTTCCAAGAGACAACAGAACCGGAATATCCTCCTCTGTCACAATGTGCCCTTTCCGAAATGCCGTGTCCTTTACCACATCCTTTACGATTCTTGTGATATCATGGCAGAGCACATGGCCTGCCGCATCCGTTGTATTAATACATTTCATGATTGTTTCCTCCAATTGTTCTTCACTTTTCAGTGTAGCATAAAGTGCGAAAAAAAGGCTACCCCTTTCTAAAAGGGATAACCTCTTCTACTATAGTTTTCGTTATAGTCGCAGCCGAAAGAACATAAGTGACAGCCTGTGAACTACAATCTTACGCTTTCCTAGCCGGTTTCTTCAGCGCACACCAGCAGATAAATCCAAGGAATACAACCGCTGCAGCCATCCAGCATACCAGTGTTACGGTTCCCTGGCCGTTGAATTTGTCATAGTATCCTTTCAGGTAGATAAATGCGATCAGCGCCGGGATTCCCCATGCCACATAGGCTTTTAATCCTGCAGGGAATTTCATGCCGTCTCCGGAATTGGCTTCCTGAATAAATGCATCCCAGCCCCATCCGTTTCTGCTGGTACAGAACAGAAGATAACCAAGACTTCCCAGAGGCAGCAGATTATTGGATACAATGAAGTCCTCCAGATCCATAATGGTGCTTCCTTCACCCAGCGGCTGAATGAAGGGCCAGACATTATAGCCCAGGACAGCCGGCATGGACAGGATAATGACCAGAACTGCGCTCACCAGAACGCTCTTCTTCCGGCTCCATCCAAAGAGATCCATATCAAATGCAATGATATTTTCAAATACTGCAATGATGGTGGTTAATGCCGCAAAGGTCAGGAACAGGAAGAACAGGGCGCTCCATAAAAATCCCCCCGGCATCTGTGCAAAGATGTTCGGCAGCGTGATAAATACCAGACTTGGACCTGCGCCCGGTTCAATTCCATAGGCAAAGCACGCCGGAATAATGATAAATCCGGCAGTCAGCGCTACAAAGGTATCCAGAATTGTAATGTTAATTGCCTCACCGGTCACACTTCTGGAGTGATCCAAATAACTTCCGAAAATCATCATGGCACCAATACCAAGGGACAAGGTAAAAAATGCCTGACTCATGGCACCGAAGACCACATTTCCAATACCGGTCTCCACCATCTTCTGAAAATCCGGTACCAGGTAAAATCTGATACCGACACCGGCACCCTCCAGAAATACAGAGTGTACGGCAAGCACCACCATAACGACCATAAGAGAGGTCATCATGACTTTGGATACTTTCTCCACGCCGGACTGAAGGCCAAAGATGCAGACTGCAAATCCGATCACGCAGATCAGCACCGTCCAGAAGATCATAGTCGGATAATCTGTCAGCATATTGCTGAATGCCTGGGCAATCGTCTCAGGGGATGTCCCCGTAAAGTCTCCCCGCAGACTTTTAAAACAATAGTACATCATCCATCCGCCTACCATGGTGTAGAACATCATGAGCAGGTAACAACCGAAGATGCCAATATATTTCATCTTATGCCATGCGGTTCCCGCCGGTTCAAGCTGGTCAAAGGCCAGTGCCACGCTTCGTCGGCTCCCACGTCCGATGGAAAACTCACATACCATGGCCGGAATTCCCATAATAAGCAGGAAAATCAGGTAAATCAAAATAAATGCCGCTCCACCATAGGCTCCGCACATGTATGGAAATTTCCATACATTCCCGATTCCGATGGCGCATCCTGCCGATACCAGAATGAATCCCAGCCGGGAACTGAATTTTTCTCGTTTCATTTCTTATCCCTCCGTAAGTTATGTATCATAACATTTATTCATTATAGTTTGCTCTGATACCCATTGCAACCACACGATTTTTATATTAAAATAAGAAAAACTTATATTTCAAAGAGGATTTTATGAATATCAATCAGTTAAAATATTTCATCGCTGTGGCAGAATACCGGAGTTTCACCAAAGCCGCCAACCAGTACTATATTTCCCAGACCGCCATCACCCAGCAGGTGCAGGCACTGGAAGAGGCCATGGATGTGCAGCTCATTGACCGTTCCCGGCGACCCATTACTCTGACTCCTGCCGGAAATGTATTTCTCGGGGAAGCCAGAGCCATTCTGGAACGGATGAATGCCGCCGTAGGCCGGGTGCGTGATGCCTCCACCGGACTGGTGGGTTCTCTGCGGATCGGCTATACCAAGGGATATGAGCGAAGCAATCTTTCCAATCTGCTGCGGGCATTTCATCAGGAATATCCGAACATTCTGATTACATGCTGCCGCTGTGATACGGATATGCTGGCAGCAGGACTGTTAAATGGAGACTATGACATTATTTTTACCTGGGACAGTACGAATATTCTGGAGGAAAGGCAGGTGGACCACCGTCTGGTGGAACGGGTGCCGCTGGTGGTGGCGCTCTATGCGGGGCATCCCCTCTCCGGCCGCCACACTCTGAACCGGAAAGAGCTGCGGGGCGAGTCCATCCTCTATATGTCCCCCTCCGGTATGGATGATTCTTTTGGTGACAGCCGCTTTATGGAACTGTACCGGAAAGCAGGCTATCAGCCCAACATTCTGTTCCGGTCCAGTGATGCGGAAAGTGTTCTGATGATGGTAGCTGCCGAGGAAGGGATTTCCATTCTTCCATCCTATGTAACCAGCAAGCTGAAAGATGCGGATAATCTGGTCTTTATTCCGCTGGTGGGCGAAGAAGAATACGAGGAAATTATCGCCGTCTGGAAAAAGGACAATCCAGGGCAGGCACTTGTCCGGTTTCTTCCCCGGATTGTCTGATAAAAATGAGCCTATGACAAAAGCTCCGGCTTCGGGATGTCTCCCGGCCGGAG
The DNA here is from genome assembly GCA_963604695.1 of Clostridiales bacterium. Taxonomy (GTDB): domain Bacteria; phylum Bacillota; class Clostridia; order Lachnospirales; family Lachnospiraceae; genus Hominiventricola. The sequence continues at coordinate 4,445 of CAVCTH010000102.1, read as the reverse complement.
CTTTTTTTATGCTTGCCTGTATTCTATTTCTGTTCCCAGGCTTTTAAAATCTGCTGGTACATATCCTGATAAGAAAGTCCGGATACTTTACACAGGGCTGTTACGCTGTCATATTCCGGATAACAGCGCCAGTTTCCGGCCGTCCCCGGAAGTTCACACAGCTTCACTTTTGCTTCCCCATACGGTGTCTCTACGCTTCTGCCCACCCGGTTCAGGACCGTCCGTTCCATAGCCGCACGCCGGATGCCGATGGTCGTGGTCTCCCGGAACAGAATCTCTTCCATGACAGAAATCAGATCCTCAGTACACAGAATGCAGATCTCATATGCGGGCCGGTTCTTCTTCATATAAATGGGTATATAATGCACTTCCCTGGCTCCTGCCTGCAACAGAAGATCCATCACATGGCCGAGCACCTCCCCGCTGCAGTCGTCGATATCACTCTCCAGCTTCCAGATCACGTCTTTCGTCTCTTTTTTCTGTTCTTCGATGAGCATGGCCCGCAGAATTCCCGGACGCTCATATTCCCTCTTTCCGGCGCCGAGGCCAATCTTCCTGATCACAAAGGATTCCGGAAGGATCTGTGAGGTTCCCACAGCCGCCACAATAGCTGCCCCTGTCGGCGTAATATACTCGCCCTCTTCTCCCGTCAGATGAAGATTGAGACCGTGAGCTGCCGCAATATTGGTCACCGCAGGTACCGGTACCGGAAGAATTCCGTGCTGGCAGCGGATCGTACCTCCTCCCTCGCAGATCTCCGGGACAATCACCTCTTCAATGCCAAGCTGATCAAGACAGACAGCCACCGACACAATATCTACAATAGAATCCACCGCACCCACTTCATGGAAATGCACTCCTTCCAATGTGGCACCATGGGCTTTTGCCTCCGCTTCTCCAAGAATCGTAAAAATCCGGACGGCAATGGCGCGGGCATGTTCTGTCAGATCTGCCGCCTGTAAAATATCCATAATCTCTTTCATGCCGCGATGCTCATGATGATGGTGTGCATGGGCACTGTGGTCATGGGAATGTTCATGACCATGTTCGTGCGTATGCTCATGGGTATGGCTGTCATGGTCATGATGACGGACCTCATGGCTGTGCCCATGTCCATGGTCGTGTCCGTGGCTGTGTCCATGGAGATACTCCATATCGTGATCATGATTTTCATGAATCTCATCTAACAGTACATCAAAATCACATACATCCAGCCCTGCTTTTTTCACACGGCTGATCTGAATCTGAAATCCGGATACCGGAAGGCTGGAAAGGGTCTTTTTCAGCACCTCTTCGTCTGCTCCCAGATCCAGCAGTGCGGCCACCGTCATATCACCGCTGATACCGGACTGACACTCTAAATATAAGGTTTTCTTCATCCGTGGTTTCCTCCTGTCACCTGTCCCGGAAATGCCATTCCGGTGGTATTAAATGTCATATCACAGCGCTCCTGTACCGGAACCTGTGCAAAATACTGTTCTTCCAGCGGAATCCAGCGTTTCCGGAACATCTGCGCTTTCTCTTCCCCGTTCCGCTTCCGGATTCTCCGGATCTGTTCCTCCGGATCCACCGTCAGAAAAATCCGCAGATCATAAAAAGAATACAGAGTCGGCCTGCAGGAATAAGATCCCTCAATAATATTGATCACAGAGGGCGTCACTTCGATGGGATCTGCCAGGGTAAAAGACCGGCAGTCAAACGGACGATAAGAAAATGCCGTTCCTTTCCGGAGCGGCATCATCACTTCCTGCTCAAACCGTTCATAGTCCACATTTCCACCGGGTTCCCGGAACCGTTCTTCGGTTCTTTGTTCCGGGCGGAGATAAAAATCATCCATATGGAATACATTCACCGGCATCCGGTCTGCCAGCGCAGCGGCCAGTGTGGACTTTCCGGATCCGCACCGTCCGTCAATGGCTGCCAGAACCAGATCCTGGCTTTCACGCAACACCTCTATACGCTTCTGTATGGTTTTCAGCATCGTTTCCATCCGATTATCCCTCCGGATGGACATCTGCCTGACCAGAACCTGCTTTTCGGAAGGTTACAATCTTTGCACGGTTCAGGGATACCATCAGCGCCGGAATCATAACAAGCTGTAAAATAATTCCCGGAATGGCATTGAAAAATGCCCCTGCCAGGAACAGCTGCCATCCAAAAGGTACACCGCTCACGCCGAGAAGTACAATTCTCACAACGCCCCATACCAGTCTTCCCGCCAGCATGGCACTGATCATACAGCGATACAGGGATTTTACACACTGCCATTTTGCATGTCCGTAAAGCCAGCCAATCACCAGTCCGTAAGTGGCCAGCTCAAAAGCCATGGAAAACGCATTGGGAAACATGGCCGGCATTCCAAAGAGAATGCTTCTTACAAGCGGAAGGAAAAAGCCTGCTGCAAGGCCATACTCCCATCCTGCAATCAGTCCGCACAGTAATACCGGAATATGCATGGGCAGCAGCATCTGTCCGATAGCCGGAATCTGTGCGATGAAAAAAGGAAGAATCAGGCCAATGGCAAAGAACATGGCCGCAAGCGTCAGTTTTTTCGTCTGTTTCTGTATCATATCCAATCTCTCCTTAAGTTATCGCTTCTCTGTTTTCTATCTTAACATTCACCCCGGATTTAAAGTCAATCTTTTTTTACTTTTTATATGGTTTCAGTTGTTTCCTACAGAATTATAGCACTTTTCATGCTTTTTATCAGCTTCTTAACGAGATCTTTATATAAACACTTTTACTTTATAATCACAATAATTAAAAAAATATAAATATTATAAATTTTTTTAGAAAAAAGTATTTTATTTTCGAAATCTCTGTGCTATTCTGTGGACATAAGAAGCGTGACGGACAGATCCGTCAAAAGGAGGGAATGTATGATTACATTTTTTGTGTGCCTTGCACTACTTCTCATCGGTTATGCAACCTATGGTGCATTCGTAGAGAAGGTATTTCACCCGGACGACAGGGAGACTCCCTGTACGCGTCTGGAAGACGGAGTTGACTATACTCCGATTGCTCCGTGGAGAGCATTTCTGATTCAGTTACTGAATATCGCAGGTCTTGGCCCGATCTTTGGAGCCCTGTCAGGAGCTATCTGGGGACCGAGCGTTATGCTCTGGATCGTATTTGGTACTATTTTTGCAGGAGCTGTCCATGATTTCTTAAGCGGTATGCTTTCCATGAGAAATGATGGCGCAAGTATCGCTGAGATCACCGGTATTTACCTGGGCTCCGGAATGAAAACCGTTATGCGCGTTTTCTCAGTTGTCCTTCTGGTTATGGTAGGTGTCGTATTCATGGTAGGACCGGCTGGTCTTCTTGCCCTGCTGACTCCGAACGTACTGGATGTGAAGTTCTGGACCATCGTTGTCCTGATCTACTACTTCCTGGCAACCCTGCTTCCGATTGATAAGATCATCGGTAAGCTGTACCCGATCTTCGGTATCTGCCTGATCATCATGGCAGTCGGTATCGCCGGTGCAACTGTTGTCAACAACATCAATGGCTCTGCTCCGATGCTGGAAATGACCTTACAGAACCTTCATCCGGACGGAAAACCGATCTGGCCGTTCATGTTCATCACTGTAGCATGTGGCGCTATCTCCGGTTTCCATGCAACCCAGTCTCCGATGATCGCAAGATGCCTGACCTCTGAAAAAGACGGCCGCAGAATTTTCTACGGAGCCATGGTTGCTGAGGGTGTGATCGCCCTGATCTGGGCTGCAGCAGGCTGTGCTTTCTATGAGAAAACCGGCGGACTCATGACCGGTCTTGCAGCTGCGAACGGCGGAAACTCTACTACTGTATATGAGATGTCCATCGGACTTCTGGGACCTGTCGGTGGTGTACTGGCTATGATCGGTGTGATTGCCTGCCCGATTACCTCCGGTGATACCGCATTCAGAAGTGCCCGTCTTACCATCGCAGACTGGTTCAAGATTGACCAGAAGGATCCAAAGAAACGTCTTGCTCTTTCTTTCCCGCTGCTGCTGGTTGGATATTTTATCTCCTTCCTGGACTACAATGTTGTATGGAGATATTTCTCCTGGTCTAACCAGACGCTGGCTATGATCGCCCTGTGGGCAGGTGCTACTTACCTTGCAAAATATGTCAGCAAGAATGCAAGCTTTATCGCAGCAGTTCCGGCCACCTTTATGTCTGCAGTTTCCTGCACCTACATTATGATGGCTGATGAAGGTCTTGGATTAAGCTCTTCCATCAGTTATCCGGTGGGTATCGTATTTGCAGTTGCCATGCTTGGTATCTTCCTGTTTAAATGTATTCTGAAATCCGATACAAAATAGAACATAGCCAAGAAACATACATACGGGGATGTGTGAGACATCCCCGTTTTTTTAACTACGTCTGAAGCATTATTCCACGTCGTTCAAAGCTTCCAGATCTTCTTCCCCGGTTCTTACCTTGATTACTTTATCTAC
>CAVCTH010000101.1:0-7360 GCA_963604695.1 Clostridiales bacterium | reverse complement strand
AGAATGCCATCAATCTGAACGGCTATAAGCTGACCGTAGACGGCAAGGAATACACAGAGGGAACCGAATCCACTGGCGAGGCCATTGAAACCGTGACCTACGAGAGCCACCAGAACGGACAGCCGGAGATGCCGCCGCAGGACGGCAAGGGTAAGAGCGGACCGGTGAAGGACGGCAAGGCTCCTGAAGGACAAAACGGTGAAAAACCGGCAGACGCCCCGGAGAAGCCGGAGGGCGATGCCGACCATAAGCCTGAGGATGCACCGGAAAAGCCGGACGGTGATGCCGATCACAAGCCCGGTGACAAGCCGGACGGAAAGCCGGGAGAGAAGAAAGACACGGACAAGGAGACAACAGCCTCCTCGGAAAGCAGCACAAAATAAGATACAGAAATACAGAAAAGAGACATCATGATTTCATGATGTCTCTTTTTTGCTGTATTCAAAGCTTGGTTCGATGCAGAGTCTCAATTGCGTTCAGGAGGCATTGGGGCCTGCCTGAAAGCTTTCGCGCAGAATCAGACTCGCTTCAAGATCAATGTGTGTCGGTGACAGGTCGTTGCTGCTGAGCTTTTTCTGCAGGAGACGAATGACCTCACTGCCGATTTTCCGGTTCGGCATTTCAATCACGCTCAGAGATGGGGAGGAATATTCGGTCAGTGCAGCATCCAGCATGCCGATAGACAGCATTTCCGCATCCTTTGGCAGCTGAATGCCCAGGTCATGAAAGGCGCGCAGAGCTCCTAGCGCCATCGAATCGGAATCACAGAAAATTGCCTTCGGCCGGTCAGCATTTCCGCAGTAGGAGGATGCCAGTCGATAGCCGTCTCTGGGAGTACCATTGCCGTAAAAAATAAATTCCGGCGTCGTGTGGAGTCCGATCTGGCTGCAGGCATCCAGAAAAGCCTGGGTACGTTGAGTGGTAGCGAGATAGGCGGCATGGGATGCAAATACGGCAGCCTCCGTATAGCCTTTCTGACGAAGCTGCCGGGCGGCCGTCAGGCCGATCATCCGGTTGTCTGTGCAGACGGTAGAAAGATGTTCGGAATGCCGGTTGATGAGAACGATCGGCATCTGCGGAGAGAGCCCTTCCAGATATTCCAGATCCCTGGCAGAGCAGGCACCGACGATGACACCGCTGTAGCCGGTCTTGGAAATGGCACTGTGATATTGATCCAGATGATCATTGGTATAAGTCTGTACAACGATTTCGCAGTCAAACCCGCTGTCGGCGCATTCCAGCTGCAGCGCATTCAGAAAGGAGGCCAGAATCATGGTGCGGTAATCCAGGGGCCAGAAAAAAGCAATGACCGGTTTTCTGCTCTCCTGAAAACGAAGACGCCGTGCGGAGAGGTTAGGCTGATATCCCAGCTCGCGCATGGCCTCCTGCACACGCTCCTGTGTTTGCACGGAAATCTTCCGTTCTCCGGATTTGCCGTTGATGATAATGGAAACTGTGGTCACTGAGACGCCGGCCAGCTTCGCAACATCCTTTATTGTTGCCATGATAGATATTCCTCCAGGTCCTTTCGACTGATGTCAAATGGGCTCTGTATGAACCCATCGGGCTTATCTTACGTTTATTCAATTTTACTGTCAAGCAGGACAATTTTTCTTTGTGATTCCCTTGTGATTCCGCACAATTCCATGGCATGAAAACTGTTGAACATGAACAAAATGACGTCGGAATTGAAAAAACAGCTTGATATTACTAAAACGTTAAACTATTATTTGTGCCACAGGGAAAACGTTTTACTAATACGTTAAACTAAATCAAAACACACAAGAGTAAGTTGAGAGGAATCTGTTCAAGGGAAGGAAGAGGTTCTTCCGGTCAGGAAGGAAAGGCAGAAAAAAATGAGCAATAAAGTAAGGAGAGCGATGGATGGCAACGAGGCAGCCGCTTACGCTTCGTATGCATTTACAGAGGTCGCTGCGATCTATCCAATCACACCGTCTTCGCCGATGGCGGAGCTGGTGGATAAGTGGTCCGCCAACGGAATGAAAAATATTTTCGGTCAGCAGGTAAAGTTGGTGGAAATGCAGTCTGAATGCGGTGCCGTTTCGGCAATGCACGGTGCGCTGGATACCGGTGCGATTGCAACATCCTATACCGCTTCCCAGGGTCTGATGCTGATGATTCCGACAATGTATCGTATTGCAGGACAGCTGAAGCCGGGTGTTATCCATGTGGCGTCCAGAAACGTGGCCACGCATGCCATTTCCATCAATGCGGAGCAGTCGGACGTTATGGCCTGCCGCCAGACCGGCTTTGCCCTGCTGGCATCCTCCAGCGTACAGGAGGCGATGGATCTCGGCGCAGTGGCACATCTGGCTGCCATCAAGGGCCATGTGCCGTTCCTGCATTTCTTTGACGGCTTCCGTACCTCCCATGAAATTCAGAAGGTAGATTGTCTGGACTATGAAGAGCTGAAGAAGCTTGTGGATTGGGACGAGCTGGATAAATTCCGGAAGAATGCACTGAATCCGGAGCATCCTGTGCTGCGTACAACAGGACAGTATTCAGACACCTATTTCCAGAGCCGCGAAGCCTGCAACACATGGTACGATGCACTTCCGGATGTTGTCGAGGAATATATGGAGAAGATCAATGCTCTGACAGGACGTGATTATAAGCCGTTCAACTATTACGGTGCCCCGGATGCGGAACGCGTCATTGTGGTGATGGGATCGGCCAGCGGATGTATCCGCGAAACCGTGGATTATCTTCTTGAAAAGGGCGAAAAGGTTGGCTTCATCAATGTTCATCTGTATCGTCCGTTCTCTGCAAAGCACTTCCTGGCAGAGCTGCCGCAGAGCGTGAAGAAGCTGACGGTCAACGATCGTACCAAGGAGCCGGGGGCTGTGGGAGAACCGCTGTATGAGGATGTTTGCTCAGTGATCCTGGAATCTGACAGAAAGATCGACGTTTATGCCTGCCGCTTCGGTCTGGCCAGCAAGGATTATACGCCGGCACAGGTGATTGCGGAATTTGACAATATGAAGGCAGAGGAACCGAAAAATCATTATACCATCGGCATCAATGATGATGTGACACATCTGTCGCTGCCTGTGGGACCGGAGGTCAATACTGTTCCGGAGGGAACCATAAGCTGCAAGTTCTGGGGTCTCGGTTCAGACGGTACGGTAGGCGCCAACAAGAATACAATCAAGATCATCGGTGACCATACCGATCTGAATGTGCAGGCTTATTTCGAGTATGACGGCAAGAAGTCCGGCGGTGTAACACGTTCCCATTTGCGTTTCGGCAAGGCGCCGATTCACTCTACGTATCTGGTGAATCATGCAGATTTCATTGCCTGCCATAATAAGTCCTATCTGGACCGTTATGACATTCTGGCAGACGCCAGAGAAGGGGCCAATGTGCTGATCACCTGCGACTGGAAGGGCGAGGAGCTTGAGAAGCATCTGACACCGCTGTTCAAGAAAACAGCAGCAGAGAAGAAGATTCATCTGCATACCATCGATTCCACAGCCATTGCAGCAGAGCTTGGGCTCGGCAGCAGAACCAATACCATTCTGCAGGCAGCTTTCTTCAAGATTACGGGAATTATTCCGATCGAAGAGGCAGTGGAGTATATGAAGAAGGCCATTCTGAAATCCTACGGCAAAAAGGGTGAGAAGGTCATCAACATGAATTACGCCGCTGTGGATAAGGGCGTTGAGATGGTCGAAGAGGTTGAGGTTCCGGCACGCTGGGCGGATATTCAGCTTACGGCAGAGACGGTAGACGAGAGCCTTCCGAAGTGGATCCGGAACATTCAGATCCCGGTGAATTCCATGAAGGGTGACAACATCCCGGTCAGCGAGTTTATGGATCTTCCGGACGGCACGATGCCGCAGGGAACCTCCAAGTACGAAAAGCGCGGTATTGCGGTAAATGTTCCGACCTGGAACAGTGAGAAGTGTATTCAGTGCAATATGTGCTCTTATGTATGTCCGCATGCCTGCATCCGTCCGTTCCTGGCAACGGCAGATGAGGCAGCCAATGCACCGGCTGCTTTTTCCATGGTACAGGCCAAGGGCAAGGGAATGGAAGGCTATCAGTACAGAATTCAGACCTCCGTGCTGGATTGTACCGGCTGTGGAAGCTGCGTCAGTGTTTGCCCGGCCAAGGAGAAGGCCATTACCATGGAGCCTCTGGATGCACATCGCGACCAGGCTGCAAACTGGGAATATGCCATTTCACTGTCACCGAAGAAGAATCCGCTTGGCGTCAATACGGTCAAGGGCAGCCAGTTTGCACAGCCTCTGCTGGAGTTCCCCGGTGCATGTCCGGGTTGTGGTGAAACTCCTTATGCCAAGCTGATTACACAGCTCTTCGGAGACCGCATGTACATCGCGACCGCAACAGGATGCTCCCAGGTATGGGGCACCAGCTTCCCGTCCTTCCCGTATACAACCAATGAAAAGGGACATGGTCCGGCAGTAGGCGGGTCTCTTTTTGAGAATAATGCAGAATATGGTATGGGCATGTGGCTGTCTGTTGAGCAGCAGAGAAGCAAGCTGGCCATGCATGCGCAGTCACTTGCGGATATGACAGAGGATGCTGCCGTAAAGGAGGCAGCGTTGAACTGGATCGCCAATATCAATGATACAGAGGGCTCTGTAGTATCTGGCGAAGCGTTCAAGAAAGCCATTGAAGCCCATGCTGCTACTGAGGAAGAAAAGGCAGATATTGCAGAAATCAAAGCCAATTATGATCAGCTGACCAAGAAGTCCGTATGGATCTTCGGCGGCGATGGCTGGGCTTACGATATCGGCTATGGCGGACTGGACCACGTACTTGCCTCCGGCGCCAATGTCAACGTGATGGTATTTGATACAGAGATCTATTCCAATACAGGCGGACAGGCATCCAAGTCAACACCGACCGGAGCTGTTGCGCAGTTTGCAGCAGCCGGCAAGCGGAACAAGAAGAAGGATCTGGGTATGATGGCTATGAGTTATGGCGATGTTTATGTGGCACAGGTGGCAATGGGCGCAAATCCAGCACAGTTCCTGAAGGCGGTTCTGGAAGCAGAGAGCTATAACGGACCTTCTCTGATCATTGCTTATGCACCCTGCATCAGCCATGGTCTGCGCTGCGGTATGAGCGATGTACAGGGCGAGATCAAGCGTGCTGTCGAGGTCGGTTACTGGCACCTGTACCGTCATGATCCGCGTCTTGCGGCAGAAGGCAAAAATCCCTTCATGCTGGATTCCAAGGAACCACAGGGAGACTTCCGTGCATTCCTGCGCGGCGAGGTTCGTTTCTCCTCTCTGGAGAGAACCTTCCCGGAGGTAGCAGATACGCTGTTCCAGAGAACGGAAAAAGAGGCAAAGGCCAGATATGCCAGATATAAGGCACTTGCACAGTAAGGAGACAGCGTTATGGGAAAGCGAATAGAAAATATATTGGGCGGCAGTGTCGGCAGTGTCGTTACCGTTGAACCGGATTACATCGTGATCAATGACGGTGTATCGCATGCGGCCGTGGATGAAATATCCACGGTTGCAGATCCACAGAAGGTTCTGGTGATTTATGACCATGACGTTCCGACCGGAAGACCGGAGGCAGCAGCCATTTTAAGAAAGAACCTGGCGTTTGCAGAAAAATATAATTGCCAGTACATCCAGGCAGAGGGAACCGGTTATCAGTATATGGTAAATGAAGTGGTAAAACCGGGTCAAATCATCATCGGCGGCGGATCTCACGGCAGCATTTTCGGCGCAAAGGAAGCGCTTGGCATTAATGTCAGCATACCGGAGCTTGCCAGAGTGACCGAGACCGGACGTTACAGCATCGTGGTTCCGGAGACCGTGGAGATCAGCCTGAAGGGAAAGCTGCCGGAGGGCGTCAGCATCATGGATGCGGCATTTTCCTTTTTAAAACAGGCTGGTGATGTGAAACGCAAATCCCTGGAATTCTACTGTCCGACCTTAGATCAGCACGAGAAAGAGGTGCTGTGCAGCATGGCATGCTTAAGCGGTGCCTATACAGCATTTACCGTAGAAGCGGAAGGAACGCCGGTTTTGACCATGGATTTGGGAACCGTGGAGCCAATGCTCATGCTTCCCTGCGGAGACAGAAAAGACCAGAAGGACGCAGAGATTGTTTTGAAGTCAGCCAAAGCAGGCTTGAAGTTAAATGCAGGCCAGATCGGCGGATACACGGGCGGAACCATTGAAGAACTGAGAAAAGCAGCTTCCATGCTAGAGGGACAGAAATTGGCACTGGGCTTCCGTTTAAGTGTCTGTCCGGCAACCAGTCGAGATTATCTACAGGCGGCGGAAGAAGGAATTCTATCTAAGTTTATCGATTTCGGAGCACAGATCAACGCAGCAGGCGATCACAGTGTTGTGATCCAAGGTGCTGGCGCCATGGGGCATAAGGAACGCTTGGTGACCACCGGATTGTATACATTCGCAGGAGCCATGGGATGTGATGACGCAGAGGTTTATGCTGGTTCTGTTGAAACAGTCATGAACGCTTCCTTTGCGAAGCAGATGTAAGGAGGCGCAGCTTTGGAAAAGAAATTCAGTGGAAAAATCTGGAAATTCGGAAATGATATCGATACCGATACCATTATTCCCGGAAAAAGAGGTACCATCCCGGATCGTAATGAGATGAAAAAATACGCGTTTGAGCTGTTAAAACCGGAATTTGGTTCAACAGTCCAAGCAGGAGACATCCTGGTAGCAGGAACCAACTTCGGATGTGGTTCCAGTCGCGAGCAGGCAGCGACAGTTCTTTCTTACAACGGTGTCAGCTGCATCATTGCAAAGAGCTTCGCAAGAATCTTCTTCCGGAACGCATTTAACAGCGGCATCCTTCTTCTTACCTGTGATCAGATCCAGGACGTATGTGAGGGCGGCGATATTGTTACGGTAGATGTAGATGCGCAGACAGTCAGTGTAAACGGAAAGACCTTCAAGGTCGGTTCTGTTCCTGAAAACCTGTACAACATCGTAGCAAACGGCGGGTTGATCGAAGATACCAAGAAGCGCCTTGCAGCAGGTAATCAAAAACTGGAGCTTAAACCTCTTTCCATCGAACAGTGCCGTAAAAAAGGCTACACCATGGTAGAGAAGATCTTGAAGAAAAATGCAGGAAAAGAGCATGTGGTTCCTGGTGATATCGTGATCACCAAACCGGATATGTTCATGATTCATGATATTTACACCACGTATCTGTTAGAGACCATGAAGGACATCGGCGCAGATCAGATCGATGATCCGGATAAGGCAACCATCGTGTGGGATCACTGTATGCCAACTGCGGTTGCAAAGAACGACTATGACCATTATGAAGCTGGGCTGGAGCTGGCAAGGACATACGGCATCAAGAAACTTCATAT
>CAVCTH010000100.1:0-7378 GCA_963604695.1 Clostridiales bacterium | reverse complement strand
GCAGAATGACTATGGAGAACCGGTACACCGGTTGAATACGCTTCTGCCGTGGGTAAAACATATAAAAGAAACCGGATTTAACGCACTTTATATCGGACCATTGTTTGAGTCCGTGGGACATGGATATGAGACGACCGATTATAAAAAGCTGGACAGCCGTCTGGGTACAAATGAGGATCTGAAAGCCTTTGTGAAGGAATGTCATGAGCAGGATATCCGCGTGATTTTTGATGGCGTGTTCAACCATACGGGCCGTGATTTCTTTGCATTTAAGGATCTGCAGAAGAACCGGGAGCAGTCCCCGTATAAAGACTGGTACTGTAATGTGAATTTCTGGGGAAACAATGAGTATAACGATGGATTTTCATACGAAAACTGGGGCGGCTACAATCTGCTGGTCAAATTAAACCAGCACAACCCGGCAGTCCGGGATTATATCTGCGATGTGATCCGGTTCTGGGTCAGTGAGTTCGACGTGGACGGTATCCGTCTGGATGCGGCTGACGTACTGGATTTTGAATATATGAAAGCGCTGCGCCGCACGGCCAATGAAGTGAAGCCGGAGTTCTGGCTTATGGGAGAGGTTATTCACGGAGATTATACGCGCTGGGTCAATGAGGAAACCCTGCATTCGGTCACCAACTATCAGCTTCACAAAGCCCTGTATTCCGGTCACAACGACCACAACTATTTTGAGATAGCCCATACGGTGAAACGTCTCTATGAGATGGGAGGCAACCGTCCGGAAGGTCTGAAGCTTTATAATTTCGTGGACAACCATGACGTGGAGCGTATCTATACAAAGCTTCAGAATAAGGCGCATTTCACACCGGTGCATGTGCTGCTCTATACACTGCCGGGAATTCCGTCTGTCTACTATGGTTCTGAGTTTGGAATTGAGGGAAAGAAGGAACAGTATTCTGACGATTCCATCCGTCCGGCGCTGCATCTTACAGACTATGAAAATGCAGCAGAAGAGAATCCCTGCACGAAGCTTATCGCGGCCCTGGGACAGATCCGACAGCATACAAAAGAGCTTTCCTGCGGAGATTATAAAGAGCTGCTGCTCCGGAACCGCCAGTATGCGTTTTCCAGAAATCTGGATGGAAAGAGCGTAATTGTCATGGTAAATAATGATGACAATGGAGCGGAATTTTCTGTTCCGGCAGGCGGAGCCTATGCAGGTGCCCTGTCCGGCAGAAAAGTGAATGCAGACGGCCAGCTGAGGGTACAGATTGACGGCAACAGCGGGGAAATCTGGGTTCCGGATTTTAGATAACTGAAAAAAAGATATGGAAGGCTCCGGGCATTAAGCCCGGGGCCATTCTTTTTGGGAATATCCTTATGTATATATGTCATTTTCCCGGCAGAATGAGCGATTCTATAATAAAGACAGAAACATATATAAGATGATACTGCCGGAAGGCAGGGAACAGGGGGAAAAGATGGCGCTCCATATTATTGATGAAGCAAACAGATGCATGAACTGTAAAAAACCAATGTGTCAGCAGGGATGTCCGGTGCATACACCGATTCCGCACATTATCCAGATGTTCAAAGAGCATCAGATCATGGAAGCAGGAGAGGAATTGTTCCGGAATAATCCCATGTCAGTAATCTGCTCAACCGTCTGTAATCATGAGATGCAGTGCGCGGGACACTGTGTATTGGGACGAAAGGGGAATCCGGTGCATTTTTCCAGTATCGAAAATTACATTTCCGATACCTATCTGGACCGGATGGAAGTAAAGCCTGAGGAGAAGAAAGACCAGAAGGTGGCAGTGATCGGGGCTGGACCGGCCGGAATGACGGTGGCAATCATTTTGGCACAAAAAGGGTACCAGGTTACTGTCTTTGAGTGGAAAGATAAGATCGGAGGCATTGCCAGGTATGGAATTCCGGAGTTCCGCCTTCCAAAATCTGTGCTTGACCGTTACGAAAAGCAGATGCTTCGTCTTGGCATTCAGATCCGTCCTAATACGACCATTGGTGCAGTATTGAAAATTGAAGATCTGTTCCGGGATGGTTATGCCAGCGTGTTTGTAGGAACCGGCACCTGGAAACCAAAGAATCTGGGGATTCATGGAGAATGTCTTGGCAATGTTCATTTTGGAATTGACTATCTGGCAAATCCATCAGCACATCATCTGGGAGAAACGGTGGCAGTTATTGGTATGGGAAACGCCGCTATGGATGTGGCGCGGACAGCCCTCCGGAACGGTGCAAGAAAAGTGACACTCTATGCAAGAGGAACCCGCGTGGCGGCAAGTTCGGCGGAAGTGTCTTATGCAGAACTGGACGGTGCAGAATTTGTCTTTGGAAAAGCAATTGAGTGCATAACAGAAAAAGGTCCGGTATTCCGTACTTCTATTCTGGATGAGGATGGTAAAGTTGTGGGATACGAAGAGGAACTGGAGCAGGTGGAGGCAGATTCCACGATTATTTCTGTCAGCCAGGGACCACGGAAAAAGCTGATCCGCACGACGACGGGACTGGAAGGAAACGAGAAAGGACTTCTGGTGGTGGATGAGAACTGTATGACTACGAGAGAAGGCGTGTTTGCAGCAGGGGATGTGGTTCATGGTTCCAAAACGGTTGTTCATGCTGTGGAAGGGGCAAAAAGAGCGGCAGAAGCGATGATCCACTATATGGAAGCGCAGAAATAGAGCATTCCTTTTAGGAATAACAGCATGATGTTATATCATTTCCACTGAAAGAAACGCTGAAATATAATGAAAGCAGAAGAAAGAAGGAGGTATTCCCGTGGGAAAATCACTGACAAGAAAAATTATTGAATCACATTATGTGTCCGGAAGCATGGTGCCGGGAGAAGAAGTATTTATCAAGGTAGATCAGACACTGACCCATGACATCAATGCGGTTATGACGTATCTGGCATTTGAAGCCATTGGTCTGGACCGCATCCGTACAGAGTGCAGTGTCAGCTATCTGGATCATAATCTTCTGTATGTCAACAACATGACGCCGGACGATCACATTTATCTGCAGTCTGCTGCAAAACGGTTTGGCGTGCATGTATCAAGACCGGGCAACGGTATCTGCCATACGGTGCATGTGGCACGGTTCGGGGCACCCGGAAAGGTGAGCATGGGTGGCGACAGCCATACTCCCCATGGCGGTTCCATCGGAATGCTTTGTATCGGTGTGGGCGGTATGGATGTGGCAACAGCCATGACCGGAGTTCCCATGCGTCTGAAAATGCCGAGAGTCGTGAATGTAAAACTGACCGGAGAACTGAAGCCGGGATGCAATACCAAGGAAATTATTCTGGAAATGTTAAGAAGAGTCACCATCAAAGGCGGACTTGGAAATGTGTATGAATATACCGGACCAGGAGCTGCAGCACTGGAAGTTCCGGCCAGGGCAACGATTACCAATATGGGGGCGGAGCTGGGAGCAACCACTTCCATTTTCCCGGCAGATGAACAGGTGAGAAAATTCATGAAGGCACAGGGAAGAGAAGCCGATTACAGAGAACTTTTGCCGGATGAAGATGCAGAATACGACGAAGTGATTGAAATTAATTTAAGTGAACTGGAGCCTCTGATTTCATGTCCGCATCAGCCGGATAATGTCATGCCGCTCCGTCTGGCAGAAAAAAAGCCGGTACAGCAGGTATTTATCGGAAGCTGTACAAATGCCAGTTATGCAGATGTTGCTAAGGCGGCAACCGTATTCAAAGGTCATCATGTCAATGAAAATGTAAGCTGTACCTGTGCAGTGGCATCCAAACAGACCTACAGAGAACTGCTGCGGGACGGCTATGTGGATATTCTCCTTCAGGCAGGCGTCCGGATGCTGGAGATTGCCTGCGGTCCCTGCTGCGCCATTGGACAGACCCCGGCTACGAAAGGCGTTGCAGTACGTACTTCCAACAGAAACTTTAAAGGAAGAGCCGGAAATCCTACAGCAGAAATTTATCTGGTCAGCCCGGAGAGCGCAGCTGCGACAGCAATTCTGGGAACCTTTGCTTCCGCAGAAGATGTCATGGGAGAAGAGGTAAAGAAACTGGCAGAGATTCATGAACCGGAGACTTATCTGGTGGATGATTCCATGATTATTCCGCCGCTTCCGTTGGAAGAAGCGAAGAAAGTGGAGATCGTAAAAGGCCCGAATATCAAGTTCCTTCCGGTGCCGGAAGAACCGAAAGCGCATCTGTGTGTGCCGGTGAGTCTGAAGACACTGGACAATGTTTCTACCGACGATATCACTCCGGCCAGCGCGGAATTCTCCAGTATGAGATCCAATATTCCGCTGATGTCCCAGTATTGTTATCATCGCTACGCACCGGACTTTGCAGCCCGCGCCAAAGAACTGGGAAGCTCCATTATCGTAGGTGGAGAGAACTATGGACAGGGTTCATCCAGAGAACATGCAGCCATCAATCCCATGTATCTGGGAGTAAAATGTGTCATTGCCAAGAGTATTGCACGTATCCATAAGGGAAATCTGGTCAACCACGGAATTATTCCCATGCTGTTTGACGATCCGTCGACCTATGAGAAAATCGACCAGGGAGATGAACTGGAGATCGAAGATCTGTTAGAGCAGATTCCCACAAGAACGGTTCTGGTAAAGGATAAAACGAAAAATTTTATATTCCAGGTGAAACTGGATCTGACGGACAATGAGATTGAAGTTGTATTAAGCGGCGGACAGTTAAGATATCTGAAAAAACAGATTGCTGAGCAGAACGCATAGGAGGAACGAACATGAGCGGAAAAGCAGAGAACACAAGAATTGCACAGGAAAAGTTTGGTGAACTGATTCAGAACGAGTATGAGAGAATCGAGCGGATGAAAGAAGGCTCTGAGGTTACAGATTTTTCCAAACTTGATAAAATTATCATAGGTATTCTGCCGGGCGACGGCGTAGGTCCGATCCTTATGGAGCAGGCCCTTCGTATTGTAAATGAACTTCTGGGAGAGGAAATTCAGTCAGGAAAAATTGAACTTCGGACCATCGAAGGAATGACTATTGAAAACCGTGTGGCAAAAATGGAGAGTCTTCCGGAAGAGGTACTGGAAGAAGTGAAGAAATGCCATGTACTGGTGAAAGGACCTATGGTAACACCGCGTGCAGGAGACGGACTTCCGAATCTGGTCAGTGCAAACAGCCTGCTTCGGAGAAAACTGGAACTGTTTGCAGCAGTCCGCCCTATTAAGATTCCGGACAAAAAGATTGACTGGACCTTCTTCCGTGAGAATATCGAGGGAGAGTATATCTGGGGAAATAAAGGAATCCAGGTAGACGAGGATCTGGCCGTAGACTTCAAGGTACAGACAAAACAGGGAAGCGAGCGCATTGCCAGGGCTGCTTTTGAATTTGCAAGAAAGAATGGAAAGAAAAATGTTACGGTTGTAACAAAAGCCAATATTGTAAAACTGGTAGACGGTAATTTTGTACAGACCGTCCGCCGGGTAGGAGAAGAATATCCGGAAATTGAGGTGCAGGAGAAACTGGTAGACGCTATGTGCGCTAAAATGATGGACCCGGCATTCACGGAAGGAATGGAAGTAGTAGTTCTGCCGAATCTGTATGGCGATATCGTAACAGATGTGGCAGCAGAACATGCAGGTGGACTTGGAAATGCGTGCTCATCCAATATCGGAAACAAATATGCATTATTTGAGGCAATTCATGGAACTGCACCGTATCTGATGTCCCATGGAAGGGGACCGTATGCAAATCCCTGCAGCCTGATCCGTGCAATGGGCCAGATGATGATCCATATCGGTTATGCAGAACGCAGCCGGATTCTGGACGAAGCTCTTTCCATCTGTACCGAGACAGAGAAGAAGGTGGTATTGACGACCATGCCGGAAGATGCCAGTGCAGCAGAGCTGACAGACTACATTCTGGAAACGATCCGGAAAATCCGATAAAAAGAAAGACGGTCCCTCTTTTCTGTTGAGTGCCTGAAAAATATGTGATAAAATTTTTACAATAAGTCAGGATACGGGAAAGAGGGGAACAGAAGATGAAAGATTCGGACTGGGAGATTCTGCATGAACTGTATCAGAATCCCAATATGACGAAGGTGGCCAATCTGCTGTATATGACACAGCCTTCACTGACGAAGCGGCTGCAGCACATTGAAGAAGAGTTTCAGGTTACCATTGTGAATCGCACTTCCAAGGGGCTTTCTTTTACGAAAGAGGGAGAATACCTTGCAAAACAGGCAGGGGAATATCTTTCTTTTCTGAAAAAAACGAAGGATACGCTGCTGGAGTTCCGGGAAAACAGTGAGAGCATGATTACGATAGGCTCTTCTTACACCTATAACAAATATACGCTTACGGATCTTATGATTCCTTACCGCATCAGCCATCCGAATGTGAATTTTAATGTAATCAGTGAGCAGAGCAATATTCTGTTCCGCAAGATGCTGGAGGGCTCCATTGATGTGGGATTTGTCCGGGGGGACTATGAGGGTGAAGTGAACCGGCTGCTGGTGGGAAAGAATCCGGCTTATCTGGTGACGAAAGAACCGACAGAGCTTACGGCACTGCCGGGACTTCAGAGGATTGGGTACAAGACCAATGAGAAGACGCTGGAGATTCTGGACGGATGGTGGAAGGAACAGTTTCAGATGGATCCGCCGGGCAGTATGGTGGTAGGCTATATTGATGTGGCATGGCAGCTTATACAGAAGGGACTGGGATATACGATCTGCTTTCTTCCGGATCGGTTCGAAAATCAGTATGGACTTACGCTGCAGCCGCTGATGCACAGAGATGGAAGTCCGGTGGTACGTAATACCTGGTTTTTGTATTCCAAGGAGAAGAGGATCACGGAAACACTGGCGGATTTTATCTCTTATATTGAGCAGAAAGCAGCCTGGAAGAACAGGGGGCACGATGAAGAACATCGACTGGAAAATTCTGACGGTCCTGTATGAGAGCCGGAGTATGACGAAAGCGGCAGAGGTACTCTATATGACACAGTCCGCACTGACCAAACGGATTCAGGCTATGGAGTCAGAGTGGAATGTGCAGATTGTCAGGCGGAGCAGTAAAGGCGTTATATTTACAGAGGAAGGGCAGTATCTCGTGAGAAAGGCAAATATCATGCTGGATTTTATGAAGGATATTGAGGAGCATTTTGCAGAGACGACAGGTTTCAAGCCGCTTCTGAAGATCGGAATTCCGAATTCCTTTGCTCGTCTTCATATGCCTAAGATCCTGAAAGCATATGAAGAAAATTATGATCAGCTTCAAATCAGGACCGTATCCAATTCGAGTGATGTACTGATCCAGAAGCTGACAGATGGTTCGATTGATATCGGTATTATCTGCGGGGATTATCCCTATCTGGGAGAGAAGATCTGTCTGTTTGAAGAAGCACTGTATGTGGT
>CAVCTH010000099.1:0-7399 GCA_963604695.1 Clostridiales bacterium | reverse complement strand
TTAAAATATAATGCCAGAATATAAATCATGGGTGCGGTTACAATGACACTGTCAAACCGGTCCAGAATACCGCCGTGTCCCGGAATGAGCGTTCCATAGTCCTTGATACCGTGCTGTCTCTTTACCGCTGACGCCGCCAGATCACCGATCTGGGATGCTGCTGCTCCCACTCCGCAGATCGCTCCGTAAAGTCCCGGATCTCCGTCTGCCAGTGCACCAAATAAGGCGCCGAGAAGTGCTGCCCCCACCACGCCGCCGATAGCGCCCTCGATGGATTTCTTCGGACTTAACACCGGAGCCAGTTTGTGTTTTCCAATGAGTACACCGGTGCAGTACGCACAGGTATCACATCCCCAGGCGCTTAAGAAGATCAGCCATACCAGCTGAAAACCGTCCTCCAGCATCCGGGTCTGGTAAATAAAGCTTAACATGACCGGCACATACAGAATGCCAAAATATGCTTCCGTAATCTTCTGGGTATCGTATTTCGGAAAAGAAAATACATAAGCCGCCAGAAACATCAAAAGCGCAATGACCATGGTCATCCACAGATTTTCTTTTCCGGCTGATGCGCCGCCGCAGACAATCCATTCCAGAAATGCCCACATGGCGGTCCCGATCATGCCGAGCCACCAGAGCAGGTCATTTTTCTGAATATCCAGCGCCCGGTAAAATTCATGCAATCCCACGAATCCTGCCAGTGTCACGGCAATCCAGAGCGGCCAGCTGCCATAGGCACAGGTCACAAGAATAATGGCTACCAGAAGGATACCGCTTCCCAGTCTGGTTAAAAATGCTTTCATTCTTCCTTCACTCCCCCATAACGACGATCTCTGCCGTTATATTTTTCAATGGCTTTTTCCAGTTCTGCCTTGTCAAAATCAGGCCACGGCACATCTGTAAAATAAAATTCCGTATACGCCAGCTGCCACATAAGATAATTAGACAGGCGCAGTTCGCCGCTGGTACGGATCAGAAGATCCGGGTCCGGGATGCCTGCCGTATCCAGATGGTCAGAAATGGTCTCCTCCGTAATGTCCTCCGGACGGATGCCCTTCTCCACAATCTTCGTTACGGCTCTGCGGATCTCATCGCGGCTTCCGTAGTTGATGGCAATGGTAAAATTCAGGCCATCCTGATCTTTGGACTCCTCTTCCAGGTTGGCAATACTGTCCTGAATATCCTGTGCCAGTCCGGTCTTGTCACCGATGACGCGGACTTTCATATGATTTTTCTTTGCAGTCTTGACGCAGGTCTTCATATAGTTACGAAGCAGTGTCATAAGCGCGTCTACTTCGTCCTTGCTGCGCTTCCAGTTCTCCGTGGAAAAAGCATAGACGGTCAGATATTTAATCCCCATATTATATGCGTCTTCACAGATTCTCTCCACATTTTTTGCACCCTGGACATGTCCATAATTACGAGGCATTCCCTTTGCCTTTGCCCAGCGTCCGTTGCCGTCCAGAATAATGGCCACATGCTGCGGAATCTTCATGGTTTTATCCTCCACATTTCCTTAAAACGTATTTTAGGCTGCCGCCGGGAAGAAAGCGTAACATTCCCCACACTTTCTCCATTCCGACAGCAGCCTCCCTCACCGCATGCCTTATACGGTCATAATCTCTTTTGTCTTCTCTTCAATGGCTTTGTCGATGTCGGCAATGTATTTGTCCGTCATCTTCTGCACCTTGGTCTCCAGATCTTTCTGATCGTCCTCGGTCAGCTCATTGTTCTTGTTCATTTTCTTGAATGCTTCGTTTGCATCACGACGGATGTTACGGATAGCGACCTTTGCCTCGTCACCTTTCTTCTTCACATCCTTTGCCAGCACCTTTCTGCGCTCCTCGGTCAGCTCCGGGAATACCAGGCGGATGGAAGAACCATCGTTGGTCGGGTTGATACCCAGCTCAGAAGTCATAATTGCTTTCTCGATCTCTTTGATCATTTTCTTTTCCCACGGCTGAATCTGGATGATTCTTGCCTCCGGAACGGAAATGTTTCCAACCTGCTGCAGCGGGGTCGGTGTTCCGTAATAATCTACTTTGATCTTATCCAGTACATGCGGGTTGGCACGTCCTGCACGGATTGCTGCCAGATCTCTTCCCAGCGCCTCGTAGGATTTGGTCATTTTGCTCTCATATACCTGTAATCTCTCGTCCATCAATAAGTCCTCCCTTTAAACCGTTACTTTCGTTCCGGAAAATTTTCCTTTTAATGTATTCACAATGCTGTTCTCTTCATTTAATCCGAATACCATCATGGGCATCTTGTTCTCCATGCACATAATAGAAGCGGTCAGGTCCATAACCCCAAGCTTCTGGTCAATGACCGTCTGAATGGAAATCTCATCATATTTCTTCGCATCCGGGTTCAGCTTCGGATCGCTGTCATAGATACCGTCAACTGCTTTTGCCAGAAGGATGACATCTGCTTCAATCTCAATAGCTCTGAGCGTTGTGGTGGTATCCGTAGAGAAATACGGATGTCCGGTTCCGCCTGCGAAGAAGGTTACCACACCGTTCTCCAGACACTCCACTGCTGCGTCCTTGGTAAACATCTCTGCCATCGGTCCCATGGTAAACGGGGTAAATACTTTCGTCTTCATGCCGACACTGCGGAAAATCTCAGATACATAAATACAGTTCATAACCGTTGCCAGCATTCCGATCTGGTCGGATTTGGTACGATCAATGTTCTCGCTGGTTCTTCCACGCCAGAAGTTACCGCCGCCGATAACAACGCCTACCTGTACGCCGCTGTCGCATACTTCCTTTACCTGTTTTGCCACCTGTACGCAGGTTGCCTCGTCAAAACCGGTGTGCTTCTCGCCCGCGAGAGCCTCACCGCTCAGTTTCAGTAATACACGCTTCATATAGCACCTCTATCGTTTCTTTGCGGTACAGTTTGCATACTCTCACCGTCCGCTTACTCTGTCAACACTTTACCATAGATTCCCCATTTATGCAAGCTGATCGGAATCCAGAAGAATGGTAAATGGTCCGTCATTTAAAAGCTCTACTTTCATGTCCGCTCCGAACTCTCCGGTCTCCACGGTTTCTACCTGTTCCCGGCATTTTGCAATGATGTATTCATACATTTCATTTGCCATATCCGGCTTTCCGGCCTTAATAAAACTGGGGCGGTTGCCGTGCTTACAGTCCGCATACAGGGTAAACTGGGAAATCAGAAGGAGGCTTCCGCCTACTGTATGTAAATCCAGATTAGTCTTGCCGTTCTCATCCTCAAAAATGCGGAGTCCCAGCAGTTTTTTCACCATTTTATCTGCGGTTTCTTTCGTATCCTCATCGGATACACCGATCAGCACCATAAATCCCTGTCCGATCTTTCCAATGACAGTTCCTTCCACGGTCACGGATGCGTGGGTCACTCTCTGTACTACAAATCTCATGTTATTCTCCTTTATCTCCTGTTACTTTCTCAGGTCAATGCCCTGAGCCAGCACCTCCTGGCAGAGCCTCCCCACCGGAAGCCCTACCACGTTATTATAATCTCCTTCAATGCCGGACACATAAGCTGCGAACAGTCCCTGAATTCCGTAGGCTCCCGCCTTATCCATGGGTTCTCCGCTTGCCACATAGTCCCGGATCTGTTCCTCTGTCATAGGATAGACATGCACATGGGTCGTCTCCGCAAAACAGAGTTCTTTTTTCTGCGTTCCATCCCGTAAAATGACGGTCACTCCGGTCAACACCTGATGAGACCGTCCCTGCAGCATCCGGATCATCCGCACGGCGTCCTCCTCATCCTTTGGTTTTCCCAGAATCTCATGGTCGGCTGCGACCACTGTATCTGCTCCAATCACCACATCTCCATCGGTCCGGGCTGCCACTTCCCGCGCTTTCTGCCGGGACAGTTCCTTCACCGCCTCCTCCGGTACTGTGGTGGTAATGATTTCTTCTCCCTCTGCTTTCACGATCTCAAATGAAATTCCGACCTGTGTCAGCAGTTCCTTCCGTCTCGGCGAGCCGGAAGCCAGTATGATTTTTCTCATAGATTTCTCTCCTCGTAACTGTTACCGCTATTCAGTGTACCAAGTCCCGGCTCAGAATGCAATCCATAATCCGTCACTCTTCTGCAAATGGATTTCGATAGGAAGCCAGTTCTCCCAGTTCTTCCTGAATCCGCAACAGCTGATTATATTTTTCCGTCCGTTCCGCCCGGCAGGGAGCCCCTGTCTTGATCTGTCCGGCTCCCACTGCTACAGCGAGATCTGCGATCATGCTCTCGCTGGTCTCTCCGCTTCGATGGGAAATAATCGTCCGGTATCCCGCCCGGTGTGCCATATGGATGGCGTCCAAAGCTTCCGTCAATGTACCAATCTGATTGAGTTTGATCAAAATGGCGTTGGCGGCGCTCAGCTGGATACCACTGGCCAGGCGTTTTGTATTGGTCACAAAGAGATCATCCCCCACCAGCTGCAGCTTCTCTCCCAGCCGCTCCGTCATAAGCTGCCATCCATCCCAGTCATCCTCAGAAAGCCCGTCCTCCACGGATACCAACGGATATTTCTCCGCCAGTTCTTCATAATAATCAATAAGTTCTTCCGCGCTTCTGCTCACCAGATGCCCGCTTTCTTCCGCCTCTCCCGGAAATTCATACCGGCCGGTCTTCTCGCCCACCAGTTCGCTGGCTGCTGCATCCATGGCAAATACAAAATCCCTTCCCGGCTCATAGCCCGCTTCCTCCACGGCCTCTTTTAAATACCAGAAGGCTTCCTCTGCATTTTTCAGATCCGGGGCAAATCCGCCTTCGTCTCCCACGGCAGTGGAAAGACCTTCTTTCACAAGCAGCAGTTTTAGTTTATGATACACCTCCACACCCATGCGGAGTCCTTCCCGGAAACAGCAGGCCCCCACCGGCATAATCATAAACTCCTGAAAATCCAGGGAATTAGCTGCATGACGTCCCCCGTTCAGCACATTCATCATGGGCACCGGCATGATATCCGTCCGGATTCCTCCCAGATACTGATAAAGCGGCACACCCAGAGCTGCCGCCGCTGCTTTCGCCACCGCCATGGACACCGCCAGAATGGCATTGGCTCCCAGATTGGACTTATTTTCCGTACCGTCCGCATCGATGAGCAGATGGTCAATATATCCCTGATTCAGTGCATTTTCGCCCAACAGCACATTGGCAATCTTCGTATTTACATTGGAAACGGCTTTCTCTACGCCCAGTCCCAGGAATCGCTCCTGTCCGTCCCGCAGCTCCACTGCTTCAAAATGCCCGGTCGACGCCCCTGAAGGAACTGACGCCCGGCCCTTGTGAATGCCGTCCAACACGACCTCCGCCTCCACGGTAGGATTTCCTCTGGAATCCAGGATTTCTCTTGCATAAATATAGGTAATTGGCAGGTACAGATTCATAAAAAAGAACCTCCTCATACTGTTTTTGTTAGTATGAGCAGGTTCTTCTGCTTCTATTCGGTTCTGATTACTCAGCTGCGGCCAGAAACTCAGACTTTACATAGCCTTCTTTTCCATCCTGTGATGTACAGCGGATCTGCACCCATTCCTGGGTAATATCCCCCAGTACCTCTACGATTTCACCGCTCTTCACTTTCGTCACAATGCTGCTGTCCGTACTTGCTTCACTGCGGACGTTCACCGAGCTGGGAGTAACTTTCATGTTTACAGTCTCCGGCTCCGCAGACTCAGCTTCCTCAGCCGGCTGCTCTTCTTCTGTAGTCTCTTCTGAAGAAGCATCGGTCTCCTCTTCCTGCTGATCCTCTGTCTCGCTGCTGTCATCGGAACTGCTGTCACCATCACCACGGATGACCAGTTCTGCATCACCTTCCTGGTCATCCTCTGCTTCCTGTTCAGTGGATACGGCCGCTCCATTTCCCTTGCTCTTGTCCAGGAATGTTTTCACACCAAATCCAACCACTGCGATAATAACGATTGCAAGAATCACGCCTACAATCACCATTTTCCGGTTATCATCTTCCAGATCCCAGTCATAACGGTCATCTTCTTCATCGTCATCTTCGTCTTCATCCTCATCCTCGTCATCATCCTCATCGTCAACGTCGTAGTCGTCTTCCTCATCCTCGTCGTCTTCATCGTCAACGTCGTAGTCGTCTTCCTCGTCCTCCTCCGGTTCTTCTACCACCGGGGCTTCCTTTTTCTTCTTGGGTGTTTCAGGCTCTACTTCCACATCCGCTACAAAATAATCAAAATCATCTGCTTTTGCAGAAGCATCCTCTGCCTTTATGCCTGCTGCGTTTGCTGCATGCTCATAAACACTGTCTACCCACTGATCGGATTCCGCAGTCAGCACCTGACGGAATGCTGCGGCAATCAATACTCTCCAGTCACCAGTATACACTGCTGCGCTTTCCGGCTGATTTTTCGTCAGGTTCGGCAGAAGGGTCTTCACCTTCCCGAGCTCCGTCTCCACTTTCTCCTCCGCAAGTCCAAAAATCTCGGAAATTTCTTTTTCAGAAAATTCATCCCGGAGGGACATCATCAGAAGAATTCTGTGCAGAAGCGGCAGCGCTGCCGGAACTGCAGCCAGTGAACTCTTCCCGCAGTGCTGTCCTTTTACCTGTGCACTGAGCAGATGATGATATACCTTTCTCATCTCCTGATAATATTTCTGCCAGAACCAGCGCTCCGGCTGCTCCGGAATTGCCAGATCCCCCACATTTTCGAAAAGCGCGGTATAAAAAGTCTCCATAAAATCTACAGCCTGCTTCTCATTCTGAAGAATCAGCAGGTTTCTGCAGTATACATCTTCATATGTTGCATTATACAACTTGCGGTATCCCTGATTTTCACCTTTTCCCAGTTCTTCCAGGGCACGTCTCATCTCAAGTATCATAAAAATAGCTCCTACCTTATTTTACAAGCAGAGATTTTCCTGTCATCTCTGCAGGCTGTTCCATTCCCATCAGTTCCAGAAGGGTCGGGATAATATCTGCCAGGCATCCGCCCTCACGCAGTTTGTATGCCGGATCTGCATTGACCAGAATAAACGGAACCGGGTTCGTGGTATGTGCGGTATACGGCTCGCCGGTCTCATAATCTACCAGCTGCTCTGCATTTCCGTGGTCTGCACAGATAAACATCTGTCCATCTACTTCTTTCAGCGCTGCAACAGCTTTTCCTACGCACTCATCGACTACTTCGATGGCTTTGATTGCTGCTGCCTCAACTCCGGTATGTCCTACCATATCCGGGTTTGCAAAGTTGATGATAATTACGTCGTATTTATCAGAACGAATTGCTTCGCACAGACGGTCGCATACTTCGTAAGCGCTCATCTCCGGCTGCAGGTCATAGGTAGCAACCTTCGGGGATTTTACAAGGATACGGTCCTCTCCCTCATTCGGCTGCTCGACACCGCCGTTGAAGAAGAAGGTAACATGTGCATA
>CAVCTH010000098.1:0-7440 GCA_963604695.1 Clostridiales bacterium | reverse complement strand
TGAATTACTGGGCTTTATTCCCAAGACCATTTCCAATTTCACCAAGAATGTGGAGATGATTTTTAATAAGAAGCGAGATCTGCTCATTGTGGTGGGAGGCGGTTCTCTGCCACCGTCTATGTACGACCGGCCCCATGAGGATGAACTGCAGCCCAATCGTGACCGGATGGAGGAACAGGTGATCCATTACTGTGTGGCACATGGAATTCCCATTATCGCCACCTGCCGGGGTATGCAGTACATCAATGTCATGTTCGGCGGAAAACTCTGGTATCATCCCAGACTCCCGGTGACCAGAACGAGAGGTATGGATCATCAGGTGTGGCTGGTAAAAGAACAGCGGAATATCTGGGTCAATAATTACCATTCCGACTGTATCTATGAGGAAGGGCTGGCACCCTGCTTTGAGCCGCTGGCTATTGACCGGGAAAATCATGTGGTGGAAGCCTATGGATCGGACGAAATGAAGATTCTGGCACTGCAGTGGCACCCGGAACGCCGGTTTGAGACAGCCAATGCCTATGAAGAGACAAGAAAAATTGTGCTGGATTTTATTCAGAAGCATGTGAAATAAGAGAAAATAAAAAAGATCCATGCCGGAAATGCGGCGTGGATCTTTTTGAAAGTTCGGCTTTGTTTTTAGCAGGTCTCTGCAATCTCATACAGAAGACGCTCGGTCTTCTCCCAGCCAAGGCAGGGATCAGTGATGGATTTTCCATAAACATGATCATGGATCTTCTGGCTGCCATCTTCGATGTAGCTCTCGATCATCAGACCTTTGACCAGTTTGTGGATGTCGTCGCTGTAGCGGCGGCTGTGAAGTACCTCTTTGGCAATACGGATCTGCTCCAGATACTGCTTGTTGGAGTTGGAGTGGTTAGTGTCAACCACGCATGCCGGGTTTTTCAGGTTTTTCTCTGCGTACAGCTCGCTGAGCAGACGGAGATCTTCATAGTGATAGTTCGGAAGCACCTGTCCGCGTTTGTTGACAGCACCGCGAAGTACGGTGTGGGCAAGCGGGTTGCCGGAAGTATCCACATCCCATCCTCTGTAAATAAAGGAATGCGCATGCTGAGCAGCAACAACGGAGTTGAGCATAACGGTCATATCGCCGCTGGTCGGGTTCTTCATACCCGCCGGTACGTCGAATCCGCTGACGGTCATACGATGCTGCTGGTCCTCTACGGAACGGGCGCCTACGGCAACATAGGAAAGCAGGTCTGCCAGATACCACCAGTTTTCCGGATAGAGCATCTCGTCTGCTGCGGTCAGTCCGGTCTCCTCAATGTTGCGAATATGAAGTTTACGGATGGCAATAAGGCCCTCCAGAAGATCCGGAGCTGCTTCCGGGTCCGGCTGATGAACCATTCCCTTGTATCCTTCGCCGGTGGTTCTCGGCTTGTTGGTGTAGATACGCGGAATGATAATACATTTGTCTTTGATCTGCTCCTGGATCGGAACCAGACGGTGCAGGTAATCCATAACGGCCGTCTCGTTGTCTGCGGAACATGGTCCGACGATAATCAGAAAACGGTCGTCTTTTCCGGTGATAACATCGGCGATTTCTTTATCTCTCTGTGCTTTTAACGCTGCACATCTCTCGGAAAGCGGGTACATGGCCTTGATTTCCTTGGGGATCGGCAGCTTTTTGTTAAATGTGAATCCCATAACAGTCTCCTTCGTGTGTTTGCATTACTGCGTTTCATTATAATATAGTTTTTTCTGATTGTAAATACATTACTTTGACGCTTTGACGCAAAAAAGTGGACGCAGCAGTTTCCAGATACCAAAGGAAAGTAAAAGAAGTACATATCCAAGACACATCAATGCAATTTGCAGGAACAGGCCGAAGATACTGGCGGCGGGTTTGAGCATATGAATTCCTCCTACAGATAAGAGCATGGCAGCGGCAGGTTTCAGCACATAGGCGTCGAGGCCGATGGAAGGAGTGACGTAGGCGGCAATGGATCGGATGCCAAGAAAGGACAGGAGAAGTTCTCCGGCCAGAATGCCCCACAGAACTCCCTGGATGCCGGTAAGGGGAACGAAGAGCACAATACAGAAAATCCGGACCAGCAGGGCGGCCAGCTGGTTGAAAAAAGTAACAGAAGTTTTCCCGAGTCCGTGAAGAATACTGCTTAAGTTTCCGGACAGATAGAGGAAAGGACAGATCCATGCCAGGGTCTGCAAGAATTCTCCGGCCAGAGGCTGGTGAAAACACAGCGTACCTAGTTCTTTTCCGAAATACAGGAAAATTCCCATGCAGAGAATGCCAATGTTCATACCGAAGAGAAGGGTATATTCGATGGCTTGGGAGATTTTCTGCATATTTCCTTTTGCCTGCTCCTCCGATACTACCGGTAGCAGCATGGCGGACAAAGACGCGGTGACTGCATTGGGAAAGAGCAGGAAAGACAGGGACATACCAGTAAGGATTCCGTACAGACTCAAAGCTTCGGCGGCAGAGAGACCGGACTGCCGGAGCGACAGGGGAATCAGTACCGCTTCCACACTTTGCAGCAGTGTCAGGCTTACACGGCTGGCGGTGACGGGAATGGCCATGGTGAGCAGCGTCCGGCACCGGTGAAAGCAGGTGGACAGGCCTGAGGGCAGCAGAGTCTTATTGGCGGCAAAGGTGAGCATGAAGAGAACCGATGCGATTTCTCCGGTGAGCAGACCTGCGGTGGCAAGCATAGGTGTGATTTCCAGGCCTTCCTGCAGAAAAATGTGATACAGAACCCAGACAGATCCAATGCGGACGGTCTGCTCCGCAAGCTGGGAAAGGGCAGGCAGAGAAGCATTTTTCCGGCCCAGACAGAATCCGGAAAAGCAGCCGTGAAAGCCTGCCAGAGGAATGGTGACTGCCAGAATTTTTAAGAGAGGCGCGCATCTTTCCTCGTGAAGCAGTACCAGAGCGATAAAATCAGACCGGGTCCAGAGGATCAGGCCTGCGGCCAGAGAAGACGTTAAAGTCAGAAACAGTCCGGCACAGAGATAGTCCGACTGCTCACGGCCGCGTGACCTTGCAGTGAAGCGGGAGACTGCCACTTCAAGCCCGGAGGAAGTCAGAGAATGGCAGACGGCAAATACGGGAAAAATAAGCTGATAGATGCCCATCCCTTCCGCACCCAGGGCCTGTGCCAGGAATACTTTATAGAAGAATCCTAAAAATTTAATCAAAAGACCAGAGATGGTCAGGATCAGGGTACCCTGAAAAAAGGAAGAAGATCTCATAGGAAACAGCCGTTCCGCTATAGTTCACAGTCTGTTATTTCCACTTATATGCATAACTGCGAACCGTAATGCGGTTCTTTTTTTACAAAATATATTCAGAATGGGTGCTTGACAGAACGTAATTGGAATGATATTATCAATAGCGAAATCCGACAAAAATACTCGGAATTAGAACGGGGTGATGATTATGAAGCTGTCCACAAAAGGACGCTACGGTCTTCGCGCCATGATAGATCTGGCATTGAATTCGGAAAAAGAACCGGCATCAATTGCAAGTATTGCAGCCAGACAACACATATCGGAGAGCTATCTGGAGCAGCTCATTGCGAAGCTTCGGAAAGCGGGCTTGGTCACCAGTGTGCGCGGTGCGTGCGGCGGTTATATACCGGGACGTCCGGTGGAAGAGATTTCTGTAGGAGATATCCTCCGTGCGCTGGAAGGAAATCTTGACCCGGTGGACTGCCCGGGCATTCAGAACAACAGCGGATGTGACGGTTCCGACGTATGTGTGACAAAATATGTATGGCAGCGGATTAATGACAGTATCAACCGGACAGTGGATGAGATAAAACTGAGCGAACTGCTGGAAGAAAGCAGGGAAGTACAGAAGAAACGTCAGATTCCAGGTTCATGTTGTGAGAAAAAGGAGTGATTGGATATGAGCGAAGAGAAAAAGCTGATTTATCTTGATAATGCGGCAACCACAAAGACAGCACCGGAAGTAGTAGAGGCAATGCTTCCTTATTTTACAGAGATGTATGGCAACCCGTCCAGCGTATACAGCTTTTCACAGAAGAGCAAAGAAGCCATTACAGCAGGAAGAGAGAAGATTGCAAAGACTCTGGGAGCAAGTCCGGAGGAGATCTATTTCACCGCAGGCGGCAGCGAGTCCGATAACTGGGCGCTGAAAGCAACCGCTGAGGCATATAAAGCAAAAGGAAATCACATCATTACCACGAAGATTGAGCATCATGCCATTCTTCATACCGGCGACTGGCTGGAAAAACATGGTTTTGAAGTAACCTATGTAGATGTGGATGAGTTTGGTAAAGTAAAACTTGACGAACTGGAGAAGGCTATCCGCCCGACCACGATTCTGATCAGCGTCATGTTTGCAAACAACGAGATCGGAACCATTCAGCCGATTAAAGAGATTGGTGAAATCGCTAAGAAACACGGCATTCTGTTCCACACAGACGCAGTACAGGCATATGGACAGCTTCCTATTAATGTAGATGAGCTGAACATTGATATGTTAAGTTCCAGCGGACACAAACTGAACGGACCGAAAGGAATCGGTTTCCTGTACATCCGTAAAGGCGTGAAGATCAGAAGCTTCGTTCACGGTGGAGCACAGGAGAGAAAGAGACGTGCAGGTACTGAGAATGTACCGGGTATCGTAGGATATGGCGTGGCAGCAGAGCGCGCAGCAAGAACCATGAAAGAGCGTACTGCAAAAGAGATCGAGCTGAGAAATCACCTGATCGACCGCGTACTGGCTGAGGTTCCGTACACCAGACTGAACGGACACAGAACGGATCGTCTGCCGAACAATGCAAACTTCAGCTTCCAGTTTGTAGAGGGTGAGTCCCTTCTGATCATGCTGGATATGGATGGAATCTGTGGTTCCAGTGGATCTGCCTGTACATCAGGATCTCTGGATCCGTCCCACGTTCTTCTTGCTATCGGACTGCCGCATGAGATCGCACACGGCTCTCTGCGTCTGACCTTAAGCGAGGAGACCACTCTGGAAGATATTGACTACGTAGTAGAGTGCATTAAGAAGATCGTAGCAAGACTGAGAAGCATGTCTCCGCTTTACGAAGATTTCATCAAAAAACAGAAATAAGATCGGTGGTCTGACCGGCGGAGTATTTTAGAAAAGAGGAAAAATTATGTATAGTGATAAAGTAATGGATCATTTCCAGAATCCGAGAAACGTAGGAGAGATCGAGAATGCCAGCGGAGTTGGTACCGTAGGAAATGCAAAATGCGGCGATATCATGAGAATCTACTTTGATATTGATGAGAATCAGATCATCCGTGACGTAAAATTCAAAACCTTCGGTTGCGGCGCTGCAGTTGCCACCAGCAGCATGGCAACAGAGCTGGTAAAAGGAAAGAGCATCTACGAAGCTCTGGAAGTTACCAATAAAGCAGTTATGGAAGCACTTGACGGACTTCCGCCTGTAAAAGTACACTGCTCCCTGCTGGCAGAGGAAGCGATCCATGCAGCACTGTGGGATTACGCAGAGAAGAACCACATTAAGATTGAAGGACTGAAGAAACCGAAGTCCGACATCCATGAGGGAGAAGAAGAGGAAGAATACTAAAATGGAGAAAAAGAAGGTCGTTGTCGGAATGTCCGGCGGCGTAGACTCTTCCGTGGCGGCCTGGCTTCTTCAGAAGCAGGGTTATGAAGTATGGGGAGTTACCATGCAGATCTGGCAGGATGAAGATCCGGATCAGGTGGAGGCAAACGGCGGATGCTGTGGCCTCTCCGCGGTGGATGATGCCAGAAGAGTGGCGTCCAGACTGGAAATTCCCTACTATGTCATGAATTTCAAGCAGGATTTCAAGGAGCGGGTCATCGACTATTTTATGGACGAGTATTTACAGGGCCGTACACCGAATCCCTGTATTGCCTGCAACCGTTATGTAAAATGGGAATCCCTGCTGAAACGAAGTCTCGATATTGGAGCAGACTATATTGCGACCGGTCACTATGCACAGATTGAACATCTGCCCAATGGCCGGTATGCCATTAAAAATTCTGCCACGGCAGCCAAGGATCAGACTTACGCCCTTTATAATCTGACCCAGCAGCAGCTGTCTCATACGCTGATGCCGGTAGGCGCTTATACGAAGGACCAGATCCGCGCTTTTGCGGAAGAAGTAGGACTTCCAGTGGCTCATAAACCGGACAGCCAGGAAATCTGTTTTGTGCCGGATGGCGACTATGCCCATTTTATTGAGGAAAATTCCGGAAGAAAGATTCCGGAAGGAAACTTTGTGTGGGAAGATGGTACGGTCATCGGAAAGCATAAAGGAATCACGCATTATACCATCGGACAGCGGAAAGGCCTTGGGCTTGCCATGGGCCGGCCGGTTGTGGTTACGGAGATTCGTCCGGAGACGGGGGAAGTGGTCATCGGAGAGGCAGATGCGGTATTCAGCACTACGCTTCGTGCCAATCGTTTGAACTGGATGAGCATTCCGGAGCTTGACGGAGAACGGCGTTTCCTTGCAAAAATCCGTTACAACCATGGCGGTGCCATGTGCACAGCGCGTATGGTGGGACCGGATGAAGTGGAATGCGTCTTTGATGAGCCGGTTCGTGCAGTGACGCCGGGACAGGCAGTTGTATTCTATGATGGAGAATATGTGGCCGGAGGCGGCACCATTATCGGATAATAAAAGAATTGAAAATAGGAAAAGCCTTTGAGGGAATAAACATCCTTCAAAGGCTTTTTGGCGTTTCCATAGGTAAATTATAATGGCAATTCCATCGGAATCCGGTTTTTGAAAATGTAATAAGAAGAAAATCCGCAGGAACGGATCAACTCTGCTGCTCTGTCAAATTCATAAGCCAGATATTTGGGCTCGTGGGCGTCGGAACCAAGGGTAATGATTTTTCCGCCCAGTTCTTTGTAACGGCGGATGATTTCCGGACAGGGGTTGGTGGTACCGAGTCCGTATTTAAAACCGCCGGTATTGACTTCCAGACCGATGTCTTTCTTTACCAGATATTTCAGAATGGCGTCCAGGATTTCCTGATACTGTGCATAGTGATAATCCCGGTTCTGATTAGGGCCGTATCGTACCACATAGTCAAGGTGGCCCAGCGTATCAAAATTACAGTAAGCTTCCAGATTCTGCAGACAGCATTCAAAATATTCCAGATACCCTTCCCGTTCTTCCCGGCCTTCAAAATAAGAAGGATAGTACGGGTCTTTTCCATTCACCAGGTGGATGGAACCGATGACGAAGTCAAAGGGGTAGGAAAAGATCAGATTATGGTGCCGCTTGCTTAAATAAGGCTGAAGGCCAGCTCAATGCCAATGTTGAGATCAATCTGATCCTGGTAACGGGAACGTAAGGCTGTGAGCTGCTGCAAATATAGTTTGGGGTCAAATTCAAAACACAGCCCGTCTTCCACATAATCATAGTCCATATGATCCGTCAGGCACAGATGTGCGATGCGCA
>CAVCTH010000097.1:0-7443 GCA_963604695.1 Clostridiales bacterium | reverse complement strand
CCGCAGTATTTATGAAGAGGAATCGGCTGGATATCTGTTAAAACCCCATACCCGCTCTTATCGGGAAAAGAAGGACCGGACGGGATTCACGGATAAAACCATGGAAAAGATGCTGCAAAGGGAGGCCTATCTCAGAAAGGCACGCAGACAGAAAGAAATCGTGATGCATTATATTAAGGATAACCGAATTGTGTTTTCGGAAATTGAGGAAACCGTTTCGGAAGAAACCAGAATGGTATTTTTGCAGTGGATTGCCCTGGCCAATATGAGTTCTACGAAAGTCGGATGTACAGAATACGGACAGGAATACAGATTAAGAAATACCGGAGAATATTGTACACTGAAATGTGAGGATGGAGACCTTAAGATGCCTTCCTATATATTGGAGTTTAAATAACCATGAATGAAAGCAGAACACTATTTGAAAATTTCTGGATCAGCAAGCATAGTGACAAAGAAACCTATTACAGAGTAAAGCGGGATATTCCGAATTTTCAGAAATTCATACGGGAACAGCTGGGATGGAAACTGATTCATACAGAGACATTGCTGAAGCTGGAAAAGAGACCTGCACATGCGGAGCCTTTTATGGGAATTACGGAATTCACGGATATGAGGGATTACTGTATACTCTGTGTTGTGTTAATGTATCTGGAGGATAAGGACGAGCAGGAACAGTTCCTGTTGTCTGAACTGATTTCGTTCGTGGAGACACAGCTGCAGCGTTATATGGAGATCGACTGGACTTCCTTCAGCCAGAGAAAATCCCTGGTACGGGTGTTGCAGTATATGGAACGGCTTCAGATGCTTCGCGTGTATGAAGGAAGCAGCGAAGCGTTCGGAGCAGAAGCGGGGCAGGAAGTCCTGTATGAAAATACAGGCTATTCCAAGTATTTTGCCACCAGCTTTGCCACAGATATTTCTGAATTTACTTCCTGGAAGGATTTTGAGAAAACAGAGTTTGAAGAATTTGAGGAAAACAGAGGAAGCGTCCGTATCAATCGTGTCTACAGACAGCTCTCGGTCTGCCCGTCATTTTACTGGGAGGCAAATGATGATGCGGATGCTTTGTATCTGAAGAACCAGCGCCAGTGGGTTTCCAGGTATCTGTCAGAGAATCTGGGAGGCTACCTGGATATCTATAAAAATACAGCGAGCCTGACACTGGAGGAGGGCGATTGCTATGGCAGTATCCATCCGGGAAATGCCATGCTCTCGGAAGCAGTGCTGCTGATCTGCGAGGGAATCCGCAGTATGGCAGAGCGTGGTGTGTGGACGAAGGAAGAAAACGAGTGTATCTATGTGGGGAAGGAAGATTTTATACATCTGATCCTGGAATGCCGTTTCCGCTGGAGAGAAGGATGGAGTAAAGAATTCCGGGAAATGGATGATGCAAAACTGGTGGAAAGTATTGTGGCTTATATGAAGAACTGGATGATGATCCGGTGTGGGGATGGGAAAGTTACGATACTGCCTGCAGCTGTCAGAGTCACAGGTTACTATCCGGCAGATTTTAAGGGAGGAACAAAAGAGTGAGCAGCAGATGGAAGATGAACCGGATAGGCTTTGTGAATTTCTGGTTATATGATGAAGAAGATTTTGAATTTGTGGACGGAAAACTGCTCCTGCGCGGACAGAATGGCTCAGGAAAGTCGATTACAACACAGAGCTTTATTCCGTTTGTCCTGGATGGAGACCGGACACCGAGCCGTCTGGATCCCTTCGGCTCCAGCGACAGACGGATGGAATACTATTTTCTGGGGGAAGAAGGAAAAGAGGAATCCACAGGTTATCTCTATCTGGAATTAAAGAAGGAAGAGACGCAGGAATACCGAACGATAGGAATCGGGCAGCGGGCAAAACGCGGAAAGCCGATGGAGTTCTGGGGCTTTGTCATTCTGGATAACCGCAGGATAGGCTATGACCTGCAGTTGTATAAAGAAATCGGCAGTTCACGGCTGCCGTATGATAAAAGAGAATTAAAGACGGTACTGGGAGAACAGAATTTCTTTACGGACAGCCAGAGTGAATACAAAAAGCATGTGAACCAGTATATTTTCGGATTCCGTAAGGCAGAACAATATGAGCTGTTTATCCGTCTTCTGGTAAAGGTACGTGCACCCAAGCTTTCCAAAGAATTCAAGCCTACAAAGGTCTATGACATTCTGAATGATTCCCTGCAGACACTGACAGACGAGGATCTGCGTGCCATGGTGGATGCCATGGAAAAAATGGATGAGATCCAGGACAGCCTGGATATGCTGAACCGCGCTTTTGGGGATGTGAAGATTATCCGGAAAGAGTATACAAGATATAATCAGTATATGCTGGCGAAAAAGGCTGAAAATTATCTGTATAAAAAACAGACGGTAGAAAATCTGCAAAGACAGATGAAAGAGCAGGAGCAGAAGCAGGCAGAGCTTGAGGCGGAACAGCGGCAAGCACGTACAGATATCGCAGCTCTCACGGAGAAAATCCGTCTTCTGGATACGGAGAAGAGCGGACTGGTGGATACGGATCTGGAATCCGCTGATCTGAAATTATCCCAGGCCAGAAAAGAAAAAGTAGAGGCTGAGAGAAGCGAACAGAGATGGGATGAGAAGATTCAGGAATATAAAGAAAAGATATGGTCTGCGGAAAAGAAGCTGAAAGAACTGGAGGGAAACCTGGAGCTGAAACAGCAGAATCTGCAGGAAAACCGGGAATATCTGGATGAACAGCAGGACATATTGCAATGGGAATACCATCCGACAGCACTTCAGATCCTGCAGACGGAACAGACAGAGAAGGCGGGAGAAATACAGAAACATCTGGAACTGTTCCGCAAGTTGGCAGAGGAATGCCGCAGAACGGTACAGGTGTATGTAGATATCGTAAGGCAGTATGATGACGCAGCCAGCCAGCTGGAAGCGGCAGGAACCGCACAGAAGACAGCAGAAAAAGAGCTGGAAGCTGCGCAGATAAATGTGCTGGATCAGATTGATGACTGGATAGAAATGCTCTATGCTTCCTGTAAATCAGCAGAGGAATGGAAGCCAAAAGAGCAGACTCTGGAGCTGGCAGAGGAAAGAATACGGGATTATGCATCGATCGAGGATGCGGAATCGATCAGGACTCTTTTGTCTGCGGAATATGACAGACTGCGTCTCAATCTGGCAGACTTAAGACAGGCGGCCCTCCATGAGCAGAGTCTTCTGAAGGAAATGATAGAACAACAGGAAGCAGAACTTTCAGAAGTGAAAAATCAGCCGGAACTGGAACCGGAGAGAAGTGAAGCAGCAGAGCAGACAAGGCGTGCCCTTGCACAGGCCGGGATTCTGGCGATGCCTTTTTACAGGACAATAGAGTTCTCAGAAAATCTGGAGGAAAAGGATTGTGCGAGGCTGGAAGCCCAGCTGCAAAGTATGGGACTTCTGGATGCTTTGATCGTTTCCGAAAGTGATATGGATCGTATCCGTGAATGCTGTCCGGAATTTCTGGACACGGTATTACAGGTGAAAGGACCCGGAAATTCTGATTTTTCCGCACTGGAAATCAGCCGTGAAGTGCCGGATGAACTGAGGGAGACGGTGAGGGATATCCTCAGCAATCTCTATGAAGATGAGAAGCGGACAGGCGGTGTTTATCTGGGCAGGGATGGAAGCTTCTGTCAGGGAATCCTGAGCGGTAAAGCGGATAAGAGTGGCTCCGCAGAATACGTAGGAGCCCTTGCCAGACGGCTGCGAAGAGAACAGAAAATCAGGGAACTGGAAGAAATAATCCAAAATAGCAGCATGCAGTTGGATGAAATCGAACAACAAATAAGCGTATTTGACCGAAGGATGGAAACACTGCAGGATGAATATCGGAAAATTCCGGAATTTCGGGAAATCAATGCAGCACTGGAGCAGGAGAAAAACTGCAGCCTCACGGTAAAGCACTGTGCGGAAGAATATGAACGAAAACGTCTTCAGGAAGAAAAGCTGGCAGCAAAGAAAAACCAGCAGTATCAGGTTGTATTGCAGAAATGCAGGGCACTTCCCTATGGAAGGACGGAAGAAGCCTATGATGAGGTGCTGGATGCCATACATGAATATCAGAATACATGGCAGGAGCTTCATAAGCTTCTGATACAGATCGGTATGGAGCGCTCTGATATCAGAAATGAAGAGGACCGCATCGAAAGCAATACGCAGGAACTGGATGATGCTTTCCGGGAGAAACAGGGATACAGCACCAGAATCCGGGAGTGTGAGATTCAGATCCGTCAATGGGAAGAGTATCTGGAAAGTCCGGAGATCAAGGAAAAGGCGGTCCGTTTAAAGCAGATCAATCAGGAACTCGCTGACAGTGGCAGAGCAAAAGAAGAATTAGGAAAGAGAAGCGCAGTTCTGGCAGATAACTTACAGAACCTTGAAAAGCAGCTTCCTGTACAAAGGGAAAAGCTTCAGAAGGATATGGAGGAGGAAAGCAGGCTTCAGACATATTTTGAGGAAGAGCTGGCTCTGAAACTGGTGATCGGACAGGATGGGAAGACACTGGCAGAGTGTGCGAAAGAAGCCGTGAAATTGCTGCGTGACGCAGACCGGAATAAAGAGGCCGCAGAATTGCTGCAATCCCTGTATCAGATTTATCAACGCCACAATGGCAGTCTTGCAAGTTACGGTACGTTGCTGGAAGATTGTTTCCAGTCCTCAGAAGCAACGGATGAAACAGGAAACGCCCCGACGCTTCGAAAACGTGTGCGAGTCGCATCTGTATGGAATGGAAAGAAAGTCTATCTTGAAGAATTTTATGATATCCTGAAAACTGCCATAGAAGAGACGGAATTGTTAATCCAGACGAAGGACAGAGAGTTATTCGAGGATATCCTGTCCCAGACGGTCAGCCAGCAGTTGACAGACCGCATAGCGGAAAGCAAAAAGTGGGTGGCAGATATGTCAAAACTTATGCGGGAGATGGATACATCCATGGGACTTAGTTTTTCATTGGACTGGAAACCGAAAAAAGCGGAGAATGACACAGAGCTTGATACGGTGGAGCTGGAGCAGATCCTGATGCGGGATCGTTCCCTTCTGACTCTGGATGATATTGACAAAGTAGCGGCACATTTCCGCAGCAGAATCCGGATGGAGAAGCAGAAACTGGAGGAAGAAGGCAGTGTCATCAACTATATGGATCTGGTGCGGGATGCACTGGACTATCGGAAATGGTTTGAATTCCAAATGTATTACCGGAGAGGCGAGGAACTGAGAAAACCATTATCGAACGCAGCATTTAACCGTTTCAGCGGCGGCGAGAAGGCAATGGCAATGTATGTACCGCTTTTTGCAGCGGTCAATGCGCAATATAAGAAAGCGGAGAATAAGGACCATCCGAGAATGATTGCGCTGGACGAGGCATTTGCCGGTGTCGATGATAAAAATATCAGCAGTATGTTTGCACTGGTGCATGAACTGGATTTTGACTACATCATGAATTCCCAGGCATTATGGGGATGCTTTGACACGGTCAGGGGACTTCGGATAGCGGAATTACTGCGGCCATCGAACTCCCAGACGGTCTCGGTGATCCGTTATACCTGGAATGGGCACGAGAGGATTCTGGATGAGCAATAATCGTGAATGTGCAGCATATTTTAAGTCAAAGCCGGAATACCACCGGTGCCTTGCAGAATTACGGAAGAAATGGATTTCCTATGGAAGGGCGGCAGGGGTAATTACGTTAAAAAACTGCACAGAGGAGGAAAAACGCGTCATCAGCAGTATGCTGGGAAAACATTTCTTCGAGGAAGAGGTTCGATTCTCATTTGCGGAATTTGAGCGGGGACTGCAAAAGACTAAATATGCACCTGTGGATATCAGGGCAGTGCTGGAGATTTATTTTGGCAAACCTCTGTCAAGCCGTCAGGAACAAAAGGAAAACAGAGAAAATCAGAGGGAAGCCTTTCTGAAAAGTCTCCGTTCCTGGACGGAGGAGCAGGCAGGGCGGGACCATGCAGCTTACCGATGGGTTGCGTCACTGTGCGAATCGAAAGCATATGGTTATCACCTTTTGATCAGAGAGTATCATAAAGACAGGTTTCAGGCAGGACAATTGATGCAAAATGTCTGCCGTGCGCTTCTGGTCCTGACAGAAATGGAGCAGGTGGGAGACGAGAGACAGCTGGCTGTATTTTCGGCAGACGTTACCGGTAACCCTCATTATTTTGACCGGGGCAGCACTGCAGGACAGTTATTTGTGCATGCAGTCTGCTTCTGCATGAAGCTGGAAGAGCCTCATACGTCCCATCAATGGCGGGAGGTGCTCATGGAGGCCGGAATTGTAGCAGACACCATATCCTCCCAGGTGCATGCCTATGGACTGCATCTTAAGACGGAGGAGGGATGGCATCCGGCCTACGAAGCGTTCTGCAGGTTGAAGGAGCCCTGTGTGGTCACGCTGGATAACCTCAGTCATGTCATCGGTGTAAGGGCGGCCGGCAGCAGGGTCTATATTGTAGAAAATGAAATGGTATTCAGCTATCTGACGGCTCTGGCAAGAGAGCAGGATGTAACGATTCTCTGTACTTCGGGACAGCCGCGGGCTGCTGCCATAAAGCTTCTGCGGATGATGGCAGACAGTGGGATTACCATATATTACAGTGGGGATATTGACCCGGACGGAATGCTGATCGCAGACCGCCTTCAGACCTCGTGTGCCAGAATGCTGAAGATCTGGAGAATGGCTCCCGAGGATTATGAAAAGAGTATATCGACGGAGCCGGTCGGCTCCCTTGGTCTGGCAAAACTGGATCGTCTTCACAGTCTGGAACTGAAGAAGACAGCGGAACTTGTCAAAAAGAAAAAATTTGCCGGATATCAGGAGAATCTCAGGCAGATTCTGTGGTCGGATATTGTATCCGGATAAAGAAGGATCCCGATGCCGGAAACGGCACCGGGATCTGATTTTTTTTCACACGGGTGAAACATTTTATGATTGCGGATTGTATTTAAGGTAGAACGAAAGGAGGAACATGAAATGGAAGGATGTCTCATATGGGAAAATCCGGTTAAACGATGGCTGTTTTATGTGCTGAATGAACTCTATCTGACGGTGATGGAAACATCCGCAGGGATAAGGAAAAAAGAGCAGGTACAGAGTAAGGCAGCTTTACAGGCAGAACGTATTCTGAAAGAACAGGGGAATGTTATTCTGCGGTGCGCCTATTCGTATCTTCATAATATGAGTGATGCGGAAGAAATTTTACAGGATGTCTTGCTTCAGTACCTGAAAACGGAACCGGTATTTCGGAATCCGCAACATGAAAAGGCATGGCTTCTCACCGTTGCGGCGAATTTAAGTAAAAACCGGATCAAATATCATCGCCTGCGGGAGACGGATGAATTAAAGGAAGAACTGGCAGCAGAGCAGAGAGAGGATCTGTCTTTTGTATGGGAGGCGGTAAAAAGTCTTCCGCAGACC
>CAVCTH010000096.1:0-7651 GCA_963604695.1 Clostridiales bacterium | reverse complement strand
TCATATTGGTGAAGGTATCTGCCACACCATCATGCATGAGGCGAAGTACGCAAAACCGGGTGAGATCGCTACTGCGACCGACAGCCATACAACCACTTACGGCGGTGCCGGAAACTTCTGTTCCGGTATTGGCACAGCAGAAATGGCAGCAGCTCTGATCACCGGAGAACTTTGGTTCAAGGTTCCGGAGGCCATCAAGATCGTGTTAAACGGCCATTTAAGAGACGACGTGATGAGTAAGGACGTGATCCTTCGTATCTTAGGCGATATCAAGGCAGACGGCGGACAGTACAAATCTCTGGAATTTACCGGTCCGGCAGCCCATGAGATGAGTATGGAGCAGCGCTTCACGGTTGCCAATATGGCGCTGGAGGCAGGCGCCAAGTGCGGTCTGTTTGAAGCGGATGAGAAGACCGCAGAATACTACGGAATGCCATTAGAGGACATTGACTGGGTATGTGTCGATGAGGAAGCAAGGTATGAAAAGGTACTTACCTATGATGTAAGTAAACTGGAGCCGCAGCTGTCCTGCCCACAGGGCGTGGACAATGTTCATCCGATCAGTGAGGTAAAAGGCACCAAGATGGATGAGGTATATCTGGGAAGCTGTACAAACGGAAGTATTGAAGATATGGAAGCGGCTGCCAAGATCTTAAAGGGCCGCAAGGTGGCAAAAGGACTGCGTTTTATTGTGGTTCCGGCAACGAATACCATTTTCAAGCAGGCCATTGAAAGAGGCTATATCAAGACATTTATCGAAGCAGGAGCAGTGATCTGCCATCCATGCTGCGGACTGTGCTGCGGTATGCCATATGGACTGATGACAGATGATGAGCGGATTCTTCTGACAGCAAACCGGAACTTTATCGGACGTCAGGGAACTAAGAAAACATTGAGCTATTTGTCAAGCCCGACAGTTGCAGCAGCAACTGCTGTGATGGGAGTGGTAACAGATCCGGAAGATTTACCGGAACTGGCGTAAGCGGCCTGTTATGTACAGGTAAGAGGAAAAAACAATGATCAAAAGTTTTGAACAGTTAAAAGAAATGCTTCGTTCCATGCCGGTAAAACGCCGCGTGGCAGTTAGTCCGGCACAGGACGAGCATACTTTGGAAGCCATCAGCCATGCGTACAAAGATGGTATGGTGGAGCCGGTTTTGATCGGTGATGAAGCGGCAATCCGTGAAATCCTTAACAAACTGGGAGTTTCTCCGGAGGGCATGACCATCATCAATGTACCGGACCCAGCTGAGGCCATCCAGAAAGCGGCAGATATGGCAAGAGACGGCGAAGTGGACTGCATCATGAAGGGCAGGACCGAGACCGGTGCCCTGATGAAAGTCTTAGTAAACCGGGAGAGAGGCATCCGCAAGAATGATACCATGAGCCTTCTGGCATTTATGGAGAGCCCAAATTACCACAAGGTATTTGCTGTCACTGATGTAGGTTTACTGACTTACCCGACCAAGGAGCAGAAGAAGGCAGCCATCGCAAACGCGGTTGAAGCATTCCATGCCTTGGGTGTGGAGGCGCCAAAGGTAGCCATCTTAGCGGCAGTGGAGAAGGTCAATCCGAAAATGAAAGAGACTGTGGAAGCGGCAGAGATCAAGGAAGCGGGCGTTCCGGGATGCATCATCGAGGGACCGATCAGCTATGATCTAGCTATGGATCCACAGTCTGCACCGATCAAGGGTTATGTCAGCCCGGTGGCAGGAGATGCGGATCTGCTGGTTGTACCGGATATTGTCAGCGGTAATATTGCTGCCAAAACCATTACGGTAATTGGCGGCGGCCGTACCGGCGGTGTCGTATTGGGTGCACAGGTACCGGTTCTGTTGGTGTCGCGTGCAGCCAGTGCAGATGATAAATATATGTCTATCGTCATCGCGGCGTTAGTGGGCAGTAAATAGAGGGATACAAATGGAGAAGAAATTAAATTTCAAGGTTTGCGGGCTTCCTGCAAAATATTTTATTCCGTTTTTTATCGTTGTGATGACAAGTGTTTATCTTGGATTTATGCCAAAGGTAAAGATCTATTCTAATGATGCGGGAACTTACATGGCAACCAGCTTTATCATGACCATTGCCTTTTTAATGGCAGTCGGCGGCCTGTTTTTCTGGCTTGGCAACACCATTCCGATCGTGAATAACTACTTAGGCGGCGCTTGTCTGCTTCCTTTATTAGGTGCTTCCTTCTTGAATTATATTGGTTTAGTTCCGCAGGAACTGGTCAATGGTACCAAAGTCCTTATGGGCGGCGGCTTCCAGGACGCTTACATCGCCATGCTGCTGGTTGGTTCCATTCTGGTGATGGACAGGAAAGTGCTTCTTGGTGCAACGGCGAGATATATGCCGACCATTTTGGGAAGCCAGGCATTTGCGCTTGGTTTCTGTATGTTGGCTGGCCTGATCACAGGTTATGGCATTCCGGAGGCGTTGTTTAACATTGGTGCTCCATGTATGTCCGGAGGTTCCGGCGGCGCCATGACTACACTTCCTGCTTTGTACACCAGCCTTGCAGGGGAAGACATGACCCATATGGCAGGACAGTTCTTATGCTATGCATCCATCGCAAACGTATTAGCAGTTGTTATGGCAGCCGTTGGCGGCGCGATTACTTCCAAGATGAAAGGCATGAACGGAAATGGCGATATCTTAAGAGCAAAAGGTGCTGCCATGCAGACAGAGGGCGAGAAACGTCCGGTTACATCTGCTGACTATGTGGCATTGGGTTCCGGTATCTTCATGAGCTTCTCCCTGTACCTCTTAGGAAATATCTTGGGAAGCCTTCCGGTACTGAGTGTGATCCCGGGTCTGGCTTGGACCATCGTTCTGGGTATCATCATCAAATGTACAGGTATTTTACCGGATTCTTTTGGCGACAACTGCGTATACTCCATGAACTTCGCATTAAAAGCTCTGCTTCCAATGCTGATCGCAGGTATCGGTATCAACTCCCTGAAGTTCGCAACCTTAGCAGAGTTCTTCAGCGTAGGCGCGTTTGTCGTAATCTTTTTGGCAGTGTTTGGCGCATTCCTAGGCGCAATGATATTTGGTAAGATCTCCGGCCTGTGGGGTTATGAGGCAGGTGTTACTGCCGGCCTTTGCTGTTGCAACATCGGCGGTTCCGGTGACCTGGCAGTATTATCTGCAGCAAATCGTATGAACCTGCTGGCATTCGCGT
Source organism: Clostridiales bacterium (assembly GCA_963604695.1). Lineage (GTDB taxonomy): Bacteria > Bacillota > Clostridia > Lachnospirales > Lachnospiraceae > Hominiventricola. Next base: position 4,467 of record CAVCTH010000096.1, on the reverse strand, counting down.
CAATCTCCACCCGTATCGGCGGTGCACTGATGGTTATCTGGATCGGTCTGTTATATCCGCTGTTCCACTAAAAGTTTCAGAAGGAGAAAGTAAATATGAAACCATATAAAGTATTTGCCATCAACCCAGGTTCTACATCCACCAAGATCGCTATGTTTGAAGGTGGTAAAGAGGTATTTTCTAAAAATGTTTCCCACGACGCGGAGATCTTAAAAGGATTCAAAGAGATCAGCGAGCAGTTTGATTACCGGAAAGAGACAATTTTAAAGGAATTGGCAGAAGCCGGACAGACATTAGAGAATGTGGATGCTTTCTCAGCTCGCGGCGGCGGACTGGTGAATGTAGAGGGCGGCGTTTACAGAATTGGCGAAAAGCTGTTGGAGCATGCACGTGTCGGCTTTACGGTAAAACATCCGGCCACACTCGGTGCCCAGCTGGCAGATGCATTTGCCAAAGAGTACGGCGGACAGGCCTTTGTGGTCAACCCGCCTGACGTAGATGAATTTACGGATGTTGCCAGAGTGACCGGACTGAAGGGTGTATACCGGGAGAGTCGTATTCACGCACTGAATCAGAAGGAAATCGGCATTCGCTATGCAGTACAGCATGGAAAAAGGTATGCAGATCTTAATCTCATTATTTGTCATATCGGCGGCGGTATTTCCGTTACTGCACATGCGCACGGAAAGATGGTGGATTCCAATGATATCGCCAACGGAGACGGCCCGATGGCACCGACCCGCTGCGGTCAGCTTCCGGTAAAGGATGTGATCACTATGTGCTATTCCGGAAAGTATACAGAGAAGGAAATGCGGGAGAAAACCACCAAGACCGGCGGACTTGTGGATCATCTGGGAACATCCGATGCCAGAGAGGTCGGCGAGATGATTCAGAAGGGAAATCAATACGCGAAGCTGATCTATGATGCGATGATTTATGAAATCGGAAAGACAGCCGGCTCTATGGCAGCTGTGCTTTGCGGGCAGGTAGACGGTATCATTTTTACCGGCGGCATTTCCTACGATCAATATGTGGTGGAGAAGCTGACACAGATGCTGTCCTTTATTGCGCCGATCACGGTTATGGCCGGTGAATTTGAAATGGAGGCATTAGCTGCCGGTGCCATTCGGGTACTGCGTGGTGAGGAAGAGGCAAAGACCTATACCGGCGTGCCGGTTTGGAACGGCTTTTCCATATAAGTCGGGAGAATAAGAATGGAAATAAAAGCAGCGATTGTCTGCGGCGACGGCGTCGGCCCTGAAATGATGGGTGCGGCGCTGTCTGCACTTCGGACAGTATGTCAGAAATTTTCACATACATTATCCGTATATCCGGTATGTGCCTGCAGTGAAGCACTGGAGCAGGGGATGGATCCGCTTCCGGATGCGTCTCTGGCACAGTGTCTGGCAGTTCCGGCCGTTTTGTTCGGCAATACCGGTCTGGAAAAATATAGGGATCGCCCGTTGGAGGAACGGCCTGAGGGAGCCTTAATGAAGCTTCGCCGGTCGCTTGCCGTGACCACAAATATTCGCCCTGTCTGTTGCTATCCGGAGCTGTCTGATTTTTCACCGCTGAAGGAGAGCGTTCTTGCCAAGGGCCTGGATTTTGTGTTTGTACGGGATATTGCCGGCGGTGTACTTTGCTCGGAAAGAGTTAATGGGGAGGGGAAATACGGTCGTGAGGCATATGAGTATGAGTATTACAATGAAAGCATCGTCAGTGATACGGCGCATATTGCCATGGAACTGGCTTTGAAGCGGAAAGGAACGATTGCGAACCTGGATAAATCCAATGTTCTGGCAAGCTCCAGACTCTGGCGAAGGACTGTCAGTCGGGTTGCAGAGGAGTATTCAGGACTTCGGCTTAAGCATTATTATATTGATAATGCGGCTATGCAGATTATGGAAAAGCCGCAGGACTTTGATGTTCTGCTGACCTCCAACCTGTTTGGAGATATCATATCGGATGAAGGAACACAGATGACCGGCACGCCATATCTTTTCGGGTCGGCTGAAATCAGTCGGAACGGGCATGCTATCTATACGCCCAACCAGCTTCATCATCCGGACGAATCTGTTATCGGGAAAAATATAGTGAATCCTATCGGTATGATTTCGGCAGCGGCAATGATGCTGCGCTTCAGCTTCGGATTGGAAAGAGAAGCACGCGTTGTGGAAAATGCTGTCAGGGAAGTCATTCGGAACGGAGCAGCGACGAAAGATATCTGGCTGCCGGGCCGAAAGCTTCTGGGAACAGAAGAGATGGGGCAGGCTGTCTGCAGGGCCATCAGAAGGATATAAAAAACCCCGGGCGATACCGCTATGGCAAAACGGTATCGCCCGGGGCTTTCGTCTATTCATTTTCAGGGTTTGGGGGAATATTTGTTAAAGGGTTACGTTTATTTTTCCGGCAGTTCCACCGGCTCGAAATACTCGCTCAAGGTTTCAAGAGCGGGCAGCAGCTTTGTGACGCCGCAGGTAAAGAAAAGGATACGGATCACTTCAAAGATTTCATCAATGCTTGCGCCGTTTTCCATGGCAATTCTGGCATGAACCTTCATAGTGGTCTCTGTCCCGGTAGCCATGCCGATGGCCATCACAATAAGCTCGCGATATTTTCTGGGGATGGAAATGTCTTTTTTGTTGCAATTGACATATTGCTGTAGGAACATATTGATCAGATTGGGATCATTACCCATGATGCGATGGGAATCCATCAGCTTGCCGCCGCGGGCTTCCCTCAGTTCTTCCAGAATGCTTCTGGAGCGTTCTAGCTTCTGTGCATCTGTCTGCTTCAAATTTTCACCTCCTTTCTGTCATCACAGCTTGTATTTAGCACGCAGAAAATCCGGTGCATAATTCGGGAACAATGCATAGGTCAGAACATCTTCCTCGGTCTTGGCAAGATTTCCGATTTCCTGCTTCGCAGCTTCAAAGCCAGGCTGCAGCATATCGCCGGGACGCGGGAATTCCGGCGTTTCATTCCCGAGCGCTTTTTGCAGCAGCTCTTCAGAAATCGGTCCGGGCGGTCTGCCGTACATGCCGCGACAGTATTCCTTCAGCTCCTTGCTGACCATGGCATAACGTTTTCCGGTCAGCACATTGGTTGTCGCCTGCGCACCGCACATCTGACTGGACGGGGTTGCCAGGGGAGGATAGCCCATATCCGCGCGAACACGGCTGACTTCTTCCAAAACATCCGGAAGACGATCATACAGCTTCATAGCGGTCAGCTGACTTTCGAGATTGGAAAGCATGCCGCCGGGGACCTGATGCTGCAGACAGCCGACATCCACACCAACCAGCTTTGTTTCAAAATCCGCATATTTTTTCCGCAGCTTCATGAAGTCGGCATTAATGGATTTGAACTGCTCCAGATCAATTTTCGGATCTCGGCTGGTTCCCTTTAAGGCAGCCAGAAAGCTTTCGATTGGCGGATGCGCCGGTCCCATGGACATAGAGGATACACATACATCGAGGCCGTCTACGCCTGCGCGAATCGCCTCCCAATAGGTCATTTCCGCCATGCCGCCGGTACAGTGACAATGTAGATGAACAGGGATTTTCAAGGCCTTTTTCAGTGCTGTGATCAGCTCATAGGCTGCCTGCGGCGTCATCAGCCCAGCCATGTCCTCCACATGCATCAGCGAGGCCCCCATTTTCTCCTGCTCCAGCGCGTTCTGCACGAATACCTCTGTGGTATGGAAGGGACTGACATTGTACTGTACAGAACCCTCAATTTTCTTTCCGGCTTTTTTGACAGCCCGGAAGGCTGATTCACAATTTCGAAGATCCTGCAGGGCATCGAAAATAAGGAAAATATCAATGCCGGCTTCTGCGGCCTTCAGTACAAACTTTTCGACAATGTCATCGGGATAGGCTTTATAGCCCACCAGATTCTGGGCACGAAGCACCATTTTCAGCGGCGTCTTTTTAACATACTTTTTGAATTCCCGGACTCTGTCCCAGGGATCTTCCTTCAGAAAACGAACAGCAACGTCAAAGGTAGCGCCGCCCCACATTTCCATACTGTCATAGCCCACCTGATCCATACGGGTCAGAAGCGGCACCATATCCTCGGTTGTCATACGCGTTGCAAAAAGAGACTGCTGTCCGTCACGGAACTCAACGCTGTTGAATTTCAGGGCTGTGCCTGCGCCGGCAAAATCCGCAGCGCCGATGCCGGCCGGCGGTGTTGTTGTGTGAGTCTGATTACGATTCCAAAACAAATGATCACATCCTTTCTTTTGATATCAGGATTGCGTTGTTTTTGGATCATGCTGTTGTATACCAGGGAAGTAGTAATGGGTTCAGCACGATCTAGTAAATCGTTAAACTAAATCATTACACTAAAGATATAGCATATGGATAGAAATGTCAAGCAGAAAGAAGAGATCTTACCGCAACCTGTATTTCGTCATCAAAAGAACACAGTTTTCTGCTATACTGCCATTAAAATAAGACCATA
>CAVCTH010000095.1:0-7757 GCA_963604695.1 Clostridiales bacterium | reverse complement strand
CCATATACCGCTACCGTATCGCTGATGGTATAGATGCTGACGAAGAAATCATCCCAGACCATAAAAACGATACTCAAGATCTCCGTGAATCCCATACCAAATAACATGCACAGCCAGAAGATCTTCTTACACCGCTTCAGATTCCCTGCGCCGAAGTTCTGGCTGGTAAAGGTAACCGCCGCCTGCGCAAAGGCATTGGCAATGTCGTAGGTAAAATACTCAAAGTTCAGTGCCAGAGAAGAACCTGCAATAGCATCCTCTCCGAAACTGTTGATTCCGCTCTGAATAAAGACATTGGAGACAGAAAAGATAGCTCCCTGAATGCCCGCCGGAATACCGATCATCAGTACTCTCTTCAGATCTCTCCATTCGATATGCATCTTGTGAAACCGGAACTGGAACTCATCCTCTTTCCCATGGAGATGCACCAATACCAGTGTGGTGCTAAGCATATTAGAAATTGCTGTGGAAATAGCAACGCCCTCCACTCCCAGTCCAAAGCAGATGACAAATACCAGATTCAGGATGACATTTACCGTACCGGAAATTACCAGATAGAACATCGGTCTCCTGGTATCTCCGTAACTTCGAAGGATCGCTGCACCGAAATTATAGATGGTCATAAACGGAACACCGATAAAATAAATCCGGATATACAAAAGCGCCTCATTGATGACACTCTCCGGGGTTCCCGACGCTTCCAGTACCGTTCTGGCGGTAAGAAATCCCAGTCCCATTAGCACCACGCCCAGGATCATACCAAAAGTCAGGATCGTATGTACCATCCCACTGATACGGTCTCTCTGTCCCTGGCCGATCAGATTGGCCAGCGCAGCATTGGGGCCTACGGCCAGTCCTATAATCAGATTGACGAAAATACCGACCAGCGCCACACAGCTTCCCACAGCCGCCAGCGCCGCGGAACCTGCAAACCTTCCTACTACCGCCACATCCGCGGAGTTAAATAACTGCTGTAAAATACCGCTGAATGCCAGTGGAATGGCAAATAAAATTAATTTTCCGGCCAGGCCGCCGTTCAGCATATCCATTTCTTTTGTTTTCATCTATTTTTGCTCCATAATTCTTATTCTTCTTGACTACATGGTTACCCTATAGTATATACTGATGTTTGTCAACTCCGAAATTTTATATGATGAAAAGGATTTTTAATACATGAGTCATTCCATTAACCAACGCATTACCCCTCTGGGGCTTTTAAAATTTGCAGCGCCTTCCATCATCATGATGGTCTTTATGTCGCTCTATACCATTGTGGACGGCATCTTTGTCTCCCGTTTTCTGGGAAGCAATGCCCTGTCCTCATTGAATATTGTTTACCCGGTGATCAATGTAGCCATTGCCATCTCCACGATGTTTGGTACCGGAGGAAATGCCATTATCAGTAAATATCTGGGTGAGGGAAAAGAAGAACGGGCCAGAGAAGCTCTGACCCAGTTTGTGGTTCTGACACTGGCGCTCAGCATCATCCTTCTGATTCTCTCAGAATGTTTTCTGACACCTTTTTCCAGATTCTTAGGAGCCAGTGACCTGCTGCTCGCGGACTGCCGCCTGTATCTGGGAGCTTCCATGCTGTTTGCACCTGCCTGTATGCTGCAGGCGGTCTTCCAGTCATTTTTCGTGACCGCAGGACGCCCTGGACTTGGACTTCTTCTCATGACAGGTGCCGGTATCCTGAACATGATTCTGGATTATGTGCTGATCGTTCCCTGCCAGATGGGCATTGCAGGAGCCGCCCTTGCTACCGGAATCGGGCAGTGTGTTCCGGCTGTTTTCGGACTGTTCTTTTTTGCTTTTTCCAAAAAGGAACTGCGGTTCTGCAAATTTACATTTTCTGGAAAAGAGATTCTGGATGCCTGTTACAATGGTTCTTCCGAGATGGTGTCCCAGCTGTCCAATGCCGTCATTACCTTCCTGTTTAACATTGTCATGATGTCTTTAGCAGGAGAACATGGCGTAGCTGCCATCACCATCCTGCTGTACGGACAGTTTTTATTCAACGCTTTTTACCTGGGATTTTCTATTGGAATCAGCCCCATTATCGGCTTCCAGTATGGTGCAGGAGACCGGGAAAAGTTACGGAAAATCTATCGAATTTCCTTTCTCTTTGTTACTGCCTCTTCCCTTGTAATTGTTATAGCAGCTATTTTCTTCTCACCGGCTATTGTAACCATCTTTACCAAAGAACAGCGCACCTGGGAACTTGCTTCTGTTGGCTTCCGGCTGTTTGCTATTAACTTTTTGTTCAGCGGGATTAATATTACCTCTTCCGGATTTTTTACCGCACTGTCCAATGGAAAAGTGTCCGCACTGATCTCCTTCTGCCGGACTCTGGTGTTTATTGTGATTTCGCTGTTAATCCTTCCGCGGATTCTCGGTATCAACGGAGCCTGGATTGCCATTCCAGTGGCGGAATTTCTGACGCTACTTATCTCCGGCTGGATGCATCGGACATATTTTCTGGTGCCCGGTGAGCAGAATTATTTATGATCTTCTCCTCCGTCTCTTCCAGAATTTCCTGTCTCAATGCCTTCAAATAACCGGAAAACTGCACCTTGTCCATTCCATAGGTACGCTGCAGCTCATATTCATGGTCTGCCCAGGTAGAAATATCAGCCTCATTGTGCTGGATCACGGCTTCCAGATTATCAAGCGCTTTATAGATCTTCGCCTCAACTGTCTCCCGTGCTTCCATCTCCTGATAAAGTGCGCTCATCTCTTCCCGGAAGGGAGACGGCAGCTGCTCAACCCATTCCTTAAGAAGCTGTTCTTCTCTTTTCTCATCTTCTTCTGTTTTATCAAATGTGGGAATGTCCCCGGTAAAGCATTCACCCAGATCATGAATCAGGCACATCTTTATCACTTTATTCATGTCAGCTTCCGGAAATTCATCACTGATCCAATAAGCCATCAGCGACACTCTCCAACTGTGCTCCGCCACGCTCTCTCTCCGGCCACCGGAAGTATCACAATGACGAGTGGTATCCTTCAGTTTTTCTGCAGTGTGAAGTGCTTTCAGCAAATCTTTTGTATTCATATCTTCCTCCTGCCCGTTTTCCGTGCACTCAAAAACCCGTCCGGTTTTCACCGGGCGGGTTTTAAATTCAGTTCGAAAAAACTTAAGCTTTTCCGTTGGATCCAAGAACGTTAACGATCTTGTGAGCAACCATATCTTTCACAGCCTGACGAGCCGGTTTCAGATACTGTCTCGGGTCGAAGTGATCCGGATGCTCAGCCATGTATTTTCTGATGTTACCAGTCATAGCAAGACGGATATCGGAATCGATGTTAATCTTGCAGACAGCAAGCTCAGCTGCTTTTCTCAGCTGCTCTTCCGGAATACCTACCGCATCCGGCATGTTTCCGCCGTACTGGTTTACCATCTTTACGAACTCCTGCGGTACAGAAGAAGATCCGTGAAGAACGATCGGGAACTCCGGAAGTCTCTTCATGCACTCCTCAAGTACGTCGAAACGCAGTGGCGGCGGAACAAGAACGCCGTCAGCATTTCTGGTACACTGATCCGGAGTGAATTTATATGCGCCGTGAGAGGTTCCGATTGCGATTGCAAGAGAGTCGCATCCAGTTCTGTCAACGAACTCCTCAACCTCTTCCGGTCTGGTATAGCTCTCATGACCAGCCTCTACGACTACCTCATCCTCGATACCAGCCAGAGTACCAAGCTCAGCCTCTACAACTACGCCGTGAGCATGTGCATACTCAACAACCTGTTTGGTCAGTGCGATGTTGTCCTCGAAAGATTTGGAAGAAGCGTCGATCATAACGGAAGTAAATCCGCCATCGATACAGGATTTGCAAAGCTCGAAGCTGTCGCCGTGATCCAGATGCAGAGCGATCGGAATATCCGGATTCTCGATAACTGCTGCCTCTACCAGTTTTACAAGGTAGGTGTGGTTAGCGTAAGCTCTTGCGCCCTTGGAAACCTGCAGGATAACCGGGCTCTTCAGCTCTCCAGCTGCCTCAGTGATACCCTGAACGATCTCCATGTTGTTTACGTTGAAAGCACCAACTGCATAGCCGCCATGATAAGCTTTTTTAAACATTTCAGTGGTTGTAACTAATGCCATTGTTTTGTCTTCCTTTCTTTTCCTATTCTGACACAAATGTGCCTGTACTTCGTATATTACTACATTTTTTTGAAATCAACAAGGGAATTTCTTATAATTTTTGAAGATTTTTTAACAAGCACAGCCAACAGCATTTTACTCGGAAATCACTTCACCGTTTTCAGTAATGAGATCAATAGCCTTCTCCTGAATGATCTGCTCTTTGATCAGTTCCGGCTCATAGACCTGCTCAATCTGGGACGGATCATCGTAACCATACTGGGAAGCCAAAGTGGAAAGTCTGTCCTGATATTCCTCATCGCTGACGGTCAGTCCTTCCTGCTCAGCAATAGCATGGAACGCAAGCGTCATTTTCACACGGAAGGCAGCAGTCTCCCGATAAGCCTCTCTAAGTTGCTCTTCGGTAACGCCCATCTGGCTCTGCAGAAACTCTCCCAGTTCCATTCCATACATCGTGGCATAGGTCTGATATTCCGTGAGCATCTCATCAGTGTATGCTTTTACATCCGCATCCTCGATCTCAAATTCACTGTTGTCCAGCACCTGCTTAATCAGGCTGTACTGCCAGTTATCCTCAGCATCGGTCTGTGCGTCCTGCTCAAGCTCCTCACGGATGGAAGCCTGCATATCCTCAATACTGTCGTAATCCGTATTTTCTTTCACATACTCGTCTGTCAGTTCCGGCATGTCGTAAGCCTGTACACTGTTCACATGAATATCAAACTGTACATCTTTTCCGGCAACTTCCTGATTATAATTCTCCGGGAATGTGAAACTGATCTGGGTATCCTCTCCGGTGGTCACGCCGACCAGCTGATTTTCAAAATCCTCCAGCATAGTGCCTGCACCAATCTCCACATCCGTGCCTTCCCCTTTCAGGTTATCGGAAGTCTCTCCGTCGATATAACCGGTAAAATCAATATTGACTACATCTCCGGTTTCCGCCGGTTCCGTCTTATCTACCAGGTCTGCATTTTCTTTCCGGATGCTGTCAATCTCTGCCTGCACATCCTCGTCCGTTACTTCCGCTACCGTTTTCTCTGCCTGTACGCCTTTATACTCAGCCAGATTTACCAGCTTACTGGTCAGGTCCTCATAGAGCGGTGCATCATAGGCGGCCCCTGTTTCCGAAGATTCCTCTTCGCTGTTCTCTGTGGTACTGTCCGTATTCTCAGCTGTTTCTTTTCCGCAGGCTCCCAGTGTCAGGGCTGCTGCCAGTACCATCATCATTACTAATTTTCTTTTCATAAATTTGTCCTTTCTTCTATGACTTACGGCTTTGTATGATTGCGATTATCATCACTACAGCGGTCAGTAATTCTGAAACCGGAAATGCCAGCCATACGCCGACCATTCCAAACAGATGCGATAATAACAACGCACAAAGCGTAATTGCCACAAAACCTCTTAATATGGATGCGGCGAATGCCCATCCGGCCTGCTCCGTCGCGCTTAAGTATCCGGTTCCTACAATATTAAATCCGGAACACAGAAATCCGATAAAATACAGCCGGACGCCCTCGATTGCATAAGCCGTCAGCTGCATGTCTCCTTCCTGGTTAAATACATGTACAATGGGCTCCGCAAACAGGTTCAGCACCACCAACAACAAAGCAGCTGATGCAAACGCCGTCACTACGGCCAGCTGCAGCAGCCGGTCTACGGATCTTCTCTCCCCTCTTCCGAAGGTATCGCTGAACAGGGGCTGTGTTCCCTGGGAAATACCATTGAAAACAGCAGTTCCCACAATAGCGATATTGGCTACCACGCCGTAGGCCGCAATTCCCGTATTTCCTGCTATGCCAAGAATCAGCAGGTTAAATACCATGGTCGTCACACCGGAAGACATTTCTCCCATAAATGCCGCCACGCCCAGCTGACAGGATTTCACGAGATAAGACACGGTTGGCAGCTTCCAGCGGAAGGTTACCGTATTTTTCTTTGAGAAGAAATGAAGGCCGCAGATGGTCATTCCCACAACCGGTGACAGGCCGGTGGCCAGCGCCGCACCGGACATTCCCAGTCCGCAGGGGAAGATCAGCACATAGTCCATTACAATATTGAATAAACTGCTGGACATGGTTGCTGCCATGGCCAGGGACGGATCCCCGTCATTTCTTACAAAGGCATTGAAAATATAGTTTAACATAAAGAACGGCGAATAAAACAGAAAAATTCTGGTATATTCCGTTCCCACCTCCACAATCCGCGCGTCTCCGCCCAGCAGGGAAAGCACCTTGTCCGGCATTCCCATTCCGGGAATCATAAAACAGATGCCCAGCAGAATGGCCCAGAACACCGCATTGGAGAAATAGCGGTCCGCCTTCTCATCCCCTCTGGCCCGTCCCAGCGCAAACCGGGTAGCAGAACCGACTCCGATCATGGATCCGATGGCAAATATAAGGCTGTATACCGGCAGCACCAGATTCAGCGCTGTAATACCGTCTGCTCCTTCCGACTGGGAAATAAAAAACGTATCCGCCAGGATGTAGGCTGACACCCCGATGGTTCCCAGTATATTCTGCGAAACGTATTTTACAAAAGACCTTCCTGTCCTGGAAAATCCTTCTTCCTTTTCCATATGTATTAAACTCCCTCGACGTAATATCATTTCATGAGGCTCATTGTAGCTGTGGCTATTTCCATTGTCAAGCATATTGCCTTTCTTTCTTGCTTTTTATAAGGAAAAATGCTACAATGAGACGAGAAATTGTTGCAGGAGGCACAGAAGACAGAATGTGGAAGATTTTATTAGTCATTCTTATCATATTGATTATCGCTCTGGTTGCTCTTTATTTCTTTGGTCGCAGACTTGAGAAACGCCAGATTGAAAATCAGGCACAGCTGGACGCTATGGCACAGACGGTCAGTATGCTGATCATTGACAAGAAGAAGCTCCCCGTAAAAAAATCCGGTCTGCCCCAGATGGTCATTGACCAGACACCCTGGTACTTACGCAGATCCAAGATGCCTATCGTAAAAGCCAAAGTCGGACCGAAGATCATGACACTTGTTGCAGACGCTAACATCTACGATCTTCTCCCGGTAAAGCGTGAAGTAAAAGTTGTAGTAAGTGGTATTTATATCACCGCTATCAAGAGTGCACGCGGCGGTATCGAGAAGCCGGAACCGAAGAAGGGATTCTTCAAAAGATTATTCAAAAAATAAAATGCTTGCATTGTTACTTGCATTTTGAAACAGAAACCCCGGATTTTCCTTGAAAATCCGGGGCTTTTTGTTGCCTTAAACTTTAAATCTGTAGCCGACGCCCCAGATGGTCTCAATATACTGGGGTTTCGCCGTGTTAAATTCGATCTTCTCACGAATCTTCTTAATATGCACCGTTACCGTTGCAATATCTCCGATAGATTCCATATCCCAGATCTTACTGAAGAGCTCCTCCTTCGTAAATACATGATTGGGATTCTGTGCCAGGAAGGTTAAGAGATCAAACTCCTTGGAAGTAAACTGCTTCTCCTCCCCGTTGACCCAGACTCTTCTGGCGGTCTTATCGATCTTAATGCCGCGGATCTCAATGATCTCATTTTCCTGAATGCCGCTTCCCACCAGACGCTCATAACGGGCCAGATGTGCTTTCACACGGGCTACCAGCTCGCTGGGGCTGAATGGTTTGGTCATATAATCGTCTGC
>CAVCTH010000094.1:0-7763 GCA_963604695.1 Clostridiales bacterium | reverse complement strand
ATTTAAAACCGATCAGATCCACACCTTCCACATCCGTTGTAAATGGGATCAGGGACACATATTTTCCCCACTGTTCTGCCATCTTCAGATGCAGTTCTCCGGACACCAGTCGGATCCGGTTATGAGCATCCACGATTCGGCAGTCGATGCCTTTTGTAAAAGGCAGATACAACGTCTGGATGTTTCCCAGCACATGGTCAAGACGGGTTCCGGTTCCGCCAATCAGTGTAATCTGATGACTTCCCAGCTCCATGGCAAGTTCAATGGCGATCTGGGTATCGGTTGCATCCTTCACCGGATTAAACTGCCGGATCTCGATCTGGGTATGGGTCTGATACCAGGTCAGGATTTCCGGATCCAGGGTATCAAAGTCACCCACAATGCGGGTAGGAACAATGTTCTGTTCCTTACAGAATTTCAGCGCGCCGTCCACGCCGATGATATGGTCAAATTTCTCTTTTTTTAATAAATCGAGGGCAAAATCGGTGTCGATTGTGCCCCCGCTGATAATCAGTGTATGCAATGCTTTATTCTCCCATAATGTGCAGGAAATCTTTGACATTCTGCTCAATATCGCCCTTGAAGATAGCACTTCCGGCTACGATCACATTGGCGCCTGCATCCAGAACCATCTGCAGGTTCTCTTTCTTAATGCCGCCGTCAACCTCGATATCCGTATCCAGTCCTCTCTCATTCAGCATCTGACGAAGCTCTTTGATCTTATCGGTAGATTCCGGAATATAAGCCTGTCCGCCAAAGCCCGGTTCTACCGTCATGAGAAGGATCATATCTGCCATATCCAGCACCTCAGTAAGAACGCTGTTCGGTGTCTTCGGTTTGATGGTCACGCCTGCTTTTACGCCTTTACTCTTAATGAGCTCCAGTGTCTTCTTCACATCCTTGCATGCCTCATAGTGCACGGTAATGATGTCTGCGCCGCATTTTACAAAATCATCAATGTAACGGTCCGGATCTTCGATCATCAGATGCACGTCCAGCACCAGATCAGTTACCTTTCTGACGGATTCCAGTACCGGCATTCCGAAAGAAATACTGGGCACAAACATGCCGTCCATGACGTCATAGTGCAGATACTGGGTGCCAGCAGCTGCCGCATGCTGAATATCATCTCCCAGATGTGCAAAATCTGCTGATAAAATGGATGGTGATAAATATCTTTTCATAATCTAACTGTATCTCCTCTTCTCTTTTTCCTGAAGCTCTTCAAAGAGCAATCGGTAGCTGTCATACCGCTCCCGGTTAATAATTCCCTGCTCTACCGCTTCCTTTACCGCGCAGCCCGGCTCCTGTCCGTGAACGCAGCCCTGAAACCGGCAGCTTCCTTCATAGGGCGCAAACTCCGGGAAATAATACCGTAATTCTTCTTTTTCCAGCCCCATTAGCTCCAGGGAACTGAAACCAGGGGTGTCAAAAATATAGCTGTCTTTTTCCACACGGAACAGCTCACTGTGCCGCGTGGTATGTTTTCCTCTGTCAATCTTCTGGCTGATCTGTCCGGTTTCCATCCCGGCCTCCGGCACCAGCAGGTTAATGAGTGTGGATTTTCCCACACCGGACGGCCCTGCTACCGTCGTTGTCTTTCCGCGCAGCAGTTCCCGGATTTCATCCACGCCCTGTCCATGTTTTGCGCTGATAAATAAAAGCCTGCTGCCACATCCGCCGTAAATTTCTTTTAAACGCTGAAGTTCCTCTTCTGACGCTTCATCAATTTTGTTAAAACAGATGATAGAAGGTACTTCCTTCTGCTCCATGGAAATCAAAAAACGATCCAGAAGAGACAGATTGGGCTTTGGCTTTACCGCCGCAAAAATGACCATGGCCTGATCCACATTGGCCACAGCAGGCCGGATCAGTTCACTGGTTCTGGGAAGGATTTCTTCCATATTTCCTTTGTGTTCCACCTCATCGAGCACCTGGATTTCCACCCGGTCCCCTACCAGAGGCTTTACCTTCCGGTTCCGGAATACCCCCTTCGCCTTACATTCGTATACTCCACAGTCTTCCACATATACATAGTAGAAGCCTGCGATTCCTTTTATAATTCTTCCTGTCATCATTTAATTCGCCGGCATTCCTTCAGTTCCGTCTGTTCCTGCACTGGATGCAGAACCGGTGCTCACATAGATCGTCACTTTTCCGTCCGGATCTACGGTTCCACTGGGGCTGTATCGTGTAACAAATCCGGCTCCTACAGAATCACTGGATTCTGTGGCCTCGCTGATGGTTCCGGTAAATCCTGCATCTTCCAGTTTCTCTGCAGCTGTCTCATAGGTCATGCCTACGCTGACAGACGGAATCGTCACTTTCTCTTTTCCTTTGCTGACCGTCATCGTCACGGTACTTCCCGGTTTTACAAGAGATCCTCTGTCCGGTGATGTGCTGATGACCAGACCAGAACGGACGTCGGAAGAATATGCTTCCTTCACTGCCACCTGGAATCCTGCAGACGCAAGCTCCTGCTCTGCGCGGCTCTGCTCATGTCCGATGACATCTGTTACTTTCACACTGCTTGGGCCGCTGCTGAGCACAATACCTACGGTAGTTCCTTTTGCTACTTTTGTATTGGCTGCTACCGTCTGGCTGATGACAAGACCTGCCGTTACGGTATCGCTGGCAGATTCTGATACCGTTCCTACGGTAAGTCCTGCTGCCGTGATGGCGTTTTTTGCCGTTGCTTCATCTTTGCCAACTACATTGGGAACCGTAATCTCCGTCTCTGTAGTCGTGGTCGTGCTGCCGGAATTACTGCTGCTGTCAGTGGAAGAGGTTCCAGTGGATCCGCTTCCCGCAATGGTTACCTCCACAGAACTTCCCACTGCCACACGGGTATCGCTTTCCACGCTCTGGCTGATGATCTGTCCTGCCGCATACTTGGAAGAGCTTTCGCTTCCCTTTAAGGTAATATTAATACTTAAATCCTTCAGTTCAATCTTGGCTTCCGTCATGGTTTTACCCAGAAGATCCGGCATCACCACCGTATTCTCCGTGCTGTCAGAGGAAGTACTGTCGGAACTGTTGTCCGTGTCCGTGTCTGTATCTGTCGTCTGCTCTGTCTGCTGATTATCAGACGTATCGTCGGAATCATCTTTTCCAAGTCCCAATGTTTTAAATACCAGAAGAACGACAATCAGTGCAATGATGATGGCCAGTACCACACCTGCGATGGTCATGGCCTTTTCCACTGCCGGACTCAGATCTTCATCATCCTCGTCGTCCTCATCATCGTCATCTTCGTCGTATTCGTCCTCATCATCGTCATCCTCTTCCTCATCATCCAGATTCATAACCGGAATGTCAATCTTTCTGGATTCCTTGATTTTGGAAGAAGTTCCCTTTGTCATAATCACAGTCCGGGCCTGCTCATCCACGTCCACCATCTGGACGAAATCGCCCTCCGGATCCATCAGAGACTGTTTCAGATCTGCCAGCAGATCCCCGATATCCTGATATCTGCGGTCCGGGCTCTTCTGGGTACATTTCTTAATGATCTGTTCCAGGCTGAACGGAATATTTTTACAGTATACGCTGGGCGGAACCATTTCTTCCTGTAAATGCTTGACCGCTACCGTCACTGCTGTCTCGCCGTCAAAAGGTACCCGTCCGGTTACCATTTCATACAGCACAATACCCAGAGAATAGATGTCGCTTCTGCCGTCCACATAGCCGCCTCTTGCCTGTTCCGGGGATGCATAATGCACGGAACCCATGGCATTGGCCGTAGTGGTCTGGGAGGTGGTCGCCTTGGCGATTCCAAAGTCCGTCACCTTCACCTTTCCTTCTCTGGAAATAATAATATTCTGGGGTTTGATGTCCCTGTGTACAATGTTGTTATTATGAGCCACTTCCAGTCCCGCGCAGACCTGAATGGCAATGCTGGTTGCTTCCTTGATGGTCAGGTTTCCCTTCCGCTCAATGTAATTTTTCAGGGTGATGCCCTCTACCAGCTCCATGACAATATAGTAAATTCCGTTCTCATCGCCGACGTCATAGACATTGACAATATTGGGATGGGCAAGCCTTGCAGCTGCCTGGGCTTCTTCCTTGAACTTCTTCACAAATCCCTCATTCCCGCGGAACTCTTCTTTCAATACCTTTACTGCAACAAAACGGTTGAGTTTATGGTCTTTGCCTTTAAAGACCTCAGCCATACCGCCGACTCCGATCTTCTCCAGAATCTCATAGCGGTCTCCCACAATCGTTCCAACTTTTATCATAATCCTACCTCACGCTGTCCAATTTCTACCAGTACGACCGCTATATTATCCAGTCCGCCATTGGTGTTGGCTTCCCTGATCAGTCTGCTTCCAATCTCTGCCAGATCCGCTTTTTCGCTGATGATCCGGCACAGATCCTCATCCTCCACCATATTGCTCAGTCCGTCTGAGCAGAGCAGATACCGGTTGCCCGGCTCCACATGGAACGGAAACAGATCCATCTGCGTCTCTTCCTGAATACCCAGCGCTCTTGTAATAATGTTTTTATCCGGATGTCTTCTGGCCTCTCCCGGCGTCAGTTCGCCTTTCCGCACCAGTTCCGCCACCAGAGAATGATCCTCGGAAATCTGTTCAATGCTGCCGTCCGCAATCTCATAGAGACGGCTGTCTCCTACATTTACAGCTAAGGCTTCCTCTCCACATACGGTCAGAACCACCAGTGTGGTTCCCATTCCGTTATATTCCTCCCGCTCCCCGGATTTTTCATACAGCCGGTAATTGGCATACCGGACTGCTTTCTGCAGGATCAGTGCCGGGCGGCTCTCCGTACTTCTCTGTACCGCTTCCACAATGGTCTGTACTGCATAGGAGGATGCCAGATCTCCGGCTTTGTGGCCTCCCATCCCATCCGCAACGATGTACAGATTCGGGAGATTTCCGACCGGAAGATCTGAAGCATATACATAATCCTGATTTACTGCCCTCGCCCGGCCGATATCCGTCATTGCAACCGACGTCTGCACGTTCTACTCACCTCTCTCTTTTTCCGTGTCCATATAACTTTTGCGCAGCTGTCCGCATGCGCCGTCAATATCACGTCCCATTTCTCTTCTAATGGTAACATTTATCCCTGATTTTTCAAGTTTATTTTTAAAGCTCTGAATGGCGCTGTTGTCCGACTGGACATAATCCCGCTCCTTGATGGGATTGACCGGAATCAGATTCATATGGCAGTTGATGTCATGTACCAGCGCTGCCAGTTCCCTGGCGTCCTCGGCGCTGTCATTCACACCGCCTACCAGACTGTATTCAAAGGTAATCCGTCTGCCTGTCTGCTCAAAATAATACCGGCAGGCATCCAGTACATCGGTCAGGGCATATTTATTTGCCACCGGCATCAATGTCTTTCTCTTCTCCTGGCTGGAGGCATGCAGAGAAAGCGCCAGGGTAATCTGCAGTTTTTCATCGGCCAGCCGTCTCATATTGGGCACAATGCCACAGGTGGAGACCGTCAAATTACGCTGGCTGATGTGAAGTCCGCCCTCGCAGGTCAGCAGATGGATAAAACGAAGCAGGGAATCATAGTTATCCAGCGGTTCTCCCGTTCCCATAACAACCACATTATGCACGCGCTCCTGAGACCATTTCTGAATCTGGTAAATCTGATCCAGCATCTCGGAAGGCTTTAATCCCCGCTCCAGTCCGTCTAAGGTCGATGCACAGAACCGGCAGCCCATACGGCATCCTACCTGGGAAGAAATACAGACAGAATTTCCATGATGATATTTCATCAGGACACTCTCAATGACATTTCCATCGGACAGGCGGAACAGAAATTTACTGGTTCCGTCAATTTTGGACGTCTGTACCCTTACCAGTTCGAGACGGGTCAACTCATAATTTTCTTTTAATTTTTCTCTTAAGTTCTTTGACAGATTGGTCATCTGGTCAAAATCGTCTGCGAGACGCTCGTGCATCCAGCTGTAAATCTGTGCTGCACGGAACTTTTTCTCGCCGATGGCTTCCATTTCTTTTGTCAGCTCATCCAGCGTCAGAGATTTGATATCAGTCATTTCTCTTTCTCTCCAGTTTTGCGATAAAGAAGCCATCCCAGGCATCCACGCCCGGAAGCATCTGTATCTGTTCTTTTAATGTAAACGGATAGTTCTCAAGGAACCATTCCACATTTCCTTCATTTTCTTCTTTATGCACGGTACAGGTACTATAGACCAGTGTGCCGCCCGGTTTTACATACTGCCAGACGATGGACAGGATCTGCCGCTGTAAATCAACCAGCTCTGCCTCCTGTTCCGGCGTCATCCGGTATTTAAGATCTGTTTTCTTGCTGAGCACACCCAGACCGGAGCACGGAAGATCTGCCAGTACCACATCAGCCTTTCCAATGGATTCCTCATCCAATACGGTGGCGTCCATCTGCACGGCACAGATATTTTTCGCTCCTGTACGGTCAATATTATCCTGAATCAGTCCTACTTTATAGTCCGTCAGATCTCTTGCTTCCACCCGGCCGGTGCCATGCAGAAGTTCTGCCAGATGGAGGCTCTTGCCACCCGGCGCCGCACAGACGTCGATACAGCTGTCTCCTTCCTTCGGAGCTGCTGCCAGAGCTGCTTTCATGGAACTTACATCCTGCACCTGGAATAATCCTTCCCGGAAGGATGGCAGTGCCCGTAGATAATCGTATCCGCTGATGGCCAGTGCACAGTCCACGTCATCGACCAGCTGTACCTGTACTCCTTCTTCTTTCAGACGCTCTGCCAGTGCTTCCCGGCTGATTTTGGAAAGATTCACGCGGATGGTCGTCGGCTTTTCCCGGTACTGGTCAGCCAGCATCAGGGCCGCTTTTTCCTCTCCATATTCAGAAATCCACTGGTCCACAATCCACTGGGGCGTGGAATACTGAATGGATAACTCCTCAAATTTCACATTGGGAAGCTCTCTTGCAATGTTCCGAAGCACGCCGTTGACAAAGCCTTTCAGACTGGAAAAGCCTTTTTTCTGCGCCAGCTTCACTGCCTCATTGCAGACAGCAGAATCCGGGATCTGATCCATGTATTTCAGCTGATACACGGACAGTCTTAACAGATTCCGGATCACCGGCTTCATTTTCTTCACCGGTACTTTGGAAAATTTGTTGATAATGGCATCCAGTTCCAGCATCCGCTCCAGAGTTCCTTCGCAGAGCCGGGTCAGAAATGCCCGTTCTTTCTTATCGAGATACTGGTATTTTTCCAGCATGCCTCTCATGACCACATGGCTGTAGCCGCCTTTTTCTGCTGTTTCCAGCAGGAAATCCAGCGCCAGTGCCCGGGTATTTACCTTTGCTCCCTGATCAGTCACGTCTTCTGTTACCTCCGAAAAGAAGAATAAGACGCAGCATGGACAGAATGGATGCAGCCGCTGCTGCCACGTAAGTCATGGCTGCTGCAGACAATACCTTTCTGGTGCCTTTTAATTCTTCCTGGTCAAGCATTCCCGTCTCTTCCAGAATCCGCACCGCCCTTGCAGATGCGTTAAACTCTACCGGAAGGGTAATAAGCTGGAACAGAACGCCAAAGAAGAAACACAGTAAACCAATCTGGATTAGCAGGTAAGATCTGGCAAATAAAAGTCCCACCAGCAGAATCGGCCATGCAATCTGTGTTCCGATATTGGCTACCGGTACAAAGGCGCTGCGGAAACGAAGGGGTGCATAATTCACATCATCCTGAATGGCATGGCCGCACTCATGGGCTGCCACACCAACTGCTGCTACGGAACGGGATCCGTACACGCTGTCGGAAAGGC
>CAVCTH010000093.1:0-7764 GCA_963604695.1 Clostridiales bacterium | reverse complement strand
TCACCAGGTTTGCCTGTGCATATCCACCGCTCATGCCTGCGGTGGGGCCGGTAATCTCACCTTCCGAGATCAGCGTCCGGATCTCCTGTGGTTTCATATGATAATAGTCCATTAAAAACACTCCTTTTTCCGTTCTTTTCTGCTGATCTCCTGGGCTTCCTCCACGGACGCTTTCCGGAACCGGATCCGGTCTCCCGGCTTACACTGCGCCACTTTCGGAAGATCCGCCTGTGCGACGGTTCCGATCTTGGCATATCCTCCGGTGGTCTGATGGTCGGCCATCAGGATAATCGGTTTTCCGCTGGATGGAATCTGAATGGAACCAAAAACAATACCGTCTGATACAATATCCGTTCCATCTTTGCTCTCCACTTCCGGTCCTTCCAGCCGATATCCCATCCGGTCACAGGACTCCGTCACTTCATAGCTTTCCGAATAAAAATGATGAATGCCTGCTTCTGTAAAATATTCTTCCTGCGGACCCGGTACAATCCGCACGGTAACTTCTTTTGGATATTCCATCACGGTGACTTTTCTGCTCTTTACTTTCTCCCAGGTATGTACTGCTTCTCCAATGGGAAGCTCATCCCCGGCTTTGAGTGCCCGGCCTTCATAACCGCCGATGCCGCATTTCAGATTGGTGGAATAACTGCCCATCACTTCCGGCACCTCAAATCCGCCTGCCACTGCCAGATACGTACGGCATCCAGTCTTTGCCATGCCAAGATTCAGCACTGCGCCCGCAGGTACTTCCACTGCCTGATTCATGGCAATGGATTTCTGATTCACCGTCGGCTGCATATCCGCACCTGTCAGTGCAATCACCGTATCCTCTTCAAATCTGCAGCTTCCGCCGTAAAGCGTCACCTCCAGTACCGCTGCTTCCTCTTCATTTCCGACCAGATAGTTTGCTTTGCGGTAAGCCGCCGTATCCATCACCCCGGAACAGGTCATGCCGGATTTCTGATATCCGAAGCGTCCCAGATCCTGTACAGTGGTCAGCACGCCCGGAATAACAACTTTCATTGTTTTCATACGGCCTCCTCCTTTACTCCTCTGTAACTTCTATCTGATACTTGCCGTCCAGCACCGCCCGGCGGATATCGTAGTAGTCCATAATGGTGATGGGTACAAAACGGATGTAATCTCCCGCCTGTACCAGAATCGGATGTTCCCGGTTCGGGTCATACATATCAACAGGAGTCTCTCCCATAAGCCTCCAGCCTCCCGGCGAATCCATGGGATAAATACCGGTCTGGCTTCCGCCGATGCCGACAGCTCCTCTGCTGATCTTCAGTCTCGGCGACTTCAGACGCGGCACATGAATTCTTTCATCCAGTCCTCCCAGATAAGCAAATCCAGGAAGAAATCCAAGCATATAGACTTTATAGTCTACAGAACTGTGAATGTCAATAATCTCTTTTCGATCCAATCCCGTCAGCTGTTCCATATCCGCCAGATCCGGGCCAAACCGTGCCCCATAACAGCATGGAATTTTCAGAATCCGTTTTTTCGTGTTCTGTTCCGCCTTCAGATGTTTTGCCAGTTCCTCGATCTTTTCCGCTGCTTCCCGATACGACAGCTGATAAGAATCATAATAGATCAGAAGCGACCGGAAGGTAGGAACCACTTCTCCGATTCCCGGAATCTGCTGCTCTTCTATTTTCGCTGCCAGCGCATGTACCTGATCGTTGACTGCCTCATCAATCCGGTCACCAAACTCTGCTACCAGAACCTGATCACCTGCTGCCATAAGTTTCATGATGAAAGAACCCCTTTCCGCGGCCTGTTTTTATACTTCTGTAGCCTCTGTAAATTCACCAATCAGTGCGGCCCGGATCTTTTCCAGAAGCTCCGGAGCCTTTCCGCCTACCGGTCTGCCATCCAGTTCATCTGCATGGAGACACAGGTTACTGGAACTGGTAACCAGTACTTCATCTGCATTGTACATTTCTTCCAGTGTGTACGGAGTCTCGCTCACCGGGATCTCCAGTTTCTTGCACATACGGATCAGATGAGCTCTTGCAATACCCGGAAGAATCAGGTTATCGGTCGGTGCGGTAATCAGCTTGCCATCCTTGATAATATGGCAGTTGCTGTGTGCACATTCCGTAACTCTTCCGCCCGGTCTGTAGAATACGGTCTCATCCACACCGGCTTTCTTTGCCTTCTCCGCTGCCATAACAGACGGGATCAGGTTCAGCGTCTTAATATTGCAGTGGAAGAATCGGGTATCTTCCGTGCTGATCAGTTTGATCGGTTTGATTCCATCAGAAATCTCTGCCGGTTTCAGCGTAATCCAAAGGTTTCCCGGGCCCTCCGTAAATACATGATTCCGGATTCCGGTTCCTCTGGTCAGCTGATAGTATACGAACAGATTTCCTGTATCCATCTTGTTTACCATTTCCTGAAGGAGATCTTTTAATTCCTGTTTGGTTACCGGCATCTTCATATCCAGAAGTCCGGCGCTGTTAAAGAATCGGTCGATATGCTCGTCAATGGCAAAAATTTTGTAATTTCTTGCAGGGCCTGCATCATAGACACCGTCACCGAACCAGCATACTCTGTCGTTCATTGGAACAGTCATTTCATCCAGTTCACCAAATTTTCCATTGTAGTAACCTAATGTTTTCATATCTATCTCCTCCATCGTTTCCGAACAAACAAAAAACGATGGCAGTTTCCTCTTCAGGAAAACGCCATCGTTTTTCGCTTGTTCTTATGTTATTGGAACTTATTATACGATCTTTCATCCAGAAGTCAATGCAAATTTTACGGCATTTCGCATTATCTTCCGAAAATTTTTATTTCTGTTTTGATTTTTTCTGCCAATTTCGGCGTAAAAGCACCTTTTTCCAAACGCCATTTCCAGTTCTTTCCAACGGTGGAGGGAGTATTCATACGGGACCAGCTGCCCAGTCCCAGAAGATCCTGCGCCTGCACAATGGTAAGCCCTGCACGGCTCTTCCAGATGGCACGCATCATTTTCCAGTTGATGTCTTCCGCCGTGTCTGTTCCCAGATAAGCAAAAGCCTTCTGCACATCCTGCGGTTCCGCGGAAGTCACCCAGCCCACGGAAGTGTCATTGTCATGGGTACCGGTGTAGGCCACGCAGTTTTCCGGATAATTTTCCGGCAGATACATATCTCCGCCGCCGTCCCGGCTGTCAAATGCGAACTGGAACAGCTTGATACCGGGAAATCCGCTGTCTGCCAGCAGTTTTTTCACAGAATCCGTCATGTATCCCAGATCTTCTGCCATAATATTCTGAACGCCGATCTTCTGTTCCACTGCGGAAAAAAGATCCATACCCGGTCCCTGTTTCCAGTGGCCCCTCTGGGCATTGGCATCCCCATAGGGAATAGCAAAGTAGGAATCGAATCCTCTGAAATGATCGATTCTCAGCATATCATAGACCCTGCACAGATACTGAATTCTGGCCACCCACCAGCTGTAACCGTCCTTCGCCATATAGTCCCAGTCAAAGAGGGGATTTCCCCACAGCTGTCCGTCTGCGGAAAATCCATCCGGCGGACATCCGGCCACTTCTTTTGGTACTTTATTTTCATCCAGCTGGAACAGTTCCGGATGTGCCCACACATCCACGCTGTCCAGGGATACATAGATGGGCAGATCTCCGATGATCTTCACCCCATGGTCATTTGCATAGGTTCTGAGCGCTTTCCACTGCTCAAAAAACAGATACTGCATGATTTTCCAGAACCGTATCTTCTTCTCATACTGTACGCTTACCACGTCCAGCACTTTTTTGTCTCTGTTTCTCAGCTCAGGCTCCCAGTCCTGCCATGGCTTTCCGTCATGAACGCCTTTGAGCGCCATAAACAATGCATAGTCGTCAAGCCAGTAAGCATTTTCCCGGCAGAATGTCTCATAGCTTTCCGGTATCTGCTCAGCAAACCGTTCTGCCGCCTTTCTGAGCACCGGATACCGGTTCTCATAGACCTTGCCATAATCCACCTGCTGCGGATCACTTCCCCAGTCCCTGTTTTCATACTCTTCTCTGCTCAGCAGTCCCTGCTCACAGAGCAGATCCAGATCAATAAAATACAGGTTTCCCGCATAAGTGGAAAAGGACTGATAGGGGGAATCCCCATAACTGGTAGGACAGATAGGCAGCATCTGCCAGTAACTCTGTCCGGCCGCCTCCAGAAAATCCACAAACTTTCTGGCTTCCGCACCCATGGTGCCAATTCCATATTCTGATGGCAGCGAAGAAAGATGCATCAGAACTCCGCTGTTCTTGGACTTCATCATGATTTTCTCCTCTGAATGTTTATTTAATGACAGATAACCTCTTCTGTCGCTGCATCAAATACATGAATCTTGTTGGTATCCAGCGCCAGCTTCACATGATCTTCCGCCTTGATGCCCGTACGGGACGGAACTCTTGCTACCAGCTTCTGTCCGGCGCAGGTCAGATAGAGATAAATCTCGGAACCCATCATTTCCGCCAGGTCCACGTTCGCCTCAATGTTGGATGCCTCGGAGATACTTAAGAAGGATTCCTCTGCATGAATGTCCTCCGGACGAATACCGAGGATCACTTCTTTGCCTGCATAAGCTTCCAGTTCCGGCTTCTGGACCGGAATCTCATAATCACCAAACTTCAATGCATAATCGCTGCCTTTTTTCTCAACCACCGCATTCAGGAAATTCATCTGCGGGGAACCGATAAAGCCGGCCACAAATTTATTGCACGGATAATTGTAAAGGGCCTGCGGTGTATCCACCTGCTGGATAATACCATCTTTCATGACCACGATACGGTCGCCCATGGTCATAGCCTCAGTCTGGTCATGGGTAACATAGACAAAGGTGGTCTGTAACCGTTTGTGAAGCGCTGCGATCTGGCTTCTCATTTCTGTACGAAGCTTTGCATCCAGGTTGGACAGCGGCTCGTCGAGCAGGAAAACAGAAGGATTTCTTACCATGGCGCGGCCCAGTGCCACACGCTGTCTCTGACCGCCGGAGAGTTCCTTCGGTTTTCTGGTCAGGTACTCTTCCAGTCCCAGAATCTTTGCTGCCTCATGGACTTTTTTATCAATTTCATCCTTCGGTGTTTTTCGTAATTCCAGTGCAAATGCCATATTTTTATAAACCGTCATGTGCGGATACAGCGCGTAGCTCTGGAATACCATGGCAATGTCCCTGTCCTTAGGCGGCACATTATTGACCAGACGGTCGCCAATATAAAGCTCGCCGTCAGATACTTCCTCCAGGCCGGCAATCATGCGGAGCGTGGTGGACTTTCCACATCCGGACGGTCCTACCAGCACGATGAATTCTTTGTCTTTGATCTCCAGATTCAGATCCGGAACTACCACATTGCCTTTATCATATACTTTCTTTACATGTTTAAATGTAATATCTGCCATCTTTCTTTCCTCCTTGTTCTGCTCTACCTTCAGATTTTCACTGCACTTTCTCCGGTTACAATATCGAAGGGCAGCAGCTCATGTACTGCTTCTGGTTCCTCTTCCTGTTCCTCGTCCATGCAGGAGAGCAGAATCTCCATGCTTCTGTCCGCAATCCGTTCTCTGTCCTGACGGATCGTGGTCAGTCGGGGAGTGAGATAATTTCCAAGTTCAATTCCATCAAAGCCTATGACTGAAATGTCTTCCGGCACTTTCAAACCTCTGTCGCAGATGGCCCGGATGGCTCCCATGGCCAGTACATCCGCCATGGCAAATACTGCCGTCAGATCCGGCATCCGGTCAAGCAGCGCATTCATGGCGCGATACCCCTCTTCCATGGAGAACAACGCCGGTTCGTACTGTTTTTTCCGGTCAAACGCCATATCATGCTCTCGGAACGCTTCCTCACATCCCACGCATCGGGTGTAAGCTGCATGGGATTTTTCCATACGGCCTCCCAGAATGCCGATGTGCGTATGTCCCAGGTCCATCAAATGCTCCACTGCTGCTCTGGCTGCCTTGGCATCATCCGTACTGACGCTGGACAGATTATGAAAATGAAGCTGCTCCGCCGAGTTGGTAACCAGCACGCAGGGCACATCAATCTGTGCAAAGCGTTCTTTGAAAAATTCCAGGTTACTTCCCAGGAAAAGGATTCCTTTTGGATGCCGTTCCAGACAGACGCTTTCCGCCTGTTCCACCTCATTTTCTTCCTCACCGATATAGTAAATAAAGCAGGCGAAGTCTTTTTCTTCAATGAGACCCTGCAGCCGCTCCACAATGGAGGCAAACAGCATATTCTGGGAACCTTTTACGATAATGGCGATTCCACTGTTCGCCTGCTGCTTCAGATGCTTGGCGTTATTATTCAGTTTGAAATGGTGTTTTTCCACCACTGCCATAATGGTCTTTCGTGCTTTTTCAGACACATCCGGATGATTGTTCAGCACACGGGACACGGTGCCCACCGCATATCCGGATTCTTTCGCAATATCTTTGATTGTCATAGGTACGTTTTATCCCTTCACAGCTCCTGCTGCGACTCCTTTGATAATATGTTTCTGTCCCACCAGATAAACAATGACGATCGGAATGACGGTTAACATAATACTTGCCATCATGGGACCCATCTCTACTTTTCCGTAACTTCCGCGGAAATACTGGATCAGCATGGGAATGGTCTTATAGCTCTTAATATCCAGTACCAGCGTCGGCAGAAGATAATCGTTCCACACCCACATGGCTTCCAGAATTCCTACGGATACCATGGTCGGTTTCAGGATCGGAAGTACGATCAGAAAGAAAGTCTGGATTGGATTGCAGCCGTCAATCATGGCTGCCTCTTCGATTTCCAGCGGAATGGATTTCATAAATCCCGCAAACATGAAGACCGCAAGTCCTGCGCCGAAGCCCAGATAAATGACCCAGATATTCCACGGGGTATTGAGTTTCAGACGGTCTGCTGTCTGGGACAGGGTAAACATAACCATCTGGAACGGCACGACCATGGAAAATACAAACAGGAAGTAAAGTCCCTGGGAGATCACTCCTTTGACTCTGGTAATGTACCAGGCGCACATGGAACAGCAGATCAGAATTGCCACAACAGAGGTGATGGTAATCACAATGCTGTAACCAAGGCTCTGTAAAAATCCTTTGGAGGCAATGGCATTCACATAGTTTTCAAGTCCTGCAAAGCCATCTGCTGTCGGTAAGGTAAATGCTCCCGCTGTGGTGATGGTCGTCTCTTTCTTCAGAGAGTTAAAAAAGATCATAATGATCGGATATACATACAGAAGCGCCAGGATGGTGAGTACAACAGTCCAGATGCGGTCTGTGATTTTCTTCGTTTTTCCCATCTTACTGCTGCACCTCCTTTGAACGCGTTGCTTTCAGCTGAATCATGGAAATCGCAATGACCAGCAGACAGAACAGTACTGCCTTGGCCTGTCCGAGACCCTTCCACTGGGCTCCGGCCCTTGCATAAAATGTCTGGTAAATATTCAGTGCCAGCATTTCTGTCATATGGTTCGGATCACCGCCCGTCAGCGCCAGGTTCTGGTCAAAGAGCTTGAACGAGTTGGTCAGTGTCAGGAACACACAGATAGTAATGGATGGCATTACCATAGGAAGTTTTACCTTCCATAAAGTCTCCCAGGGAGACGCTCCATCGATGGCTGCTGCCTCGATGAGATCATCGGATACATTCTGAAGACCTGCAATATAGATAATCATCATATAACCGATCTGCTGCCAGCACATGAGAATGATCAGTCCCCAGTATCCTGCATGACTGTTCAGTGCCAGAAGCGGCTGTCCTACGATGGAC
>CAVCTH010000092.1:0-8066 GCA_963604695.1 Clostridiales bacterium | reverse complement strand
TCTCTTGACTCTATGATAATCATATAGTTTAAGATGCGATATGGAATAAAGAAACATGGAGGTTAAAAGATTATGAATTCAAAAGAAACGGAACAGAATCCACTTGTATCGGCTCCGATTGGCAGCCTGATGCTGAAATATGCGATTCCCAGTGTTGTCGCACTGGTGGTGAATGCATTGTATAACATTGTTGACCAGATATTCATCGGATGGGGAGTCGGCACCTTGGGAAACAGTGCAACGAATGTCATTTTCCCATTGAATATGGTTGTCATGGCACTGACCCTGCTGCTTGGAGACGGCGGTGCGGCTTATTTAAGCCTGGAGCTGGGAAGAGGAGATAAAGAGAAAGCGGAAAAAGGTGTAAACAATACATTTTCGTGGCTGATTATCGTAGGAATCCTTTTTTGCATTGTCTGTATGATATTTCTGAAACCAATGACAGCCTTATTTGGGGCGACCCCGGACAACCTTAGTTATGCATTGGAATATGGAAAGATCGTTGTGCTGGGATTTCCTTTTGTGATTATTGGATGCGGTATGTGTTCCCTGATCCGTGCAGATGGGACTCCGCAGCTTACGATGATCGCAATGATCGTAGGCTGTCTGGCCAATGTGGTGCTGGACGCACTGTTTGTCCTTGGATTCGGATGGGGAATGGAAGGTGCGGCAATTGCAACCGTGATTGGCCAGATCCTGAATTTTGCAATCAGTATGTGGTATGTTCCAAGGTTCAAGACAGTAAAAATATCTGTAAAAGCCATGAAGCCTGAATTTGACATGTTAAAGAAGATGTCAGGCTTCGGCGTATCCAGCTTTGTATCCCAGATTGCAATTGCCATTATTATGACGGTAATTAATTATTACCTTGTCCACTGCGGTATGGAATCGGAATATGGCGCGGATATCCCATTGGCGGCATTCGGAATTGTCATGAAATTTAACACGATTCTGGTGTCGATTGTAACGGGAATCGGAACCGGTGCACAGCCGATTGTCGGCTATAATTATGGCCGGGCGGATTATAAAAGGGTAAAGAAAACCCTGGGAATTGCAGTGAAATCAGCAACCCTGGTGGCGATTGTTTTCTTTATTGTCTTTCAGGCATTTCCGGGAACCCTTACGGCAATGTTCGGAAATCAGGGAGAGCTGTATACGGAATTTTCCATTATGTCATTCCGTATTTTTACCCTGTTGTGTTTCCTGAATGGATTTCAGACAGTCGCCGCCATCTTTTTCCAGTCGATTGGAAAACCGGTGGTATCCGGCGCCATTTCATTAAGCCGTCAGATCGTATTTCTGATCCCTGCGATAATGATTCTTTGCCATTATATAGGAATCAAAGGGGTACTGTGGGCAGGTCCCGCAGCGGATGGACTGGCATTTATCTTTGCCCTTGCGCTGATCCTTGGCGAGGTTAAGAAGATCAACCACCTGGCGAAAGAGAAAGGTGAGTAAAAATCAATGGCGCATTATGCAAGTAAATGTGTACGTTGCACAGACACTCAGAAAAAATGTATCAGAACACGGCTGGAAGATGAAAACGGAACAGTATTTTATGAGCAGATGTATGAATGCGGAAATGTTTCCTGCAAAGTAAGCAGAGGAATTTCCCATATACAGAGGGAGATTCAGATCGCAGATGAAAAAATGAAAGGAGCAAAAAAATATGAAGAAAATCATTACGATAGGAAGAGAACTGGGAAGCGGCGGACGAACCATAGGAAAGATGGTGGCGAACCGTCTGGGAATTCCTTATTATGACCGGGAACTGATCGATAAAGCGGCAGAGACTTCCGGGCTGGCAACCCAGTATATAGAATCCAGCGAACAGCGGATTACGAACAGTTTTCTGTATAATCTGGCAATGGGGACCAGCTATGGGTATGGTATCCTGCAGAATGCAAACCGCCAGACCTTACCCTTATCGGAACAGGTCTATGAAGCCCAGAGGGAGGTGGTCACGAAGTTTGCCAATCAGGGAAGATGCGTGATTGTAGGACGCTGTGCAGACCAGATTCTTGCAGACAGGGAGGATGTGTTCCGGGTATTTATCTATGCGGATATGGACAAACGGATTGAACGGGGAATCCAGGAATACGGAATGGCCAAACAGACGGCATGGAAAGAAATCGAGAAATCTGATAAAGAACGAAGCCGCCACTATAACGTCTTTACGGATAAAACCTGGGGCGACCGCCACAATTATGATCTGCTGCTGAACAGCAGTAAACTGGATTATGAAAACTGTGCAAAAGTAATCTGCAGCCTGGCGGAAGAGATATAAAGATGGACAGGAGGTAGAAGAACGATGACGAAGAAGCTGTTGCATAGCATTCGGGAGTATAAGGCTCCGTCTATAAGAACTGCAGTCTTTGCAGGGGCGGAAGCGGCCGATGCGTCGGCAGGATTTGCGAAAAATCTCAGAAAAGAATGGAATAATCAAAAAAATTAGCACTCGCCTCTTGACACTGCTAACAATTGGTGCTATAGTACACGTAGAACAAAGAAATAGACATCAGAATGCCGGGTTTGTCCGGCGTCAGTTATGCGAGGCGAGGAGGCGAGCATATGAATATACAGAAATTTACACAGAAATCCGTTCAGGCAGTGAACGATCTGGAGAAGATTGCCATGGAATATGGCAACCAGGAGATTGAGCAGGAACATCTGCTGTACAGTCTTCTGACCCAGGAAGAAAGTCTGATTGCCAGACTGATTTCCAAGATGAACATAGATGATACCTTATTTAAAGAGCAGGTAGAGCAGGCGCTGAACAAGCGTGTGAAAGTATCAGGCGGTCAGCCCTATGTAGGCCAGTACCTGAACAAAGCGCTGGTCAGTGCAGAGGATGAAGCAAAGCGGATGGGCGATGAGTACGTATCCGTAGAGCATCTGTTCCTGTCTCTGCTTGACAATCCCAGTCCTTCCGTGAAGGAGCTGTTCCGTGAGAACGGAATTACAAGGGATAAATTCCTGCAGGCACTTTCCACCGTCAGAGGCAACCAGAGAGTCACCAGCGACAATCCGGAAGCTACCTACGATACCCTGACCAAATACGGTACCGAGCTGGTAGAACGTGCCCGTGAGCAGAAGCTTGATCCGGTCATCGGACGTGATTCAGAGATCCGCAATGTGATCCGTATCCTGTCCCGAAAGACCAAGAATAATCCGGTGCTCATCGGTGAGCCTGGCGTTGGTAAGACGGCAGTTGTCGAGGGACTGGCACAGCGAATTGTCCGCGGAGATGTACCGGAAGGCCTGAAAAATAAGAAGATTTTCTCTCTGGATATGGGTTCCCTGGTAGCAGGTGCCAAATACAGAGGTGAATTTGAGGAACGTCTGAAAGCCGTTCTGGAAGAAGTAAGAAAGAGCGAAGGGCAGATTATTCTGTTCATCGATGAATTACATCTGATCGTAGGAGCCGGTAAGACCGACGGTGCCATGGATGCAGGCAACCTGTTAAAGCCGCTGCTGGCAAGAGGTGAGCTCCACTGTATCGGTGCCACCACGCTGGATGAATACCGCCAGTACATCGAGAAAGATGCAGCTCTGGAGCGTCGTTTCCAGCAGGTGCTGGTTGACGAGCCGACCGTGGAAGATACCATTTCCATCTTACGAGGACTGAAAGAACGTTACGAAGTATTCCATGGAGTCAAGATTACAGACTCTGCTCTGGTGGCAGCAGCAACCCTGTCCCATCGGTATATTTCCGAGCGTTTCCTGCCGGATAAAGCCATCGACCTGGTGGATGAGGCCTGTGCCCTCATTAAGACGGAACTGGATTCCATGCCCACCGAGCTTGACGAGCTGCGCCGGAAAGTGCTGCAGCTGGAGATCGAGGAAGCAGCTCTGAAGAAAGAGACCGACAGACTTAGTCAGGAACGTCTGGAAAATCTTCAGAAAGAACTGGCTGACCTGCGGGATGAGTTTAATAATAAGAAAGCACAGTGGGATGACGAGAAGAAATCCGTTGAAACCCTTTCCAAGCTCCGTGAGGAGATCGAGGATGTGAACAAGCAGATTCAGGCTGCCCAGCAGGGTTATGACCTGGAGAAAGCAGCACAGCTTCAGTACGGTCGTCTGCCGCAGCTGCAGAAGCAGTTGGAGGACGAGGAAGAGCGGGTGAAAAATAAAGATCTGTCTCTGGTACATGAGAGTGTGACCGACGAGGAGATCGCCAGAATCATTTCCCGCTGGACCGGCATTCCGGTAGCAAAACTGACGGAGAGCGAGAGAAATAAGACCCTTCATCTGGACGAAGAACTCCACAAACGGGTCATTGGTCAGGATGAAGGCGTACAGAAGGTGACAGATGCCATTATCCGTTCCAAAGCAGGTATCAAAGATCCCACCAAACCGATTGGTTCCTTCCTGTTCCTTGGACCTACCGGTGTTGGTAAGACGGAGCTTGCAAAAGCCCTGGCTGCCAGTCTGTTCGACGACGAGCAGAACATGGTACGTATCGATATGAGTGAGTATATGGAGAAATACTCCGTATCCCGCCTGATCGGAGCACCGCCCGGATATGTAGGATATGAGGAAGGCGGCCAGCTGACCGAGGCAGTCAGAAGACATCCGTATTCCGTTGTCCTCTTCGATGAGATTGAGAAAGCCCATCCGGATGTATTCAACGTACTGCTGCAGGTACTGGATGATGGACGTATCACGGACTCTCAGGGAAGAACCGTGGACTTTAAGAACACGATTCTGATCATGACCTCCAATATCGGCTCCAGTTATCTGCTGGAAGGCATCGACGAGAATGGCGATATCCGTCCGGACTGCGAAGCGCAGGTAATGGACGATCTGCGCGCTCATTTCAGACCGGAGTTCCTGAACCGTCTGGATGAGACCATCCTGTTCAAACCGTTGACGAAAGACAACATTGGCCATATCATTGATCTGATGATGGCAGATGTGAACAGACGTCTGGAAGACAAGGAACTGTCCATTGAACTGACCGATGCAGCCAAAGCTTACATTGTGGAGCATGGCTATGACCCGGTCTATGGTGCACGTCCTCTGAAGAGATTCCTTCAGAAGAATGTGGAAACCATGGCTGCCAGATTCATCCTCGGTGGAGAAGTCCATGCGGGAAGCGTCATGGTAGTGGATACTGACGGTAATGGACTTGCTATTCGTACAAAATAAATAATAGTAAAATAAGACCTCTCATGGTATCATAATCCTATCAGGTAGTTTGGGGATATATGATAGTATGGGAGGTTTTTTATGGAAAAAGAAGAATTACGTTACCTGCAGCGGCTTTCGGAACTGTATCCGACCATTGCGTCGGCGGCCACGGAGATTATCAATCTTCAGTCGATTCTGAATCTGCCCAAGGGGACGGAACATTTTCTGACAGACATTCACGGGGAATACGAAGCATTTTCCCACGTGCTGCGGAATGGTTCCGGGGCGGTGCGGAAGAAGATTGACGATGTCTTCGGGCACACGCTGACCACGGCGGATAAGCGTGCCCTGGCAACGCTCATTTACTACCCGGAAGAGAAGATTGAGTACGTGCGGAAGACGGAACCAGATATGGATAACTGGTACAAAATCATGCTGTACCGGCTTATCGAAGTCTGCAAGAAAGTGTCTTCCAAATACACACGTTCCAAAGTGCGGAAAGCGCTGCCGAAGGATTACGCTTACGTCATCGAGGAGCTGATCACGGAAAAATCCGAAGTGCTGGATAAAGAGGGCTACTACGACGCCATCGTGGATACCATCATTTCCATTGACCGTGCGGAGAATTTTATTGTTGCTCTGGCGGAACTGATTCAGCGGCTGGTGGTGGATCACCTGCATATTCTGGGTGATATTTACGACCGTGGTCCGGGCCCGCATTTCATTATGGATAAGCTCATGGAATATCATTCCCTGGATATCCAGTGGGGAAATCATGATATGGTCTGGATGGGAGCGGCAGCAGGACAGCTTTCCTGTATTGCCACCATCACGAGAATCTGTGCCCGCTATGGAAATCTTGACATTCTGGAGGATGGATACGGCATTAATCTGCTTCCGCTTGCAACCTTTGCCATGCACATGTATAAGGACGATCCCTGTACCCAGTTCAAGGTAAAAGGCGGGGAAGCAGCCACAGAGGCAGAGAACCGTCTGAACATTCAGATTCACAAGGCGATTTCCATCATTCAGTTTAAGCTGGAAGGACAGCTTCTGGAGCGGCGGCCGGAATACCGCATGGAACATCGTCGTCTTCTGCACCGGATTGATTACGAGAAGGGAACCATTACCATTAAGGATAAAACCTATCCGCTGCTGGACACCAATTTCCCAACCATTGACCCGGAGCATCCTTATGAACTGACGGCAGAGGAAGCGGAAGTGATGGAGCGTCTGAGAATTGCATTCCTCAAATGTGATAAACTGCAGGCCCATATGAAGCTTCTGCTGAACCGGGGAAGTTTATATAAGGTATATAATGGAAATCTTCTGTATCACGGCTGCATTCCGCTCAATGCCAACGGCGGCTTCAAGGAAGTGCAGGTTTATGGAAAATCCTACAAAGGCAAGGCACTCTATGACGTTCTGGAAGCATATGTACGCCGGGCGTTCTTTGCAGTGGATGAGAAGGAACGGGCCAAAGGTGCGGATCTCATGTGGTATATCTGGGCGGGTCCCAACTCTCCGTTGTTTGGAAAAGACCAGATGACCACCTTTGAGCGGTATTTTATTGCAGATAAGGCGACCCATGTGGAACTGAAAAATGCCTACTATGATTTCCTGGAAGATGAACAGGTGGTGGATAAGATCCTGCAGGAGTTCGGACTTGGCAAGGAAGGCACCCACATCATCAACGGCCATGTGCCGGTTCACCATAAGGATGGGGAGAGTCCGGTCAAATGCGGCGGCAAGGTGCTGGTCATTGACGGCGGATTTTCCAGAGCGTACCAGAAGACCACGGGAATTGCCGGTTATACGCTGATCTACAATTCCTACGGACTGATGCTGACCTCCCACGATCCGTTCACTTCCGTGGAAGAGGCGGTGCGGGATGAGAGGGATATTCATTCCGAGCGTGTGGCAGTGAAGCGTACCCAGACCAGATGCCTGGTGGGCGATACAGACACGGGAGTAGAGCTCAGGGAGCGGATCAGTGAGTTAAAAGAACTGCTGGAAGCTTACCGTTCCGGTCTGATTGTGGAGAACGACAAGAAAAAATAATAGAAAAGAGGAAATACCATGTTACCGGAAGATCCTATGATGCTTTTAAGTTATGTAAATACCCAGCTGCGGGACTTTTATCCGGATCTTGCAGGCTTTTGCAAAAGCCAGGATGTATCGGAAGAAGACCTGAAAAACAAGCTGAAAACCATTGATTATGAGTACGATGAAAAATTAAATAAATTCGTATAAAAATGGTTGACAGCAGGAAATAATTGTGGTAATCTATACAAGGTTATGAA
Organism: Clostridiales bacterium; assembly: GCA_963604695.1. GTDB lineage: Bacteria > Bacillota > Clostridia > Lachnospirales > Lachnospiraceae > Hominiventricola. The sequence continues at coordinate 627 of CAVCTH010000092.1, read as the reverse complement.
ATGAAAGAAGAGTATCCACTCTCACCTCGGCACGAATGAGTGACCCGGGTTTATATCGTGAAAAGATAATGCGAAGAGTATTTTTCATGTAGAAAGTGGATAGTTTTCTATCCACTTTTTTTGTGCAACAATTGCGGAGGTGTACGACAATTAGCGAGTTAATGATCAATGAGCAGATTCGCGACCGTGAGGTTCGTGTAGTCGGTCAGAACGGGGAACAGTTAGGAATTATGTCTGCCAGCGAGGCAATGAAGATGGCAAGAGAGGCGGAGCTTGATCTGGTAAAGATCGCACCTGCAGCAAAACCGCCGGTATGCAAGATCATCGATTATGGCAAATATCGTTATGAGCAGGCACGCAGGGAGAAGGAAGCAAAGAAAAAGCAGAAGACCATCGAGATCAAAGAGGTGCGTCTGTCCCCGAATATTGATGAGAATGACCTGAACACAAAAGTGAATGCAGCAAGAAAGTTTATTCAGAAGGGTGACAAGGTAAAGGTTACTTTACGTTTCCGCGGCCGTGAGATGGCGCATGTACAGAGCAGCAAAAAGATTCTGGACGTGTTTGCAGAGCGCATGGCGGACATCGCAACGATTGATAAGGCTCCGAAGATGGAAGGCCGCAGTA
>CAVCTH010000091.1:0-8077 GCA_963604695.1 Clostridiales bacterium | reverse complement strand
CTGTTTTTACATTGTTATTATTGTTCTATTTTTTATTTCTGTTGCGGTTGAAATTGATCAGACATCCTGCCTTTACAATTTCTTTTTCATTGCCAACCATATCGGAAATATACAGGGAAATTTCCTTCACTTCATCGCCAATCACATAGGCTCTGATGTTCTGCATATCTCCATCCAGTGCCTCGCGGACATTGGGGACATAAATGTAATCACCCACTTCAAATTCCGGTTTTTCCTTCATCTGGAAGGGCAGCATTCCCCAGTTCATTACGTTAGAACGGTATCTTTTTGTCGCATATTCCGTACAGATATTGGCAAGTCCTCCCAGCACTCTCTGGCAGCTGGCCGCCTGCTCACGGGCAGAACCATCCCCCGGTTTTACACAGTAGATCATGCTTCCGATCTCAATTTCTTTTCTGGAAGCTCCCGGTGTGATGGCCGCAATCTTCTCATAGACCGCATTCAGCCCCGGTTCCTCGGATGCCGGGTCAAGGCCTGCGATTCTTGCCTTTTCTGCCTTTGCGATCTCCTTTGCCCTGCCTACATAGGCCGGATCCCTTCTGGATAATGCAAACTCTGCAAGTCCCAGTGGATTGGAACGATAAGAAGAGGTCTCCCCTGACGGAATCAGCTCGTCCGTTGTGGTCACCTTATCCATAATTTTTGAGCAGACCTTGAGCAGAATATGGTCTGACAGCCTGCTCATCTCCGGCCAGTCCTTAATGTTCGGGCCGTATACCAGATCGCTTTCCGGTTCTGCTTTCTCATATCCATAGTAGACCCTCGCCTTGTAAGCAGCATCATCGAAATGATATTCCGGAACCACGTACTCATCTGCGTATGCGGTTGCCGGAGTCAGTACGCCGCCGTTTGCTGCTGTGGCAGCGATCGATCTGGCATCCATAAGTGCTACTGCTGATAACTGACCCACACCAGGCTTGGAGCCTTCCCTGTTGGGGAAGTTTCTGGTCGTATGACGGATACTGAAGGCATTGTTGGCCGGGGTGTCACCGGCGCCGAAGCACGGACCGCAGAATGCTGTTTTAATTGCTGCACCTGCTGCCATCAGCGTAGAAATGGCGCCTTTCTCCATCAGATCCATAAATACCGGCTGTGAGGACGGATATACAGAAAGGGTGAACTCTCCGTTTCCGCAGCTTGCATTTTTCAGAATATGGGCTGCTTCCATCACATTCGTATAGTTACCGCCCGCGCAGCCTGCAATGATTCCCTGCTGCACATGGAATTTTCCGTCCACCAGTTTGTCTGTCAGTGAAAAATGCACTTCCGGATTATCCGTAATTGCTGCCGCTTCTTTCTCCACCTGTCGGAGAATGTCTCCTGCATTGGCAGAAAATTCATCAATCTCATAGGTATTACTCGGATGGAACGGCAGGGCAATCATCGGTTTTACCGTACTCAGGTCCACATATACAAGGCCATCATAGTATGCGGTATCTGCCGGATTCAGTTCCCGGTAAGCATCCTCCCTTCCATGACAGGCCAGAAATGCCCTGGTATCTTCATCGGTTCTCCAGATAGAGCTTAAGCAGGTCGTCTCTGTGGTCATGACATCGATGCCATTTCTGAAATCTGTAGTCATGGAACTGATGCCGGGACCCACAAACTCCATTACTTTATTTTTTACATAACCGTTTTTAAATACGGCACCGATAATGGCCAGTGCAATATCCTGCGGACCGACTCCCGGATTCGGCTTTCCATCCAGATAGATTCCCACAACGCCCGGATAAGTAATATCATACGTGTCTTTAAGTAACTGTTTTACCAGCTCTCCGCCGCCTTCTCCGATGGCCATGGTTCCCAGCGCGCCATAACGGGTATGGCTGTCAGAACCAAGAATCATTCTTCCGCATCCTGCCATAGTCTCTCTCATGTACTGATGAATGACCGCAATATGGGGCGGAACGTAGATACCGCCGTATTTCTTTGCTGCGGACAGGCCAAATACATGGTCATCCTCATTGATGGTTCCACCGACTGCACACAGGGAATTGTGACAGTTGGTCAGCACGTAGGGAAGCGGAAAACGTTCCATTCCGGATGCCCTGGCTGTCTGGATAATTCCTACGAACGTGATATCATGGGAAGTCATCGCATCGAAACGGATTTTCAGATGCTCCATATCCCCGGATGTATTATGTGCCTTCAGGACAGAATAGGCCATTGTTCCTTTTCCGGCTTCTTCTTTTGAGACTTTCACACCCGCTTTTTCTGCTTCTGCTTCCGGGACAATGTCCGTCCCATGAAGCAGGTAGGCACCGCCATCATATAATTTTACCATATGCCTTTAGCCCTCCTCTCTGAATGTAAACGGTTTCACCTGACGTACCACATCCATCACCGTTCCGTCACGTCCTTCGATAATTCCCACAATGCGGTCCTCAAACTGTACCGGCTCCGGTTCCCCGGTAATGGCATATGCCATATCCCGAAGCTCCTCTATGGTACAGAAGGGAATTCCCTCTACATCCTTCATGGCATCGATCAGATCCTGTCTTCTCGGATTGATTGCCACGCCGTAATCGGTTACTACCACATCCACGGACTCACCCGGTGTGGTTACCGTCGTTACCCTGGTGCAGATCGCCGGAATTCTTCCCTGAATCAACGGGGAGATGACAATAGTGCATTTTGCCCCTGCTGCCGCATCCGGGTGTCCGCCCTGGGCTCCGGTAATGACACCATCAGAGCCAACCACGACATTGACATTAAAGTCCACGTCTACTTCCAGCGCGCCGAGGATTACATAGTCCAGCTTATTGACAAAAGCCCCCTTGTTGAACGGGTTTGCATAAGCACCTGCGCTGATTCTGTGATGGTTCGGACGTTTGACAGATTCTACTGCCGCCGTATCAAAATCCTGGGTATCCAGAAGCTTACCGATCAGTCCTTCATCCAGAAGGTCACACATGGCCTTCGCCATTCCGCCGACTGCAAATCCCATCTTGATGCCACGTTCTTTCATGACTTTTCCAAGAGAAATCGCAGATGCAATGGAAGCTCCGCCCACACCGGTCTGATAGGAAAATCCGTCTTTGAAATAAGGCGCATTCACCACAAATTTAGTACAGTACTCTGCCATCATAAGTTTTCTCACATCGGTGGTTGGTTTTGCCGCACCACTGGCAATTTTCTCCGGAATACCGATCTGATCCACCACGCAGACATAGTCTACCTTCGTCATATTAATATCTGCCGGGTAATTCGGGAACGGAACCAGACAATCCGTCACAGCCACTACCTTGTTGGCATGGTTTCCGTCTACAAAAGAATAGGAAAGTACGCCGCAGTCGCTCTTACCGCCGACACCTTTGCAGTTGCCGTAATCATCGCAGGTCGGTGCCCCGATAAAGGAAATATCAATGGTGGTCTCCCCGGTCTGGATCGCCCTTACACGTCCGCCGTGGGAACGCATGATGGCAAGTCCTTTTAATTTCCCCTGGGAGATGGCCTCTCCGATCTTTCCACGTACACCGGAGGACTGGATGTTGGTAATGGTGCCATCCTCAATCATCGGAACCAGTGCGTCATGGGCTTTTCCAAGGGAGCTTGCACAGATGGTTACATCTTTAATGCCCATCTTATGTACCTCTTCCATGACCATATTGACCACCAGATCCCCATCCCGGAAGTGATGATGGAATCCAAGGGTCATACCATCATGTGCCCCGCATTTTACCAATGCGTCGTGAATGGAAGCTACCATTTTGCTGGTATCATGGTTCATGACGACTTTGGTAATCGGACCCTGTTTCTGAAATTCTGTACCGTCTTTATAATAGATCCCCTGAAATACTTCCTTCCCTGTCTGTCTGAGGATCTCCTCCGGAATCTCTCTTCCTACTTTATTCAACATTTTACAGATCCCCCTTATATACGCCGGATGCTTTTGCCAGTTCAATCACTCTCTTTGCGCCGTCATAGAAAGCAATATCGATCATCTTACCGTCCACGGTGAAGACACCGATGCCCTGCGCTTTTTTCTCATCAATCTCACGTACTACTTTTTCCGAGAAAATAATTTCCTTCTGCGTCGGCGTATAGATTTCATGGACCACATCGATCTGCCGGGGATTTACAATGGATTTTCCGTCAAATCCCATTGCTTTAATCATCTCTACTTCTTTGCGGAATCCATCCATATCATTCAGATTCGTAAAGACCGTATCAAAGCACTGCACTTTTGCAGCCCGGGCTGCAATGATCAGATGCTGTCTCGCACCGGCCAGCTCCACACCAACACCGGAAATAGTGGTCTGAAGATCCTTGGTATAGTCGCCTCCGGAAAGGGCTATTCCAAAAAGCCGCTCCGATGCCTGACAGATCTCCAGGGCTTTCATCACACCCATGGCAGATTCAATGGCTGCCATAATAAGCGTGCTTCCTTCCGGACGGCCGAATTCTTTTTCCGCCTCCTCGATGGCTCTTTCCACTTTCCGGATATCATCTGGGCTTTCCGCTTTCGGAATACGGATGGAATCGGCACCGCCCGCCACACAGACTCTGACATCTTCCTGCCAGCAATCGGTATCCAGACCATTGATCCGGACAACCCGCTCCACACCATGGTAATCAATCTCTTTCAGTGCGTGGAACAGGGAATATCTGGCTGCATCCTTCTCGCTTTCTGCCACCGCATCCTCCAGGTCCAGCATAATGGAATCCGGCTTATAGATATAAGGATCTTTAATCAGTCCCGGTTTCTGGCAATTCAGAAACATCATGGTTCTTCTCAGTCTTTTTTTATTCGGGTTTATCATCGAATCACACCTCCCCAGGGAAGATTTTCTTTCTGGCCGCATGCCCGGAACACTGCACATTCCACCCTTGCCTTCAACGTACAGTCAAGGGCTCCCTTATCCACAATCCGGATCTTTACGTCCTGCACATCCAGACGCTCCAGCGTCTCCATCACAGTCTTTTTAATACTGTTTCCAAACTGATGAATGACCACACTGTCCAGATCGAACGCGATTCCCGCACCTGCTTCCTGTGGTTCTACCGTTACCATTGCATCACTGGATTCCAGTGTTCCTGCCACTCCGCTTTTGATGAGTTTCACTGCTCGTTTCCTCCTTTTTTCTCTCTGCCTTTATTGTAAGGTTACGTACCGCATTTGTATAATTGTCATAAAGAATGTGGACATAACCGAATGGAATGATCTACAGGAAGATTCCGTATACTCCCAGGAAAGCCAGAATTCCAAGTACTCCAAGTGCGATGAATGATACGGCAAACAGCTCGATGAACATCCGGTTCTGCGGGAAACGCTCTTCTGCATTTTCCTGCTGCGCCACACCCGCCATAATCAGTGCTCCTGTGGTGGAAATCGGGGTAAATCCTGCCACGGTTCCACCGATGACAATGGTGGTCACCAGGGTCAGCGCCTCCACGCCAAGTCCGTCAGCCAGGCCACCTGCAGTCGGAATAAGCGTCGGGAACACCACCCCAAGGCCGGAGCTGAAGAAGGACATGAAGCCTGAAGCAATTGCCATAATGGTTGCCGCTGTCCGCCTGCTCATAACCGCCTCCAGACCGGCTACCATGATATCAATACCACCGGAGAGGGAGATCACATTCATCAGAATCCCAACTCCCAATACCATCAGGATGACATTCCAGGGAATAGCCGCAATCACCTTTTTCTCCTGTCCGCAGCCCAGCACGATCAGGACAGAACCTGTCAGGAATCCCGTCAGGCCTGCATTCCAGGAGAAGAGAAGGGCTCCGCCTGCCAGGACCAGAAGCCCCAGAAGTGACAGCCACTGGATACCGCTGAAAGCCGGAAGCTTTTCCATCTCCATCTCACTGTCCGTTTCCACTTTCCAGCCTTTGTAATAAACGTAAACCAGGACAGCCGTGACCAGTGCGGTCAATGTCAGAGCCCCCATAATCGGCAGCGTATTGCCGACAAGTCCCTGTTCTTCCATCAATTCCCGTACAACGGCGCTCTCCGGGGTCAACGGACTCATACGTCCCGACATGACACCCAGGTCTCCGATAATTGCCGTCATGATCGGATTCACTCCTGCAGAAACAGCGACCGGAATTGCGATGACCGGAACAATCGCCAGGGATGGAATTGCACCGGGTCCTGCCGCGCAGATGACAAAGCCCAGAATATACATGACAAACGGAATCAGATGGCGTCTTTTTCCCACTAGACGCACCATCTTCCTCGCCAGCAGTTCCAGAGTTCCGTTTCCGTTAATAATGGCAAACAGATAGGTAATGCCCGTCATCTGCATAAAAAGGGAAGAACTGAAGCCTGCCAGAATCTCTTTCGTGCTGATTCCATAAGCAACACTCAGAATCATGGCAAAGCCGATACACAAAATTCCCACGTTACTGTTTCTCAAAAAGCCAATGACAATGGCTGCCAGCAGCAAAATCAAAGAAATAAGCCCCAAATTCATATCTTTATCCCCCTTCTTCCCTTATCGAAATGTAATGCAGACCGGACTTTCCGTCGGAATAATTCTTCCCGTATAAGTCATCTGTCCGGTCACAGAATCCAGTTTCATTTCCACAATCGTGTCGCTGTCTTCATTTGCCAGATAGAACAGGCTGTAGTCTTTATTAAAAGTAATAAATCTTGGTGTCAGTCCCAGTGCCGGATAATATCCCAGTTCTGTCATATAGCCGGTGTTCTGATCGATCCGGTACACTACAATAGATTCATGGATCCGGTTAGAACCGATCAGGATCTTTCCTTCTTTATCGAGAAGAGAAGCGCTGGCCTGTCCTTCTCCGGTATAAGTGGCCGGCAGGGACGGAAGGTTCTGCATGGGTGTCAGTGTTCCCTTCACATCGTCGAACTGAAGGTAAGTCATTTTATTTCCTTTTTCATTGATCAGATATACAAACCGGTTGTTCGGATGGATGCTTACATGCCGGGGTTCGTCGTATTCTCTTCCTCTGTAGGTATCTGTCTCTGTCAAGGTTCCCTTCTCTGCATCAAAACGGAATACCTTTATCTGTCCATATCCCTGAAGCCTTCCCTGTGTCACCACGAACAGGAACTCTTTTTTCTGATCCCAGATGCACTGATGGGCGAAGGAAATGGCGCCCTCCTTCTTACCCGGCAGACAGACTTTTTCTACAATCTCCCCCAGAGATCCGTCCGCTTCCCTTCTGATGACATATACAGCGCCTCCCTGCAGTGCGGCAACTACAATAAACCGGTTCGTCCTGTCCGGAGTAATGAATACCGGATTCTTCCCTCCGATATCAATCGTATTTAAATGACTCAGGGTTCCGTCCTCCTGAATCCGGTAGCTGGATACCTTCGTAATATCCCCGTGCACGGAATACAGATAATTTTCTTCCAGATCCAGTGTCTGGTAGGAGGGATTTTCCTCCGTCTTCAGGCACTGAAGCTCTGTCCACTCTCCGGTCGTCTCATCGATCCGGTAGGTTTTCAGTCCTTTTCCTCTCGCATTTCTCTCTCTGGTTGTGCGGCATCCCACATAGGCATAGCTCATATATGTTTCCTCCTTCATGTGATACAGAACCCTTCCGGTTCTGTTCCTTATAAAGAAAGTATAAAAAGCACAGCCGTAAAAAGGAAATTCAGATCGTGACTGATGCCGTCATTCCAAAATGGAATAAAAAAGAGCCGATACAGTCTGAATTTTGTTCAGATTGCATCAGCTCTTTGGCTGCGAATAGCTACATATTTGTTCTATAAAATTCTTCCACCAGTGTCACAAAATCCATCATCTGCTGGCTCTGGCAGCACCGGTCTGAAAGCATCATCCATACCTTTCTGGTCACTGGATGTTCTTCCCGGTCGCAGATGGGAATCATCTCTAATTTGTTGCGGTCAATCCTCCAGTCAGCGCCGAACAGGAAGGTGATTCCCAGTCCCTGCTCCACCATCTCGATGGCAATGTCCGCATAGGGAACGCCATGAGATTCGTGGGGAAGACTCCCAAAATGCCCTCTCCACCACTGGTCTACCAGCAGCTTTACCAATGGGTTCAGATAGGATTTAATCAGCGGCATCTGTCCGATATCATCCAGCTTCTTTTCCTTCGGCGCCACCACATAC
>CAVCTH010000090.1:0-8110 GCA_963604695.1 Clostridiales bacterium | reverse complement strand
CTGGCCCGCTTTGCTTCTTCTTCCCGTTTCTCACCAAACAGACGTGAGATAAGCGAACTTCCTCCCAGTCCAAAGATGTCCCCAAAAGCAACCATCATAGTAAAAATGGGCGCGGCAAGTGATACACCTGCCACCAGTTCCTGTACGCCTGTCAGGGCAATAAAATAGGTGTCTACCATATTGTAAACAAGTGACACGATCATACTCATAACAACCGGAAGCGCCAGCTTCATATACGCTTTTGGCACCGGCATTTTCTCAAAAATATAATTTTCCATAGTACTCCTTTCCTGATCCGTAAACAAAAAATCCATAACCCGGGTGTATATGGATTATGGATTTCCGACCGTAGCACAGGCAAACCTGCGCCCTATCATATTCTGTTTAAGTGATTGCTCACGAGAATGGATTATACTATCAGACATCTGATTTTTCAAGTAATTTTTTACTTTGAGCAGGTCAGCTTCTCGTCTCCGGTATAATCAAACTTTCCATCATTCTTTTCTTCCAGCGCCTTAATCATATAATAGGTATATTCATTATAAGGCGTAGGGATTCCCAGCTCTTTCCCCATTCTGACCAGCGCTCCGGAAAACATATCAATCTCCGTATGACGGCCAGCATCCAGATCCTGGAGAGTCGAATAGCGCGTAGCAGGCGGTACCGGACTTCCATGCTCCGAAGAAGTATCTGCCTTACTTAAATCGATTCCTTTTGCAGCTGCAACTGCTTCCAGTTCTTTCCGAAGTCCGGCACTGATGGCTTTCATATGCTCACTGTCCCGATAGCACCCAACTCCTGCTCCCAGAATGGCCTGCGGCAGATTATTGCACACATTCAGCCGGAATTTGCTCCACATTTCCTCCCGGATATATTCCGTACTGCGGAAATGAAGTTCTGTCTCGGAAAATAATTCCTTCACTGCACTTACCCGCTCACTTTCATAGGGCGCTTCCAGCTCTCCAAAAATAATGCCGATGGTTGTATCAGGATTAAAGCAATATCCATCCCCTTCCTTGTGAGATGCCACTTTAATCAACGCATACAGAATATGGGACTTGTCCACTTTCTCTGCAATCCGTTCCTCGCTGTCCACTCCGTTCATCAGACTCATCACTGTTGTATGCTCCCCGACGATGGTCTGAATATCATCCAGTGCGCCTGCCAGCGCTCCATATTTCAGGGAAACTATCAAGAGCTCCACATCATGCGCTTCCTCCGGCGTCCATACATGAGGATGATACGTAACCTCGTTAATCACACATCCTTTTTCCTTCAGGCGCTCTGCCCGTGCCCCGGACGCAATCACACCCAGCTCAATATCTTTCCGCTGTGAAAGCCCCCAGATCACATAAGAACCTACCGCGCCTGCACCTAACACTGCCACTTTTTTTATGTTCATTCAAGTTACCTGCCTTTTCCAGAATTTCATAAGTTGATTATACTCTGATCTGTCTATGACTTCCAGTACCCTGTATCTATCATTTTTATGAAACTTCATTCGGAGTATGTTATAATAAAACAAAAATCTGACGATTGCAAAGGCATATAACGAAAAGGGGAATGTACATGAAAGTCGAACAGTTTGTAATGGCATACGGCGTGGAGCAGGACAGGCTTCGGGCCATTCTGCCGGAAGGGTTTGTATCACTTCGTCCGGTGCTTCGGATCAATGCAGAGGTTCAGGATGACAGAACCGGATATGTAGAGTTTCATACTGCGGTGGAGAGAGAGGGAAAAAAGGGATGGCTGAATATTGGCTATTGGGAAGAGGTACCCTTTAAGAAACAGGGAAAGACAACGACCTTTTCCAATGACCTTCTGGAAATTTCTTTTACAGGGGTGGGAATCGAAGGTTCCTGTCCGGCGGAGAAGGATAATGCGGGCTGCTATTTTACAGGGGAGCCCATGACGCTTCGGGTGCCGGAAACCATTTCTGCCAACAAGGAATTCTGTGACTGTATCTTTACATGGAAACTGAAAGACGGTGCCCACGGAGTCAGCATTGGAAAGACGCTCCCGGCCATTCCCACAGAAATGAAAACAGCTTATCCAAAACAGGCATTTACCGTGGAGCATGCGGCAGTCATTCCGTGTGAGCAGATACTTGGAACTTACAGGGTGGAATTTGACAGAATCATAAAATAAAAGAGGGACACATCATGGATTTAATAAAAGAAGCAAAAGAACTTGGATTTTCCAATGCAGCTATCATGGATACGAAGGATCTGGTATTCAAGCCGGAATACCGGGTATTCTGCGAGGAAAACCGGTGCGGTAATTATGACCTGAATCCGGCATGTCCGCCGGAGAGCGGAACGGTGGAAGAAATGAAAGCCAATGCGCTGTCCTATGAGAAAGCACTGGTGCTGCAGACCATGCAGGATTATTCCATGGATTTCAAGAAAGCCAAAGTGGCTCACAATAAACTGACAGAAGCGCTGGCGGAGAAAATGAAGGAAGATGGAAAGACCGATCTGCTGCTCATGACAGCAGGCCCATACAAGCATAATTCCTGTATGTCGGCCTACTGTGTGGATGCGCAGATGATGGCAGATGCCGTGGGCATGGCCTGCTGGGTCGATGACGATAAAGTCCGTTATTTCTCGCAGATCCTGTTCCACGACTGATTTTATTTTTTATTTTCCAGAATACGTCCAACCTCTTCGGTCTCTTTGACAATATCCTTCAGGTCATGCACAATGTTCTGTTCTTCCTGATGGATTTCCGGATGCTCATCCATCTCTTCTTTGATGAACATGAGCAGGAAGCTGACGAGCAGGAGCAGGCAGGACAGCCAGATGGTACGCATGCCAAGGCGCGGAAGCAGATGTCCGCCCAGACCTGCGCCGAAGGCAAACAGTAAAATGACGCCAAAATAATGCATTGCTTTGATCAGCACGTCTTTGTTACGGGTCTTAAAATAAGCACACACAGATTCCATGCCGCTGCGGAGATTTCCGATGCACATAGTGCTGGCAAATGCATAGCTGTTGACTTTACGGAATGCCTGAACCTGCATGGCGCAGGAAAAAGATACCATGGAGTTGGCAATCAGGTTCCAGGAATCCGGAAGAAATCCGACTGCGAACAGGAGAAGGATTTCCATGACCAGTACCAGCTGCCGCCAGTGGATGCGCTGCGCCATCTGGTAACGCTGATGGATAATTTCGGCTGCGGCAACACCCAGGGCGAAGAAGGTCAGCGGCACCAGATAATGAATGGTGGAAGAAAAGTCTCCATTTGCAATATGCTGGCTCAACAGAACGATGTTTCCGGTCTGGGCATTGGCAAATACATTTCCTCTGGCAAGATAGGTGTAAGCATCCTGAAGGCCGCCCGATATGGACAGGAAGGCGGCGGTCAGGAAGGTCTCGGACATTTGTTTATGGACTTGATGGTGCATGGAATTACTCCTTCATCAGATACTGGTCACGTCTTGCGCCCACGGAAATCATCTGGATTTTGTGGTTCAGGAGACGTTCCAGTGTCTCAATATAGTTTCTGGCGTTTTCCGGAAGTTCTTCATAAGTACGGCATCCGGAAATATCTTCCTGCCAGCCGGGTACCATTTCAAGAACCGGTGTGCAGCTGTCCATATCTTCCGTAGGATCAAATTCTGTGATCTTCTGATCTCCTTTCTGATAAGCGACAATCAGCGGAATTTCCTTTAAAGAACTTAATACATCCAGTTTGGTCAGGGCAATCTGGTCAGAATTCTGGCATTTCAGTCCGTAACGGCTGGCCACTGCATCAAACGGTCCCACACGACGCGGCCGTCCGGTAGCGGCTCCATATTCTCCACCGGCCTGACGGAGTTCTTCCAGCCAGGATTCGGACATGGCTTTCTCTGCAACGAATGGTCCGGCTCCGACACAGGTAGAGTAAGCTTTCAGGACGCCAACAATATGATCAAGAGGGGTTCCCGGAATTCCGGCACCAATAGGTCCATATGCGGCGATAGTGGAGGAACTGGAGGTATATGGGAAAATACCATAGTCAATGTCACGCATAGCGCCGAGCTGTGCTTCCAGAACGACTTTTTTGCCATCGGCAAGCGCCTGACTGAGATAACTTCCGGTATCGCAGATATACGGTGCAAAGAGCTCGGCCTGTTTCTCACACCAGGCAAGCAGTGCCGGGTAGGACATGGGCTCCTGATGATAGCAGCCGGCCAGCTCCAGATTTTTTGCATCCAGCATGGTCTTCAGACGGGCACGTACAGGCTCCTCATTCAGATGGAGCAGATCTCCCAGACGGAGTGTTTTCTTTCTATATTTATCACTGTAAGCATAGGCAATTCCGCGGCGGGTAGAACCAAAGGCGGAACCGGTTTTGGCAAGACGGTCCTCTTCCAGTTCATCCTGAATCCGATGCCATGGCATGGAAATGGTGGCCAAGCGGGACAATTTCAGATGCTCCGGTGTGACTGTGATTCCTTTCTCACGGATCTGCTGAATTTCTCCGGCAAGATGTTCAAGATCGATGACCATGCCGCCTCCTAAAATACAGACAACATTTGGATGAAGAATACCGGAGGGAAGAAGGTTCAGTACGAACTTACCCTGATCGGTAACAACGGTGTGTCCGGCGTTATTTCCGCCCTGATACCGTGCAACCACGTCAGCCTGCTCTGCGAGCAGATCAATGACACGACCTTTTCCTTCGTCGCCCCAGTTAATACCTGTAACTGCTGTTAACATATAAATGATCCCCTTTCGGTTATTGTTTTTTGGAACGTGTTCCATTATACTGAGAGAACAGGAATATGTAAAAACTATTATTGATATGATAATCATCAGAAAATGATATAACAGGAGACGGCGATGAATGTAAATGTAGATTACTACCGGATATTCTATTATGTTGCAAAGTACGGAAATTTTACAAAGGCGGCCCGGGCGCTGGGAAACAGCCAGCCCAATGTGACCAGGGCCATGAATTGTCTGGAACAGCAGCTGCAGTGCACGCTTTTTATCCGCACCAATCGGGGTGTGCAGCTGACGCCGGAGGGAGAGCGCCTGTATGTCCGTGTCTCCGCCGCCATGGCCCAGCTTTTTGCAGCAGAGGAAGAACTGGGGGCAAATGCGGGACTTTCCCGGGGAAGCATTTCCATTGGAGCGACGGAAACTGCACTGAATATTTTCCTGCTGGAAAAACTGAAAAACTTCCATATGGAATATCCGGGAATCCGTCTGAAACTGTATAACCATTCCACTCCACAGGCCATCGAGGCAGTAAAAAGCGGAAAGATTGAGTTTGCGGTAGTGACCACACCGGTGGAGATTAAACCGCCGCTGAAAAAGATTGTCCTCCAGTCATTTCGGGAAATCCTGGTGGGAGGAAAGACCTTTACCGCGCTGGGCAGTCAGGTGCTCTCACTGGAGGAAGTGAAAAACTATCCCATGATCTGTCTGGGAAGGGAGACCATGACCTACCAGTTTTACAGCCGGTTATTTCTGGAACACTGTCTGGAGCTGACACCGGATACGGAGGTGGCGACCACAGACCAGATACTTCCTCTTGTAAAATGTGAGCTGGGCCTTGCATTTCTGCCGGAGAAAATAGCGGAAGAGGCCATTGCTCGCCATGAGATCGTACAGATCGCCTTGCAGGAACCTATTCCGGAACGCCAGATCTGCATGGTCTATGATGCAGAACACTCCCTCAATGCGGCTACGAGGCAGTTGAGAAATATGATTCTGGAAGGCAGACAGGAACCGGAGAAAAACATTGACATACGTGTATACAAAAAGTAAAATTAATAATTGAAATCGGACAATATAACATAAGGAGATAGAACGATGAGAATTGGTATTTTAGGATATGGAAACCTCGGAAGAGGCGTTGAGTGTGCCATCAAGCAGAACCCGGACATGGAGCTGGTGGCAGTATTTACCAGACGTGCACCGGAGACAGTATCTGTACTGACAGAGACTGCAAAGGTTTGCTCTGTGGCAGACGTGGAGCAGTGGAAGGATAAGATTGATGTGATGATCCTCTGCGGCGGAAGTGCTACCGATCTTCCGGTACAGACTCCGAAATATGCAGAGCTGTTCAATGTGGTAGACAGTTTTGACACCCATGCAAGAATTCCGGAGCATTTTGATGATGTAGATGCAGCAGCGAAGAAGAGTGGACACATTGGCATCATTTCTGTAGGCTGGGACCCGGGTATGTTCTCCCTGAATCGTATGTATGCAAATGCGATTCTTCCGGAAGGCCATGATTATACATTTTGGGGAAAAGGTGTGAGCCAGGGACATTCTGATGCCATCCGCCGTGTAGAGGGTGTTAAAGACGGCAAACAGTACACAATCCCGGTAGAGTCTGCACTGGAAGCAGTCAGAAACGGCGAGAATCCGGAGCTGACCGCAAGACAGAAACATACAAGAGAGTGCTTCGTCGTTCTGGAAGAGGGCGCTGACGCTGCAAAAGTAGAAGAGACTATTAAAAATATGCCGAACTACTTCTCTGATTATGACACCACCGTTCATTTTATCAGTGAGGAAGAATTAAAGAGAGATCACAGCGGAATCCCGCACGGTGGATTTGTCATCCGTTCCGGAAAGACTGGCTGGAATCTGGAAAATAATCACGTTATCGAGTACAGTCTGAAACTGGATTCCAATCCGGAGTTCACTTCCAGTGTCATCGTAGCTTATGCAAGAGCTGCTTATCGTCTCTACAAAGAGGGACAGACCGGATGCAAGACTGTATTTGACATTGCACCGGCATATTTAAGCGCAAAAGACGGCGCAGAATTAAGAAAAACGCTTCTGTAAGGAAGGAAAAATATCCCGTTTCGGGAACCGTAGGGAGGTACGACGTATGGCAATCGCAGAAATGTTGGATGAACTGAAACAGAAAGCGCTTCATGATCCAAAACTGAAGGAAGCACTTCTGGCAACCCGGAAGGAAGACCAGCCCTTTGCGGCGTTCTGCAGAAAATGCCGGGAACTGGGCTATGAGATTTATGAGATGGATCTCATCACAGCCGGGGAAGAAGCCTACGCGGCCATGCGTCGGAGCACCAACGGCGGCGGAGAGAATTCTCCCATGCTGGAGGGCGAAGATGATTTCTATGAACTGTTTTTCGCAGGTCTGGAGGACTGATGGACGTACAGAAACGATTACTGGAATTACAGGATTCAGGTTACCGGGATTTTCACAGTAAACTGGTTCCGAATATTTCCAAAGAGACGATAATTGGTATCCGTACACCGGTGCTTCGGAAATTTGTAAAAGAGTACAAAAAGGAACCGGAGGCGGCAGAATTTCTGAAGACCCTGCCCCATCAGTATTATGATGAAAATGTACTCCATGGATTTCTCATTTCAGAGTTGAAAGATTATGAAACCTGTGTACAGGCACTGGATGAATTCCTTCCCTATGTGGATAACTGGGCTGTATGCGATGGGATTTCACCGAAGGTATTTGCAAAGCATCATGAGGAACTGCTTCCGAAGATCCGGGAGTGGGCGGCGTCTGAACATGTCTGAACATGTGTATACCAGCCGGTTCGGACTGGAGATGCTGATGACCCATTTCCTTGATGCGGATTTCCGGCCGGAGTATCTGGAAATTCCGGCGTCGGTGCATTCGGAGGAATATTATCTGAATATGATGATTGCCTGGTTCTTTGCCACGGCGCTGGCCAAACAGTGGGAGGCATCGATCCCCTATCTGGAAGAGAACAGGCTTTCTGCATGGGTGCATAATAAAACCATCCAGAAGGCACGGGAGAGCTACCGGATCACACCGGAGCAGAAGGAATATCTTAAGAATCTCAAAAGAAAATAGAAACGCCTTGACTTATGTCCGAAATCGTACTAAGATTGCAAGTACGATTTCGGACATTTTTGTTAAAGGAGATATGTATGAATATTCAGTTATCAGAGCATTTTACCTATCGGAAACTGCTCAAATTTACATTCCCGTCCATGGTAATGATGGTCTTTACTTCCATCTACGGCGTAGTGGACGGCGTTTTTGTTTCCAACTTTGTGGGAAAAGAGCCTTTTGCGGCGGTGAATCTGATTATGCCGTTTTTGATGATTCTGGGAGCGCTGGGATTTATGATTGGTTCCGGCGGAAGCGCCCTGGTAGC
>CAVCTH010000089.1:0-8192 GCA_963604695.1 Clostridiales bacterium | reverse complement strand
GCGCATAGCTCATATCCTCGAAATTGATCGAGACAAATTGCGTCGGACTGACTCCGGATGCTATAAGCTCCTGCTTGATCAGCTCCAGCATGACCGACTTCCCGCAGCGACGAATACCTGTCATGACCTTGAGCAGCTCTGACCCGATAAACGGACGGATCTGTCTCATATACAATTCACGTTTAACCATAGTATTCATCCTCCCTTCTTCGTCCGCTTATATCATAATGCATTTATAAGTGATGCTCAATGCAAAATATCGGATTTCGTCAGTTATAACTGATGAAATCCGATATTGATCAGTATCTATAAGTTACAGCTTGCAGAAATCCACGCCGGACCGCGCAAGCACTTCACTCTATATTCCCATTTTCTCTATAGCTGCGCCAGACGTTCTCAAAGAAATCATCATCCTCCGGAATCGGGCGCGCCGCACGCCAGGCAATCTTGCAGCTGCCGTTCTCATACCACAGCTCCTGAATCAGCGGATCCGGCGTTTCATCCAGCGCAAAGGTGAATGTATCCGGCAGCCGGTCAAAGGGCTTGGTGCCGTCCTTCAGATCAGTGTACATCGCACTGCCGCGGCTCTTTCCGCCGTGATCCGTGTAATCTGCCATGGCGGTCAGGTACGCGCGCTGGCTTAACAGCATATCCCGCAGCCGATAGGCCATCGAAAGCTCAGTATTATCTGCTGCCTTCACCGTCGTGTCAAACTCGCCCAACAGCTTTTCCACCGCCTCGCTGTAGTCGCGGATCCGCGCAGGCTCACGGATGGCAGCACCCCACCGGCTCATTTCCTCCGCTGCCTGCTGCCACAGGATACGGACGTTGCCGCTTTCATCCCTGCACTTATCCGCCAGGGTTCCCATTTCGATCAGAGCAGCGGCGGCAGCCGTGTCAAAACAATCCGGTGCTTCACCCCGGCATCTCGCTGCAATAAACTGCGCCGCGCGGGTACTTCCCACTTGGCCGGCATTCAGCGCCGTACCGCCCGGGCGATAGATGCCGTGACTGGCTGCAGCTTCACCCACAGCAAACAGCCCCTTCACATCCGTCTGCCACCAGCAGTCGATTCCTATACCGCCGTTGTTGTGCTGCGCACACAGGGAAATTTCCAACGGCTGCGTGTACAGATCCACACCCTTATCCCGGTAAAAGTCGACAGCCGGCTGGTTCATATGTGCCAATCGTTCGATGGGCGTCCCAAAGCAAGCTCCGGCACGGGTCAGGTATTCCAGCGCTTCCGGCATTAGCCTGTCATAGGAAAATGCACCGTTAAGCGGGTTTTTTCGGTAGTCAAGATATACCCTGCGGCCCTTGCAGCTTTCCAGATAGACCAAAATATCAATAATGGAACTGCCGGCTGCGATCTTACATACATCGAAGGGCCACTGGTAGCCCTTTAAGAAGAGCTTGCTCAGCATGTCATGAGCATCCGTGAAGAAGTCCATGAGAAACTCTCGTTCATCGCTGCCGTTTTCCTCTGCAGAATAGACCCGCGGCAGCACCTGCATGTATGTGCCGGAAACATTCCAGCGCGGCGCAAGCGATGCAAGCCCGTACTGCCATTCCGTCAGGTTCTTGCCCTTTGCGCCGGCTTCCAATGCAAGACCGGTGGCACCGTACTGACCGAACGGATATACACTGGCCGCGTACATTCCGGCCGGACCGCCGGTGGCATAGATAATGTTTTTACAGCGAATCAGCACAAAGCGATCCTTCTCATCCTGCGCAGCCGTATGCAGACAGAGCAAGCCGCAGACAATGCCATGATCACTCAGCACCTTGATCACCTGGGTCTTATCCAGCATCGGCACTCCCTTGGCCATTACCGCTGCCTCCAGACACTCGGTCATCTGCTTGCTTGTATATGGGCCGACGCTGGTTGCACGACGGCGCGGATCATGGTCAGTCTTGTAGCCGATATACTCACCGTATCGATTTCGCGGAAACGGCACGCCCAGCTCCGCCAGCTTCAGAAAGCACTGCGCAGAAAGTGCTGCTTCACACAGGGCAATGTCTCCGTCCACACAGTGCCCGTCAAAAAGAGTCTCCGCCATCTCGCGAACGCTGTCAGGATCATCCCCGGAAAGTGTCAGCTTATAATAGGTCTGCTTGTCGCTGCCTGTATTGCGGCTTGTGCCGCTCAGACGGTTTTCCGTGACAATTACGATATCCTGCTGTCCCTGCTGCCACAAGCGGTCAGCAGCATTAAAGCCTGCCGCACCGCTGCCGACAACTGCCGTATTGCATTGATAAACTTTTGCTGTATACTTACCGGCACAGAAAATTGCGTTTTCCATGGTCCACTCCCTTACAGGCGCCGGATATGAAATCCGCCGTCAACATCGATATAGCTGCCGGTGGTATAGCGCAGACGATCACTGCACAGCAGGCTGACTGCCCCTGCTACATCCTCGGGTGTCCCCCAGCGTGCGATAGGAAATACGCCCTGCCTGATCAGATCGTCATACTTTTCCTGTACCTTGCTGGTCATATCGGTGGCAATAACGCCGGGACGGACCTCATTGACCAGAATTCCCTCAGCGGCCAGTCGATCCGCGTATAATGTCGTCAGCATGGAAATGCCGGCCTTGGAAACGCAGTACTCACCGCGATTAACAGATGAAACCACCGAGCTGCAGCTGGAAACATTGACAATGATGCCCTTGCGGCCGTCCAACGGCTCCTGCGTAATCATCTGTCTGGCAATCATCTGCGTCAGAAACATATTTCCCTTCGTATTGATGCCGACAACATAATCGAAGCTTTCCTCACTCATTTCCAGCAGATCGGCGCGTTCCTTAGGCGCAACGCCGGCATTATTGACCAGCACATCCACACGACCAAAGGCATTCAGCGCCCCGTCCAGGATCCTCTTGCGGTCGTCGTTGCTGCCGATATTTGCCTGCACATAGGCACAGTCGATGCCAAGCGCTTTCAGTTCATCCAGTGCGCTCTGATTTTTCTCCGCCCGGCCGGTGGCAACCATGACAATGTTATAGCCATCCAGTCCCAGCTGCCTGGCAATGGAAAAGCCGATGCCTCGACTTGAGCCGGTGACGATTGCTGTTTTTTTCATATGATTCACTCCTCATCAGCCGCGGAAATTGGCAGGCTGCGTTTTCTTGATCTCCAGAAATTCCTTATAAAACGGCATGAATGTCTTACTGTCTCGAATCACACATCCCGTAGGCTTATGCGCACGGATCAGATCACCGCATTTGCCGCAGGTCAGGCAGACGCGTTTCGGATCGATGCGGCCCTCCTTCACGATCTCGTTGGCGAAATCGGGATCCGCAAAGGCCATGCGTCCGAACAGCATGCCGTCACACATCCCCTGTTCCACCGCACCGGCAGAGAACAGGTCTGCATAGGCACGCAGATAGGTAGGCGCAGACGCCCAGATCACCATATCCGGCACTGCCTTCTTTACTGCAGCAATACCATGGATCATGCGGGAAACTCCCTCAAAGGGGTGTTCATTCGCCTCATATTTGCCGAAGTCAAAGGGTCTGGTCACATGAGTGGTGGCGTAGGGATTTCCCATGCTCAGATCCACCATATCCATACCCAGTTCTTCATGCAGTTCCCGCACCAGGCGAATCGGTTCGGCCATATCCGGCGTTTCGCCGCTCTCCTGACTGACACCGAAGCCCCACGGGTAAGCATAGCCGTCATAAATGCCAATGCGGGCTGTCACCATAAACGCCGCATCCTCATACACCTTGGCAGCGCGGATGCCGTTTTTCAAAAGGCGGAAGCGATTCTCAAAGCTGCCGCCGTACTCACCCGGGCGATTGTAGGCCGAGGCCAGCTCTGCCAGCAGATAGCCGTGGCAGCTCTTGATATCAACGGCATCAAAGCCGGCTTCCTTGGCCAGCTGAGCGGCCTCTCCGAACTTCTCCTCCAGCCCCTTCAGGTAATCATCCGTGGCAATGCAGGCGTCATCTGCAGCACGATACTGCTCCAGAATCGGGTGCCGGTAGGCAATTATCGGTGCCGGCTTATTGCCGGGATTTGAATAACGGCCGCTGTGATTCGCCTGCATAATCAGGTAGGGTGCAAAGCCATTGGCCTTGATCCCCGCCTCTTTGACGGCCGCCGTCATTTTCTTGAATTCCTCCATCGTATCCCGCGTCAGCAGCAGCTGGGTCTTAGAGGAACGGCCTTCCTCTACGATGGATATGGCCTCAAACCAAATGACAGCGCTGCCGCCGATTGCTTCGTTTACATAACGTCGCAGCGTGTATTCCGTGGGCGCCCCCTCCGGTGTAGAATCTGCTCCCTCCATCGGCGCAATGCCAAGACGATTCGGGAAAGTGATATTGCGTACCGTTAACGGCTGCGCAAGTATCTGTGTGTCAGCGGCAAAAGGCAGATCCAGCCCTAGCTCTTCAGCGCGCAGCCTAACTTCTTCCAGCGATTTATAATGAAACTTTTCGTGTGGCATAGCTTTTACCTCTATTATTCATTTTCCTCTTCTGCGTAGGTCTTTCGATACGCAGTTGGCGTTAATCCGGTGTTCTTCTTGAACTGGCGGGAAAAATAAGCGAAATCATCATACCCGCACGCCTCTGCCACTTGGGTAATGCTCTTGTCTGTCTTCGTCAGCAGCAGCTTGGCACGATTGATGCGCAGCGCAATCGCATAGCCGATCAGGCTGTAACCGGTTTCATCTTTGAATACATGGGCAAGATAATTTTTGTTCAGATACAGCTCCGCTGCGATCTTATCCACGGTAATTTCCTCAGCGAAATGATGATTGATGTAGTTCATGATGTTGTAGGCCACTGTAACACTGTGACCTATCTTCATTGTCATCACATCTGCGCATTCGCGATAAATCGTGATAAACATCCTGCGCAGATCTGCGCCCACATACAGTTCCCAATATTTTTTCTTCCCGTTGTATTCTCTCTCCATTTCCAGAACAATGTCATACAGATAGTTCCACACCGGCTCGGATATCGTGAGCAGATGAGAGAAGTTCGGCGGCCGCTTGATGAATACCGCAATAACCTCGGGATATTTCACTTCGTTCTGAAAGAAGTCCGGCTGAACGCGGATCAGATATCGCTCGTAGGGATATTCCAGTACTTCCAGATCATGTTCTTCCAGCGTGTTCAGCACAATGATGCCGCCTTTTCCTGCTTCGTAGCATCTGCTTCCCACGCGATACCGGATGCGGCCGTTTGTGATCAGCAGCATTTGATAGACATTTTCGTGATGGTTTCCCAACTTGAAATTGGACGCATTATATCTGTGTTCAATACAAACATCTTCCATGACCTGTTCTCCTTATGTAAGAGGTTTTCGCCTACTATACAATACTGAAGAACATCGTTGCCAGCAGAACATTTGCCAGAATGGCAAAGGGCTGTGCCGCACCGTAGCCGGCAGTCGGCTCCTCAGAGCCGGTGGCACTGATTGCTGCGCCGAGACCCGGTGCAGATGTACAGCCGCCCGCGATCGCACCGCTGAGAATGATCCAGTTGATCTTGAAGATCTTGTATCCGACAATAAAGGCAATGATTACGGCAATGGCTTCAACAAAAACAGCCGCAATCGCCAGCTGCAGTCCGGAACCCATCAGAGAATTGACAACGTCATAGCCATACCGCAGGCCGACGACCGCCATAAAGAAGGTAAGTCCGGTCTGGTACAGGATACCCAATGACTTCTGATCCATACGGAAGTTAATGGCACCGATCTTACCGATATAGCTGAATATGAGTGCCGAAACAAGGATACCGCCGGCGGCGCCAAGAGAGAACTCGCCGAAGCTGCCCAAAGGGATGGTGATATTGCCGATCATAATGCCAACAGCCGCAACAAAGCCCAGCACCATGAAGTCCAGCGGACCGTCCTTGATCTTTTTCTCACTGCCGGCACTTTCCTGTAATTCCAGCTCATAGGCAGCCTTCTCAGCAGCCACATCAATGCCGAAAAGCTTCGGCAGCGCGGATATCATAACTACAATGACCAGAACGCCAATGGGGAATGCCACAGTATACCCCAGGCTAATGGCAGAGGATGCCGCTTCTAGGGCATCGCCGGCGGCAATATTTCCCGCTGCATCCAACGCCGTACCGTAAGCAGGCGTCGATGTCATGGCCCCGGCAAACATACCGATCGTTTCAAACTCTGTAACGGATGCGCTGTTCTTGAAAGCAAAATGATAAGCGGCCAGCGTAACCGCCATAGAAATCACCGGGATCATCACGCCGATGATGACAAATTTGGCACCGTACTTTTTAAAAATGGCACCGATGCTGCCGCCAACCTTCATGCCGATAGAAACGAGGAACAGCATCAGAAAAAATGTGAAAAACAGATTGCTGACAACACCGGTCTTCAGCACAGATGCCGCACTGGAATAGCCCAGCTCTCCCTCCTGCACGCCCTTGGCCCATGTCTGGGCAATGTAGCCCAGAACGATGCCCGAGAAAATGCCGCCCGAAACGCCCAGTGAGAAGTTGCCGATCTTTATCTTGCCCAACAGCAGGCCCAATGTGATGGCCAGAAAAATCAGAAAAAACTGGTTCGTCAAAACCGAAATCAAAGTAGTCATAATCCCCCCCTTACACATGGAAAAGCCGCTGCGCATTGCCGTACAGAATCGTGGCCTTGTCATCCTCATTCAGATCCAGCGCATCAATGCACCTAAGAGTGCGGTCAATGTAGCCGGGTCCCTTCTCCGGATCAAACGGCATGTCTGTGGCAAAAACAATATGATCCTTGCCGAAGAAATCAATGCCGGCGCGAATGGCCGATGTGGAGCCGAAGGATGCCGTGTCCGCATAGAACTTACGGAAGGTATCGATCGGTGCGCCCTTCATCTTCGTCTTCGTCAGCTCTTCACGCAATTCCGGTGCCGTACGCCCGCCGTACATTTTCAGCCCATTCTCAATGCGGCCCTCCAGCATTGGAATCATGGCGCCCACATGATGGGTAATGATCTTGAGATTGGGGAAATCCTCAAAGATTCCGGAAAAGGCCAGCCGCATCATGGCAACCGTGGTCTGATACGGCCAACCGATTGTAAACCAGAGCTCATATTTGGATCGCTCTTCCTTCGGGAATTCCGGCACCATCTGTCCGCCGACGGGGTGAATCAGAATGGGCAGATCGTACTTCTCACACGCCTCATAAATGGGCCAATACTTTTCCGTGTCAATGGCCTCGCCGTTCATGTGTGTATAAATCTGAACGCCCTTGGCGCCCATGTCCTTAACGCGTTTGATTTCCGCAACGGATGCCTTCACGTTGTTGAAAGGAATGCCGGCAACAAATCCCTCGTAAAACGCCGGATTCGCCTCAACGATTTTCTTGATCTCGTCATTTCCGATGGCGGCCAGACGGGGGGATTTGTCCGGTCCGGCAAATGTCTCGACCGGCGGGGAAACAATATTGGGGATTTGTTTGTAACCGGGGAATTCCTTCAGTACCTCGTTGCGCGCCTCCATATTGGACATGGACTGTACGCTGAGTGCACGGACAAACATATGTGATTTGTTTGGCGCTTCTTCCATGCAGATTTTTGCATATTCCGGCGGCATAATGTGACAAAATACATCAATCGACTTCATAATGGATCCTTTCGTGGTTTGGATTATCCTGTCTCAAAGACTGCACTCTCCGGATAATGCCGTCTTCGCTTGATAGTCTGATCCTACCATGCAGTTTCCCTTATTCTCTCAAACTATTGCCGCGTGTATTTGTGCAATATTGCATGTTATTTGTTTCACGCTCTTTATCTTTTCTTATTTTGGTAATGTTGGCGAGTTTGATTTGTGCAGTTTGCACACATTTTCGCATCAACAATATATTCTCACGAGCAGATTCACTGTTTATTTGAACAATGGCAGTCCCTATGCTTTGTGCAGCTTTATGATTGTCCAAGATTATGAATTTGCCTAGAACGATTCTGTTTTGTATATCCTGTCGGATTTTTGGACATTTCTGCTATTCCATCGCCCTTCGGTACACGAGGCTGGAGATCACGGCCGCCAGCAGCTCCGTTGCCCAGAAGGCATGCCAGGCGCCCACGGGTCCCAGAACGCGGCAAAGCACAAAGGCCAGCGGAATGATGACCACGGTATAGCGGCAAAGGGAGATAATGAGGGAGGCGGTCCCCTTGCCGAGGCCCTCCAGTGCACCGCAGGCCGTCACAGAAACGGCGGAGACAA
>CAVCTH010000088.1:0-8292 GCA_963604695.1 Clostridiales bacterium | reverse complement strand
CAGGAGGTATTGGAGAAGAGTACCTACACCAGCCTGAAGTCCCTGGGGATCATCAGCGGCATCCACGTGTCGGATACCCCGGATAAACCATCCTCCGGGATGGGCAGTGTCCTGGGAGAAGAGGACAGTGCCCTCTCAGGGTTAGGCGGAGGCACGGCCCTCTCCGGACAGGAAGAGGAGACAGACCGTACCATTGAGATGGTGGCAGAGAGCGATTATGAATTTATCGTGAAGGCTGCAAAGCGATATAATTATGAATTTTTCACCGAATGCGGAGATGTCTATTTCCGCAAGGCAAAGGCGGATACGACGACCCGGATCGTGATCACCCCGCTGATGGGCATGTACAGCTTTGATGTCTCTTATGATATCACGGGACTGGTGAATAAGGTGACGGTGCGTGCGACAGATGCAGCGAAGGCGAAGGTGATCGAGGCGTCCCGGAAGAATCAGAGCAGTCTTCCCGGCAAGGCGAAGACCCTGATAAAGGGCAATGAAAAATACTACATCGACGCTTCGGTTACATCAAAAGAAGAAGCAGATTACCGGGCACAGTCCCTGATGGAGACGATTTCCTACCGCTTCGGCACACTGGAATGTGAGATGCAGGGTATGCCGGAATACCTGCCGGGATATTTTATCGAGCTTTCCGGCCTGGGAAGCGGTATCAACAATACCTTCTATATTAACAGAGTCATCCACCAGATGACGCAGGACGGTAAATACATTGTAAAGCTGGAAGGAAAAGCAGCGGAATTAAAGGAGTAAACGGGAATGGGTTTATACGATATTATGGACGAGATTGCTGCAAAGCAGGTGACCAAGTCCGAGACCGGGGATAACCGGATGTACGGAATTGTGCTCGGCATTGTACAGTCGAATTATTCTTCAGAGATGCCGGGCCGGGTATGTGTGGAGATCCCGGTGCGGGATGCATCGGCAAATGAGCTGAAATGGGCCAGGGTGGCCATGCCCTACAGCGGTTCCAAATGGGGATATTATTTCCTCCCGGAAGTGGGCGACCAGGTGCTGGTGGCATTTGAAAACGGTAATATCGAGAAACCCTATGTCATAGGCTGCATTCCCAAGGATTCCAACAAGCTGCTCACCGGGTCTGTCCATTCCAATAATGAATGGAAGAAGATCATGACCAGGAACGGAAATATGATACAGTTCCGGGATGTGGCAGATCAGGACGGCAAGCAGGATCAGATCCTGATCCAGACGGCCAACGCATCCCATCAGCTGATGCTGAATAATGAGAAGGGCTCCATGGTGCTGACGGACAAGGAAGGCAAGAATAAGCTGGAGATCCAGACCACCAACGGAAATATCCAGATGAAGGCAGAGCATAAGCTGACCGTTGCAGTGGGAGACAGCATCGAGCTGACCCTGAACGGGGATTCCGGAACGGTGCAGATAAAATGCGGGAAGCTGAATGTGGAGGCTGACCAGAGTGCGAAGCTTACCACCAGTGGGAAGCTTGGCTTGAGCGGAGGCAATGTAGCGCTGGATGCATCGGCATCCTTTAAGGTGAACAGCAGCGGTATCAGCAGCATTGGAGGTTCGCCGGTTAAGATCGGCTGATGAGGGAGGCATAGAATATGAGGAAGAATACATTTTTGGGAAGAGGCATGAAGTTCCCGCCGCAGGTGAACCCGGCTACCGGACGCTTTGCCACCTCGGAGGATCAGCAGAGCGTCAAGGAGAGTATTTATCTGATATTGATGACCCAGAAGACGGAACGGCTTATGAGGCCGGATTTTGGCAGCAGGGCTGCCACCTATGTCTTTGAAGAAACCGACCTGACCATGTTAAATCTGATGGCACGCGGACTGGAATCGGATATCATGTCCAATGAGCCGCGGGTAGAGGATGTGAATGTCGATCTTGATTACAACAGTAAGCCGGGGTGTCTCTTTATTAACATTGGATACAGAATCAGGGGAGAGAATGTAACAGAGAACATGGTATTCCCATTCTATCTTGGAGAACAGGCAAAGGAAGAGGAAACAGAGTATGAAGCAGTGGAAGACAATATCGTCGAGTGATTATATCCTGGACAACCGGGATAAAAATGATATTCTGGATAAAATCCGGAGCCTGGCGCATGCATATACTCCGGAGTGGCAGTTTGATGAGGAGAACCCGGACATTGGTTCCGTCCTGGCCATTCTGTTTGCAGAACAGATGCAGGATAACATCAAGCGGTACAATACGACGCTGGAACGGGATTATGTGGAGCTGGTGAACATGCTGGGGATTTCCCCCAGGGCAGCCTATCCGGCCCACAGCATTGTGCTGATGAATATGGTACAGGATACGATTCCCGGTCAGAAGCTTCGGAGAGGAACGAAATTCCTGGGTGAAGGAGGCGGGGCAGAACCGATTATCTTCGAGACCGCCCACGGCATCTATATCACGGAAGCAAGACTGACCAGTATGTTCATGGCTTCCGGACTGACCGGCAAGGTCATTCCCCTGAAGGGAAGCTTCCCGCCCATTGAATTTATCAGCAGCGATGAGGTCATACCGGAGACGGAGGAAGAACTTCCGGAGGAGGAACTGCCGGAGACGGCAGGGATGGAAGGACAGGAAGAGCCGCTGGCGGCTTCCGAGTTCCGGGAATTTGCCATATCTGATTTTTCAGGAGAGGGCTATGGAAAAACCGGCCTGGTGATGTACCATCCCCATCTGTTTGATGAGATTGACAATGATATCTGGATGGATATTCCTGGCTCCGACGGTCTGGCAGAGAAGATTAAAAATGGAGACTATACCCTGTCTTATTATGGAGACGGCGGTTTTATCCCCATCACGGATCTTCGGCTGGAACAGAACCGTTACCTTGTCTTCCGCAAATCCGGCGCCTGCAAAAAGGTGCGTCTTGGCTCGGAAGAATATTCCGCACTGCTTCTGAAGCCGGAGGGAGTCATCGAGAAGAACATCATGGTATCGGATATCCGTTTTTCCGCTTCCGGGGCACCGACCATGCCGGAATATGTGGTGGACAGTGCAACGGAGCTTGACGTACATGAGTTCTATCCCTTTGGAAAGAAGATGGCGCTTTTCTCAGAGCTTTATATCGGACACCGGTATTTTGAAAATCCGGGCGCCCTGATCACAATAGACTTCGACCTGGATTTTGAACAGAACCTGTCGGCACCTCCCGGAGTGAAGGAAGAGGACAACCTGAAGATCGTCAAGAGGAAACCAAGGCGGGATATCGTGGGTGCTGTGGCAGAAGTTTATGCAGACGAAATCTCGGTAGAGTATTATAATGGAACCGGATGGAAGAAGCTGCCGCTGCAGACCCCGATTACCAATCTGTTCCGGGATGATACTGCAGGGCACTGTCAGATCAGCTTTGTGTGTCCCAATGACTGGAAAAGCACCGAGACGGGAGGCTATGAGGGAGCCTGCATCCGTATGCAGCTTTTGCGGGCGGATAACTGTTATTTCCAGCCCTCCATGCATCATTGTCCTGTCATCACGGACATGCAGGTCGCTTATACCTATGAGAGACAGTATGAGCGTCCCCGGAGGCTGGTAAGCTTCCAGGGCAGTAAAAAATGGGATATCACCAACCGGCTGGCAGAGGATGAGAACTGTCCGATTCTTTTCCGCAGCAATTATAACGATACATCCCTTTATCTTGGCTTTGACAAAAAGATGCAGGATGGTCCCATCGGCCTGTTATTCCGGCTGGGGGAGACGGAACAGGAATCCCAGGGAAAGCTTCTGTTCTATTACTCCACCAGGGATGGCTTTTCCCGTCTGAAATTTACAGACCGGACAGACGGACTGAACCATACGGGAACGATTCTCTTCATGCCGCCCAGCGACATGGCAAAACGCACATTGGAGGGACAGGAGGCATACTGGATTAAGATCACGGATGAAAATTCCTATCTGGAACAGAATGCAGCCCGCCGTCCTGTCGTGCAGGAGATTGCCCTGAATGCCGTGGAGGTCGACAATATCGAGACCATGGATGAGGAAGAATATTATATTGATGCCTATGAGCCGAATATGGATTTCCCGCTGACGGCTACGAATATATTGAGGGTGGATGTATGGGTCAACGAGACTGCAGACTTCACTCCGGCAGAGATGAAGCGGATGCTTCTGGACGAGCCGGAGAAGACCTATGCGGAATATGACATCCGGGGCGAAATCCGGGAATTCTATATCCGTTGGAAGGAAGTCGATAATTTCGACCGTTCCAGAGAAGGTGACCGCCACTATGTCATTGACCGTATGAACAACCGGATCTATTTCGGGGATGGCATCAATGTAAAAATTCCGAAGAACACGTCCGGGGTCGCTTTCAAGACCATCGTCAGATGCTGTGACGGAACAAGGGCAAACTTAAAGACCAACCAGCTGGATGACAGCCTTGGAAACCTGCAGTTTGTGGAAGAAATACATAACCCTATCCAGGCCTGCGGCGGTATGGATATGGAGACGATGGAGGGCGCCCTGCGAAGAGGCACGACCATGCTGAATACGAGGAGAAGACTGATCTCCACGATGGATTATGAGAGGGAGATTCTGGATTATTCCCATAATATTTCCCAGGTGAAGGTTATATCCGGTCTCCGGAAGGACGGAACCTATGATCCGGGCGCAGTATTTGTCGTCGTCCTGATGGAAGACTATAAGGACGGAAGGGCTTCCTTCATTAACCTGCGAAGAAGACTGAAGGAGCATCTGCTGCATCGCTGTGAGCTGACAGTGGATCCGTTAAGCCTTGAGGTGGTGGAGCCTGTCTTCGTGGAGGTGTCCGTGGAGGCATGGATTAAGGTAGTGAACGAGGACGACAGCTTTGAGGTACAGCAGAGGCTGACCGATATGCTGGAGGATTACCTGGATCCTGTGAAGAACAATATCTGGGAGATCGGCCGGGATGTGGTGGAGAGCCAGATCGAGCTGAGACTGAATATGGAAAAGGGAAGCGCGCTGATCCGGAAGATGATGATTACCTGCAGATACCGGGATGAATCCGGTGTGCATGAGACAGAGCTTGCTGCCCTCAGGGGAAATCCCTATACGATTGTAACCAGTGGAACCCACAGAATCCACTTTGAATAAGAAAAAGAAGGAAGTACGATATGCTGAATCCAAAGAGTATTCCAGAGAAAACCTATGAAGAGCTGATGGAGGAGAATCTGAGCAAGATTCCGGTCTATTCCAGTGAATGGACCAACTATAATCCTGCCGACCCCGGTATCACGGTCCTGGAGAATCTGTCTGCTATTCAGATTGTCCAGCAGAACCAGATCAATGAGGTGACACCGGCTGTGCGTGCCATGCTTCTGAAGATGTTGGGTTATCAGGCCAACAGGGGAAGAAGCGCAGAGGTTTATCTGGAGGCCACCGGCATTCAGCATGCATTTGATATTCCGGCAGACCAGAGATTCATGGTAGGGGACATCTCTTTTGAGACCACCCTGCCCCGCCATGTGACGGCCAGCCATCTGGTGGGACTCTACAGCAGGTCGGAAAAAGGACTCTGTGATCTTCGCTATATCCTTGATAAGGACGTGACACTGCAGGCGAAGGTCTTCGGAAATCCTCCAAGAGAAGGGACAGAGCTTTATTTTGTGATGGATACCCCGCTGAAGGGGGGCGAGACCGGAACGATCTATGTAAATACGGCAGAGAGCTATGAACGGAACCCCTTTGAAAAGGACGGAGACCTTTCCTTTGCAGAGATCAGCTGGGAATGCTATACAGAAGAAGGCTTTGTACCGATGAAGGTTCTCGACGGGACCTGTGGATTTATCCGGAGCGGATATATGAAGTTCCGGCAGCCGGTGGTTCCGGCAGCTGTCTATACGGAAGGGGAGATCTCCGGTTATGTCTGGAGGGCAACCCTGAAGAAGAGCGAATACGATATCATTCCGGTGATTACGGATATAACGGGCTTCCTCTTTCCGGTCTACCAGAAGGAGACGAAGATCATCACCCATTCCTTCCAGACCGCTTCCTCCGTGGCTCTGAACAGTGCCATGCAGGAAAAAGGCTATGTGAAGGTCTATGCCAAAGAGCAGAAGGGTACTTCCTATGTAGAATATATAGAGAGCACAGGGGCAGGACAGACCGGAAGATATTACCGGAAGAAGCGTCTGGGCAGCGGAAGATATGTGTTTGAATTTGACCGGGCGGCCTTCGGTTTTGCACCGGGCCATGTGAAAAATGCCGTGAAGGTTGTTGTCTATAACGAGGAGATGATGCGTAAGTATTATCTGGGACAGATTCAGGGCTACGACAGCCAGGAGTTTGCCCTGCCCTGCGGCCATGTGGTACCTTCGACCTTTTCCGTAATTGCAGAACGGGAACGGAAGAATGGGGAGAAATATTATGATTTCCTGAAGCCGGGACGTCTCGGTGAACGGGAAATGTCCTATGTTCTGTATGAAAATGAAGGTAAGATCAGGGTAACCAACCCAGGCTCCTATGTGGGCGCCAGACTTTATCTTGGATCACTGGCAGTTACCTTAGGCCCGGAGGGCAATGTAAGGAAGGGTAATGAGTTCTTCCCGGTGGATCTGGATGGAGATTCCTCTGCCCGGTTCTTTAACCCGGCTGTCGGCACCGGCGGATGTTTCCAGGAGACCTTTGAGGAGGTAAGGAAGCGGTTTATCCATGACCTGAATACCCCGGAGACTGCCGTAAGACCGGTGGATTATGAAAGCCTCATCCGGAGGACACCGGGACTTTGCATCCGGAAGGTTCGGGCCTGGATGGATTATGTAAGAAATGAAGTGCAGGCTGTGGTGCTGCCGGACAATGATGCAGCATATCCGCAGCTTTCCGATAAATATCGTGCAGAGATAGAACAGTGGCTGGAAAAAAGGCGGCTTCTCTGCACCCGGATCCGGGTAAGGCAGCCGGTCTATGTAGCTGTCTTCACCAGCGGGACGATCTATGTCAAACCTCATTACGAGGGCTGCAGGGAACAGATCGAAGACGTGATCCGGCGGAATCTTGATTATATTAAAGGAAACCAGCAGTTCGGGCAGACGCTCCGCTTTGACCGTCTCTTCCATGAGATCGAGAGTCTGGACTGCGTATCCTATATCTATGAGCTGAGCGTCAACCCGCAGAACATGACCTGTGCGTCCGTGGACGGAACGGATATTGTGCCGGCAGAGAACTGCCTTCTCTATCCGGGCAATATGAAGCTGGATATCCTGCCGCTTCCGGACAGCCATGAATAAGAAGGAGGTGTGACACATGGGCGGAGTCGTCTTTTCAATCAGAAAAGAACAGCTTGAGAAAGCGTTATATAAAGGAATGTCCTACAGCGAAGACGGAAGTGTCGCCTGTGAGGGTGACGGAGGAGTCCATTATCTGATTCTTCCGCCTCTGGACAGCGGCATCGAAGACTGTCCCTGGGGGAGGATCCGGTATTCCCTTGATCTTCCGGAGAACAGTGTCTGCTATCTGTATACGGCAGCCTGTAATGAAAAAGGAGACCAGGACTATCTGATGGATCCCTCCGTCAGCCTGACAGATAAGAAACGGTATTTAAGCAGTATCGGCTGCCTGCGTTTTATCAATAAACCGGATGTGCTGCTGTATGAGATTGAAGGTCGGTATCTGTGGATTGCGGTGGAAGTTCTGGGTGAGAGTGCAGAACTGTCCGGAATAGAAATCCAGGTGCCGGGAGACAATTTCATGAATGTATTTCCGGAGGTTTACCGGGAGAAGAACAGCTTCTTCCACCGGTATCTGTCGGTTCTCTCCAGCATCCACAATGATTTTCAGGAAAAGCTGGATCACAGGGAGGATATGCTGGATGTGGAGAAGGCATCCGGCAGGCTTCTGGAGCTCTTCCTGAAATGGATGGGAATCGATGTGGACGGAGGATTTCTGGATGAGGGAGACTTAAGAAGGCTCCTCAGGGAATCCGGTGACCTGATTAAATATAAGGGAACGAGAAAAAGTATTGAGAGCATCTGCGAATTGTTTGTAGGGGAGAAGCCTACTATTCTGGAACGGAACACGATGCAGAAATATGTCAGGAATACCGAACAGAGAGTTTATGATGAACTTTATGGAGACAGTCCCTATGATGTGACACTTCTAATGACGAATATTGTGGAAGAACACAGGAAGGAACAGCTGCTGCATCTGTTAAGGCAGTTTAAGCCCATCCGCTGCAGGCTTCATATTCTCTTCCTGAAGCAGAAAGGCGTGCTGGATGAACATACCTATCTTGACTGGAATGCAGTCACCTTCTCCCAGACAGAGGGAAGTCTGGATGTCTCCACATTGCTGGAC
>CAVCTH010000087.1:0-8540 GCA_963604695.1 Clostridiales bacterium | reverse complement strand
CAGCTGACGCCCAGAGACAGTTCATCACATACCACATCCATACCCGGGAATGCTTCCTGGATCTCTTTTACCCATTCGTCGGAAGCTTCTTTTGTTGCACTGCTGGCTGCCAGAAGATATACTTCACCTTTTTCGTATTCCTCTTTAAAATTGGTGGCAAATTCATTCTTCATGGCGTCGATCATTTCTTTTTTCGCCCGATGGAAACCATGGCATTTCTTATAAGTCTCCAGCATACCGGTACTGAACTGAAGAACCGGACGGATATTGAGCACACTGCCCAGTGCTGCGCTTGCCGCACTGATCCGGCCGCCGCGTTTTAAGAATTCCAGTGTCTCCACGCCGATATAAATCATGCTTCTCTCTCTGGCTGCTTCCAGCATCTCTTTGATCTGAGCTGCAGAATATCCTTCTTTTACCAGCTCCAGCGCATCCAGGACAGAACGCTTCTGGGTGGAAGAAACTCTTCCATTGTCTACGACAAATACTTTTCCTTCATAAGGTTCATCCTTTGCCAGCATCATTGCCGTGCTGCATGCACCGCTCAATGCACTGCTCAGCGGAATATAGACAATCTCATCAAATTTTTCCAGTGCCTGATCCCAGAGCTTGCATACGGCATCCGGTGTGGGCTGGGAGGTGCTGACCTTTGCACCGCCTCTTACTTTCTCGAAAAATTCCTCTCTCGTAATCGTCACATCTTCATAGTAGCAGACCTCATCCAAATAAAAAGGCATGGGCAGAAGCATGACTCCAAGTGCTTCCGCTTCCTGCGGTTTCATGCTGCTGTGACTGTCTGTTACAACACCTACTGACTTCATGATCCTTTATCTCCTCGTAATTCTACATTTTATCTATGGTAACCTTATAACGTTACCATCCGTTTATAAACTCAATTTAAATTTACATCATTTTTCATATTTACGATAACCAGGTAAAAGGCCGCCACAAACACGACTCCTTTTACAATCGAAGTGGCAGACAATGCCCACCAGATGCCCAAAAGGCCCAGCGTCGTACCGGACAGAAAAATGGCCAATGGAATTCTCGCGCTGGTAAGCGTAATACTGATCACACTGCAAAGATGGGTTTTCCCAAGTCCTGACAAGGCTCCCACCGTCATCAGTTCCACACTCATAAATGCCTCACTGAATCCGATAATAATCATATAGCCCACCGATGTGGCGATGGCCAGCGGCTCATGGAAAAAGACTCTGGAAATAGGTTCCGGAAAGCAGACAAACAAAAAGGTAATAAACAGGCCCCAGATGCCAACGGTCCATAAAGATGCCCGATAGCCTTTTTTCACCCGGTCCATCTTTCCTGCTCCGTAATTCTGTCCGATAAATGCATTCAATGCCGCACCGAATCCATCCGCCGTATTCCAGGAAATGGACTCAATCTGTCCACCCACTCTCTGAGTCGCAACGGCTTCTGCGCCGAATCCGGACACCATCCGTGTCAGCACCATGGAAATCATGCAGTATACCATGCCCTGAATGGCTGTCGGAATTCCGATCTTACAGATTCCACGCACATATTTCAGTGGAATTTTTGCAAACAGCTGAATCCCCTTCAGCACATTTTCCTTTTTCGTCACAAGAATACCAATAACCAGAATACTCATAACGATGAACTGCGCCGTGACTGTCGCAATGGCCGCTCCTGTCACCCCCCAGCTTTGGAAAAGGGCCCGGTCCCAGAATGAGCACCGGATCCAGAATCATATTGGCTGCAAGACCTACCAGATTTGCCGCAAACGGTGTTTTGGAATCTCCCTGTGCCGTATAGAGTCCGGTCAGCGTCAGTGACAGAAACGAAAATACAATCAGACCGCAGGCAATCTTCGTATAAGAAAACGCTGCTGCCAGTGCCTCTGCATCCTCCAGCTGAAAAAATCCGATAAACGGTTTGATAAAAATCAGAACAACTGCTGCAAATAAAAGCCCCAGCAGCGCCGCCATCTGAACTGCTGCCTGAGCATATGCATGGGCCTTTTCTCTTTCACCCCGGCCGATATGCTGGGCTACCTGCACCTGTCCGCCCATTCGCGCCAGTGATGCCAGTCCCTGGGAAAGCCAGGTGAACATGCCGCCTACGCCAATTCCGGCCACCGCTTTTGCCCCCAGCAGTCCAATCCACGCCATATCCGTAATATTATATAAAGTCGCCAGAAAGGAAGACGCCATAATCGGTATCGCCAGTTTCGTCAGCGTCTTTAAAATCGGTCCCTTGGT
The DNA here is from genome assembly GCA_963604695.1 of Clostridiales bacterium. Classification (GTDB taxonomy): domain Bacteria; phylum Bacillota; class Clostridia; order Lachnospirales; family Lachnospiraceae; genus Hominiventricola. Next base: position 6,303 of record CAVCTH010000087.1, on the reverse strand, counting down.
TAAATTTCCTTCCACTCTTTTGTTTCCTTTTCTTATGTTTTTCTGAACTATTCCAGACAGACACTGAATGCCGGTTTCATTTCTTCTATCTGTCTGCGTGTCAAACCATATTTTGATGCCAGCAAAATCCAATTGTCTTTTATGATTTTTCGAATTTTGTCTGCATATGTTTGCGCCTCCGCGTTACTAATACCAAAACGGGGAGCTGTTTCTACTGCCAGATCATGCGCAACCATTTCCCATGCCCCTGTATCATTTTCATCATGTTTTGATGGAAATTTTGCAATCCATAATTGTCCTGTCGTGTCAATGACAGTTGCTTTCGGCCTTGCTCCGCCAAGAGAAGAACCTGGCTTAATAAGCTGATTCAACCATTTTTCAGCCAGGCCGGTCTCTTCACCTTCAAAATTTCGGGATGCTTCTTCCAATGTTCGAAGTGTTGCCCATGGTGGTGCTGCCGTTTCCTTATCATCAGAGAGAAATGCACCGTCAGGATCCTTTTTCAATCGGATTCCCCCCATTCTGGTTTCATCATAAACACCTAAAAGGTAATCACTGTCATATAATTTTGCAGGCTTACGTTTTTCCTTTTCTGCCAGAATACGCTCCCTTTTATTCATTAACACACGTCCCCAGCGATCAGGAGCAGCATCAGAAAACAGACCAAAAAGTGCTTTCCCGACAGGATATTGTCTGCCAGAATAGGGCATCAATTCCGGATCAAGAGTGATCATTAAATTTGTCTTTTTCAGCCAGTCATTATTATATTCGAAAGAATAAGTTTCTCCCCCTTTTATTACACTGACATAAAGTGTACCCATAAGTGTTGGAACCGCAAATCTGAAATCATCGTATACATAAATGACTTTCTGATTTCCAGCCATTATTCACTCCTCCTCGACGCTCTTTTTCTTGTTATCAAGTTTAAATCCTGCAGTTGTCTGCCCATTTCATCATCCTTTGCTACAAGCAGCAAATCTTTATCCAGGTTATTCAAAGCATGCAATACCGCAGCATAAATTCCCATAGCCACCGCCGGATTACCGTTTTCAACCTTCCACAAAGAGGCCCTGCTGATTCCAGCTCGCTCCGCAACAAGTTCTGTGGAAAGATTTCTCCGAAGTCTTGCCAGTTTAATCTGTTCCCCCATGGTTCTCAGTATTTCTTCTGTTCCAGGTAATATATTATATGCAGCTTTTTTCATACTTATCCTATTTCCTATCTTTTAATGTTTACAATTATATACATATTTTATTTTTATGTCAATAATAGAAGACATTAGAAAACCGTCTGTCATCACCCCATGACAGACGGTCCTGTAACCATATATTTATTTTTTCAGTGCTTCCTCCATGGTATGCCATCCCAGCACTGCACATTTAACTCTGACCGGCATATGGGCGATATCCTTTAAGGCAGCGGCCTCTTCCAGCTGATCCAGCTCTTCATCTGTGGCCTTTCCCTGAATCATTTTCAGGAACAGTGCTCCCAGTTCCTTTGCCTCTTCCTCGGTCCTGCCGATAATCATACCCAGCATAATATCTGCCGACGCCTGTGAAATGGCGCAGCCATCTCCCACAAACGCGCCGTCCTCGATGACTCCGTCTTTTACCTTCAGTTTCAGCCAGATATCGTCGCCACAGTTGGGGTTGACGCCCTCCAGTATCACATTGGCATCCGGAAGATCGTGCTTATATTCCGGTCTGAGATTATGTTCGGTCAATATCTCATTATAAAAATTTCTATTCTCCATAACCCATTCTCCTTCTGACGGTTGCCGCACTTCTGACAAATGCATCTACATCTTCCAGTGTATTATAAAACATAAAACTTGCTCTCGTCGTATTATGGACACCCAGATAATTGAGCAGCGGCTGGGCACAGTGATGGCCTGCCCTCACCGCAATGCCATCTGCTGCCAGAATTTCGCTGACGTCATGGGGATGCACTTGATCAATGACAAAAGATAGAATTCCCGTATGCTGTTCCGGAGATTCCGAACCGATGATGTGCAGATGCGGAATCTTCTTCAATCCATCCATGGCATAACTGGTCAGCTCCTGTTCTCTTTTCTGAATGGCCGCAAAACCAACCTGGTTTACATAATCGATAGCTACGGCCAATCCCACGGCTCCGGCCGCATTCACAGTTCCTGCTTCAAATTTATGGGGAAGTTCTGCAAATACCGCGCTGTCCCTCGTCACGGAATCAATCATTTCACCGCCGGTGAGAAATGGCGGCATCTCCTCCAACAGTTCCTGCTTTCCATATAATACGCCGATTCCCATAGGACCCATCAGTTTGTGTCCCGAAAATGCAAGAAAATCTACATCCAGCTCTTTTACATTGATCGGCATATGGGGTGCGCTCTGAGCCGCATCCACCACCATCACTGCTCCGACCCGATGTGCCAGTTCAGCCATTTTGCGAATGGGATTCACACAGCCCAGTACGTTAGATACCTGAGCTGCTGCCACAATCCTGGTTGCGGATGTTATTTTTCCTTCCAGTTCCTCTTCCGTTAACGTTCCATCTTTTTCGCATTCCAGATACTGAAGCTTGGCCCCCGTCACTCTCGCCGCCATCTGCCAGGGCAGAAGATTGCTGTGGTGTTCCATAATGGTAATCAGAATTTCATCCCCCGGCTTTAAATGATGCAGTGCATAGCTGTACGCCACCAGGTTCAGGCTCTCCGTTGTATTTCTGGTAAAGATAATCTCTTTTTCTGAATCCGCATGAAGAAACTGCTGTACTTTCTTTCTGGCGTCTTCATAGGCATCAGTCGCCGCCAGGCTGAGCGGATAAAAACCTCTCAGCGGATTGGCATTTTGCTCTTCATAAAATTTCTTTTCTGCTTCGATGACAACGGCCGGACGCTGGGCAGTGGCTGCATTGTCGATATACACCGTCTTGTCATGCTGAAACAGCGGAAAATCTTTCTTATAATCCTGCTCTGTCATCGCCTAACACCTCCGCAAGCTGCTGCTCCGCCAGTTTTTCGGTCTCTTCGTCCAGTTCTCCGATGGTGGCGCCGTGATTTCCCTCCACCTGCTCTTCTGCACACAGAATGAGCGGAATGGTTCGGTTTTCCACATCATCCCCCAGAAGCAATACATCCTCTGTCTCTGCTCCTTTGGAACCGGATGAACCGGTCTTAAAATCAATGGAACCGCGGAAGGTCTTCTTCGCAGCGTCTTTTAAAATTCCATCCACCTTGATAAGACTGTTTGTCTTCTTTCCCAGATGATTGACCACCAGATTCAGATCCAGCAGCTGGCTCTTCTGTCCCAGATATCCAATCTCTTTTGTGGTTCCTGCTCCGTCTCCTTTCAGATCGGTGCGGATTCCATTATAGAGATCTCCTTTTCCGATAAACAGCTGCAATACATCAAACTGTGCCTGTTCCTCACAGATACAGCCCACATCATTTAATAAGGGCTGCCCTTCTCCTTGCAGAAATACCTATACCAGCCGGATATGGCTGTTCTTTTCCGCATGGATCCGTGTTCGGAATGCCAGACTTTCCGGCGCTTCTTCTGTTTTTTCAAAGATTTCAATCAGAGTTATCTGTGCCTGTTCTTCTGCGTCCAGCATGATCTCTCCCGCGGAAGAACTTCCGTTTTCTCCACGAATTTTCAGCCGTACGGTCTGTTCTTTTTCCTTGTCTGTATGCAGAGAAACACTGTTCGTATTTTTATTTTCAAACAGGACATCGGTTTCTCTACCGGCACCTGTCTCTATGGTTTTCCAGTCAAATCCATCATCCGGACTCTGCTGATTCAGAACGCCTTCTTCCGCCTCAATTCTGCATGGTGCCACGTTCAGATCCCAGGCAAGTTCGGTATCGTTCATATGAAGCCAGTTCCATGTTCTGGATGGAAGTTGATTAATTTTCATGTTGTGCCTCCTAACCTATACTGCCTTTCATTTCCAGCCGAATCAGATTGTTCATTTCCAGCGCATATTCCAGTGGAAGTTCCTTCGATACATTGTCCGCAAATCCGCTGACAATGCAGGCTCTTGCGTCTTCCTCGCTCATTCCTCTGGACATCAGGTAGAAGACCGCCTCATCACTGATGCTTCCAATCTGTGCTTCATGTCCCACATTGGCCTTTCTGGTACGGATATCCATTGCAGGAATCGTATCGGATCTGGAAATGGAATCCAGCATCAGCGACTGGCATGACACGGACGCTTTGGCATTTTCCGCTTCTTTTGCCACCACAACGGAAGAACGGAAAGTACTGATGCCGCCATCCTTGGAAATGGATTTCGTGTTAATGTAGGAGCTGGTGTTGGGTGCGCGGTGTACCACCTTCGCTCCGGTATCCAGGTTCTGTCCCTTTCCTGCAAATGTAATTCCCGTAAACTCCATCTTCGAATTTTTCCCTTTTAAGATGGTCATGGGATACAGATAGGAAACGTGGGAGCCAAAGGAACCGGACACCCATTCCATGGTCCCGCCCTCCTCGACAATCGCACGTTTGGTATTCAGGTTATACATGTTTTTGGACCAGTTTTCAATGGTAGAATAGCGAAGTCTTGCATTCTTGCCCACATACAGTTCCACGCATCCGGCATGAAGGTTTGCCACATTATATTTCGGCGCAGAGCATCCCTCAATAAAATGAAGATCCGCCCCTTCATCCACGATAATCAAGGTATGTTCAAACTGTCCTGCTCCCGGCGCATTCAACCGGAAATAAGACTGTAACGGAATCTCCACAGAGACGCCCTTGGGCACATAGACAAAGGAACCTCCTGACCAGACCGCTCCGTGCAGTGCTGCAAATTTATGATCATTGGGCTTCACCAGTTTCATAAAATGCGTCCGGATCATATCTGCATATTCTCCGTGCATGGCGCTTTCCAGATCTGTATAGACCACGCCCAGCTCCGCCACTTCCTGACGCACATTGTGATAGACCAGTTCTGAGTCATACTGCGCGCCGATGCCAGCCAGGGATTTCCGCTCTGCCTGGGGAATTCCAAGACGTTCAAATGTATTTTTAATATCTTCCGGCACATCGGATCACTTGGTCTTCATTTTCGTGTTAGGTCTTACATAGGTCACAATGTGATCCACATCCAGTCCGGAATCGGTCTCATCCAGAATGGCCAGCGAAGGTTTCAGCATGAGAAGCTGCAGGATCTCTGCCTTCTTCTTCTCGCCGCCGGAAAAGCCTACATTCAGATCACGCTCTGCATAGGACGGATCCATCTGCAAAATTTTCATGGTCTGTTCCAGGTCCTTTTTAAAGCTCCACAAATGGACCCGTTTTCCTGTCTTCTGCTCTGCCGCACTCCTAATAAAGGAACTTAAGGTCACGCCCGGTACCTCCAGCGGATTCTGGAAGGAAAGAAACATTCCCTGTTTTGCCCGTTCATTGGTAGGCTCTTCCGTAATATTTTTCCCAGAGAACCAGATCTCTCCGCCGCTGACCTGATAGCGGGGATTGCCCATGAGCGTATAGCCCAGCGTGGACTTTCCAGTTCCGTTGGGTCCCATGAGTACGTGGGTCTCTCCTTTTCCAATGGACAGGTTCACGCCATGAAGAATTTCTTTTTTTTCTATATTTACATATAAGTCTTTTACTTCCAGTAATGATTTCTCTGACATATGGATTCCTCCTATAGTTAGTTATAGCTACTTTTTCAGCTACTGTCGTTATATTCCAATTTTTCCAGAATGTCAACCGTTTATTTTTGCATAAATAAGAATCTCGCAAGCGAGATTCTCCGCCTGCGGCGGGTTGCTATTGCAACATAATTCCACACCGCCGCAGTGCGATCCTCGCGGAGCGTTTTTATCGTATGGAAACGCAGTTTCCTATACGATAAAAAAACAACCATCTGTCATGATTGGCGCATGATAGATGGCTGTCTTTTTATCCTGTTTATTGGCAGTAAACTGGTTTCTTAAATATTCAAAATTTTTTCTGCCCGTTTTACTTCTTCCTCCGACGGCGGCAGAACATCCGTCAGAGAATAAGGAATTCCAAGCGCTTCCCATTTGTGGACTCCCAATGTATGGTAGGGGAGAATCTCCACCCGTTCCACGCCTTTCAGTTCCTGAAGGAAGGCATATAGCGCTTCCAGTCCGTCCTCAGAATCTGTCAGTCCCGGCACCAGCACGTGCCGGATCCACATGGATTTTCCATGTGCGGACAGATATCTGGCAAGTTCCAGAATATTCCGGTTATCCTGTCCGGTCAGTGCTTTGTGTTTTTCCGGATCCATTTCTTTCAAATCAAGGATGAAGAGGTCTGTGACATCCATTAATTTCTGAAAGGATTCCAGATA
>CAVCTH010000086.1:3151-8609 GCA_963604695.1 Clostridiales bacterium | reverse complement strand
ACTGTTTTTTAGGTTGCTTTTGACTTATATAAGTTAAAGCTGTTCGTTTAAAAATCTTAAAAGAATCTTTCGAAGACTTTCAAAGCACTATTTAATTATCAAGGTTCATTGCTTTCGTGTCAGCCGCTCTCTCGCGGCGACTTGAACATCATATCACCGGGGTCGATATTTGTCAACAGCCTTTTTACATTTTTTGCAAAATTTTTATTCTCCCAAAATAACTGCGAAATCACTGCGATTCACATAGGAAACAAATTATCGTAAAGTTGGCAAAGACACCGGCTTTTTGTGCAGGGAACGTCCGCAGTCCCGGTACTTCACAAGAACGAGTCGAAGACGATGTTCGAGTGTTAGTACCGCTGGATCGAGGACTTAGCGCGAGCGGTTCCTCTGCACAAATACCGGTGTCCATTCTATACAGTAGCTTCTTTTTATAATCCGTATTACATACTATTCTTCCTTCGCCCATCCGCAGGCGTATTTCACAGCTTTCTTCCAGCCGGACAGTTTCTTCTTACGGTCCTCTGCGCTCATCTGCGGGTAGAAGGTCTGATCGATAGCCCAGTTCTTACGGACTTCGTTCACATCTTTCCAGTAGCGGACGGCCAGTCCTGCCAGATAGGCTGCGCCCATGGCCGTAGATTCCACGCAGCAGGGACGATTGACCGGTGCGTCGATGAGATCAGCCTGCACCTGCATAAGGAAATTATTGGCACTGGCACCGCCGTCTACTTTGAGAGCGGACAGTTGGATACCGGAATCTGCTTCCATGGCTTCCAGTACATCGTGTACCTGGCAGGCAATGGATTCCAGCGTTGCCCGGATAATATGGCACTTATTTACACCACGGGTAAGTCCTACGATGGTTCCTCTCGCATACTGATCCCAGTAAGGCGCTCCCAGACCGGTAAAAGCCGGTACTACGTAGCAGCCGTTGGTATCTTTGACTTTCTGTGCCATATATTCAGAATCTGCGGAAGAATCAATAATCTTCAGTTCATCTCTTAACCACTGGATGGCTGCCCCAGCTACGAAAATGGATCCTTCCAGCGCATAATTCACTTTCCCGTCCAGTCCCCAGGCAATGGTGGTTACCAGGCCATTTTCTGAAAAGACCGGCTTCTCCCCTGTATTCATCAGAAGGAAACAGCCCGTTCCATAGGTATTTTTCGCTTCACCTGCCTCAAAACAGGTCTGTCCGAACAACGCCGCCTGCTGGTCTCCTGCTGCTCCGGCAATGGGGATTGCTCCGCCCAGATAACTGGGATCTGTCTTTCCGCAGACGCCGCTTGACGGTACCGGTGTGGGCAGCATGGATGCCGGTATCTGAAGCAGTTCCAGAATATCCGGATCCCACTGCAAGGTCTGAATATTAAAAAGCATGGTACGGGATGCATTGGAATAATCCGTTACGTGAACCGCTCCTTTGGTCAGCTTCCAGATGAGCCAGGTCTCAATAGTACCAAAGAGAAGCTCTCCTCTCTCTGCCCGGGCTCTCGCACCTTCTACATGGTCAAGAATCCATTTTAATTTGGTACCGGAGAAATAAGCATCCACCATAAGGCCTGTCTTCTCCCGGATCATTCCCGCCAGTCCCTGCTCTTTCAATTCATCACAATAGGCGGAAGTTCTACGGCATTGCCAGACAATAGCATGATAGACTGGTTCTCCGGACTTCTTATCCCACACTACCACTGTTTCTCTCTGATTGGTAATTCCGATGGCTGCAATATCCGCCGCAGATGCGCCTGCCTTCTGCATGGCCTCCACTGCCACACCCAGCTGGGTGGACCAGATCTCATTGGCATCGTGCTCCACCCATCCGGGCTTCGGAAAATACTGGGTAAACTCCTTCTGGGCCATACTCACAATATGCCCCTGCTTATCAAATAGGATACAGCGGTTGCTGGTGGTTCCTGCATCCAGTGCCATAATATACTTCGCCATGATTTTACGAAAACTCCTTCAAGTCAGCTTTATTTTGCCAGGTCTGCAATCAGATCCACACAGCGTTCGATTCCAAATTCACCGCTGTCCAGACAGAGATGATAATTCTGCGCTGCACCCCACTCTCTGTCGGTATAATACCGGTAGTTGACGCGGCGTTTCTTATCTTTATCTGCCAGACGTTTTTCCGGTTTGTCTGCGGTCTCTCCATAGAGCTTTACAATTCGCTCCACTTTCTTCTCCGTGGAGGCATGGACAAATACATTCAGGCAGTCTGTCCGGTCACGTAAAATATAGTCAGCACAACGTCCGACGATGACACAGGGCTCTTTTTCTGCCAGATCCAGAATCAGCTTTCTCTGCTGCATCCAGATCTTGTCCTGCATGGACACGCCGTTGGCATCTCTTCCCAGGAATGAATAGGAAAATACATTGGTTCCAGGTGCATGCTCACCGTATTCTTCGATAAATTTTTCCGAAAATCCGGTCTCCTGTGCAATCTTTTCAATCAATTCCTTGTCATAGAAAGCGATTCCGAGTTTCTCTGCCACCATCTTTCCAATGGTTCTTCCACCGCTTCCAAACTCACGGCTAATTGTGATAATACGTTTACTCATAGAAACACCTCCATTTCTTTTGTATATTATAGCATGATTATATCTGTTTTGCAAAGAAATTTTTGTGCATAATGTCTTATTTTCATTTCTTTTCTTTTTCGTAAAGCTGTGGTAAGATAGATCATATGTTCGAATCTTAATTATGACAGACTGGAGACTTACTTATGAGCAGAAAGAAAAATTATTATCGTAAAAAACGCAGAAAGCGGACCGTTCCGGTATTTCTGGCTGTCATCGTCCTGATCCTTGGCATTGCCGGATATGGTAATGGACAGGCAGATTCTGTATCATCCGCATTTGACACCATTTTCACAGCCGTTTCCGACCTCACATCCGGAACCAGCACACAGACAGCTTACGGTTCCGCTGAAGTGACGGAAGACCTGACCGTCCATTTTCTGGATATCGGCCAGGGCGACTGCACCCTTCTGACCCAGGGCGAGCACGCCATGCTCATCGACGCCGGAGACAATGATCAGGGTACAAAAGTACAGTCCTACCTGGAATATCTTGGCATTTCTTCCCTGGATTATCTGGTACTGACTCATCCGGACGCTGACCATATCGGCGGTGCAGACGTCGTCATTTACAAATTCGACTGTAACACAATCCTCATGCCGGAGCGGAAAGCGGATACCCGTACCTATGATGATGTGATCCAGGCCATGAAATCCAAAAACTATACAGCTGTCCATCCGGAAGTCGGTGACACCTATGCATTTGGGGAATCTTCCTTTACCATTCTTTCCCCGGCAAAGAATTATCAGGACAGCAACGACTGTTCCATCGTGCTGCGCCTGACCCATGGAAATAACGCCTTCCTCTTCACAGGAGACGCCGAGGAAGAAGCGGAAACTGACATGCTCGCTTCCGGCCTGGATCTGTCAGCAGATGTGCTGAAGGTTGGCCATCATGGAAGCCACACCTCCACCAGCGATGCATTTCTTGATGCGGTCTCTCCCACTTACGCAGTCATCAGCTGCGAGACCGGCAACTCCTACGGCCATCCTCATGCAGAGACGCTGAATAAACTCCGCGCCGCCGGTGTGCAGATGTTCCGTACCGATGATCAGGGTACTATTACCGTCACCTCTGATGGTTCTACCCTCACCTGGAATGCAAGTCCGTCTGATAACTGGGTATCCGGTTCCGGAAGGACGAAGTAAGATTAAGAGATTTCAGTTCACAGTCAGCTACGTACCTGGAAGTAACAGCCTGTGAAAGGAACGTCCGCAGTCCCGGTAATTCCTGAAAAGGAGCCTGTGGTGACCTTTGAAGGTTAGTACCGCTGGATCGAGGACTTAGCGCAAGCGGTTCCGCTCACAGCCTGTTACTTCATCACGTATGATGGTCTGTGAACTGAAATTTCCGATTATTTTTTTGTTTTTTCTACGCGGACTATTGTGTTTGCCCCAGAGATATGATATAGTCCTTTATGACTCGTCGGGCCGGACTCCCGACGGGCACTCTGGAGAGTCTCGATTGACGAGCGCCGAAGGTGTACAGCGGAATGTATTTTCCGCCAATCTCTCAGGCAAAAGGACAGGGCATATTTTTACATGCAGATTGTTCTACTCTTTGGAGGGCTGATAAGTTTATCAGCTCTTATTTTTATGTTCAAACATATAACGAGTAGGAGGAACGAGAAAAATGGAAACACTGTTACAACTGGTGGACAACGCAAATGGATTTTTATGGAATGTGGTGCTGATCGTACTATTATGTGGTACCGGTATCTTCTACACATTCAAACTCCGGTTCATTCAGGTACGAAAATTTGGAGAAGGCTTCAAACTTCTCTTTGGCAACCTTGGTCACAAGGGCGAAAAGAAAGCGGGCGAAATGACTCCTTTCCAGTCTGTTGCTACCGCAATCGCCGCTCAGGTAGGTACCGGTAATCTGGCCGGTGCTGCAACTGCACTGTTCGGCGGCGGCCCCGGCGCCATCTTCTGGATGTGGCTCAGCGCATTCTTCGGAATGGCAACCATCTACGCAGAGGCAACCCTTGCACAGGAATATAAAGTCGTAAAACACGGAGAGGTAACCGGCGGTCCGGTTTACTACATCCACGCAGCATTCAAAGGAACTTTCGGTAAAGTTCTGGGCGGCCTGTTCTCTGTATTTATCATCCTGGCTCTTGGCTTCATGGGAAATATGGTACAGTCCAACTCCATCGGTGCTGCATTCTCTGAAGTATTTACTTCCAGAAATATCAGCGTACCGCCGGTAGCGGTTGGTATTATTCTTGCCGTTTTTGCAGCCTTCATTTTTATCGGCGGAACCGACCGGCTGGCTGCTGTTGTCGAGAAACTGGTACCGTTCATGGCCTGCATCTATATCGTCGGCAGTCTGATCGTCATCGGATGCAATTTCACTATGATTCCGGAAGCATTCCGTCAGATTCTGGTTGGCGCTTTCCAGCCGTCCGCCATCATGGGCGGTGCCGCAGGTATCACCATAAGAGAAGCCATCCGTTATGGTGTTGCCAGAGGATTATTCTCCAATGAGGCAGGTATGGGTTCCACTCCGCATGCACACGCACGCGCAGCCGCTGAAAATCCGCATCAGCAGGGTCTGACTGCCATGATCAGCGTCTTCATCGATACCTTTATCATCCTGAACCTGACCGTATTCTCTGTCCTGACCACAGGCGCTATGAGCAGCGGTAAAAATGGTACTGCACTGACCCAGTATGCATTCTCCACCGTATTCGGAAGCTTTGGCGATATTTTCATTGCCATCTGTCTTCTGTTCTTTGCTTTCTCCACCATCCTGGGCTGGCATTTCTTCGGTTTAATTAATGTGAAGCATCTGTTTGGCGTGAAAGCAACCAAGATCTACTCTCTGATCGTAGTCATTTTCATCATCGTTGGTTCTACGCTGAAAGTGGATCT
>CAVCTH010000086.1:0-3141 GCA_963604695.1 Clostridiales bacterium | reverse complement strand
GATCTGGTATGGTCTCTGGCCGATTTCTTCAACGGTCTGATGGTCATCCCCAATGCACTGGCACTGCTTGCTTTAAGCGGCGTTGTTGCAAAAATCTGCAAGACCTACAGCAAATAAAAAATGATACATTTACGTCGTCGGAACTTCCGGCGGCGTATTCTTTTGCAGGATTTTCCGGCATAAGATTGATTTTACGGACAAATTCTCATATAATAAGAACATATGGACTTAAATTCTCATGGGAGGTATTTACACAATGGAAGAAGAAAAGAAAACCATGGATGACTTCGCAGAGGAACTGGAAGCATCTTACAAAGCTGCCGAGGCTGCTGCAGTGGACACCGACGACGAAGCAGATCCGGTATGGGCAGAATTAAAACAGCAGATGGATGACAAGACCATCCTGACCGTGAAAGTCGGCGGTGTGGTAAATGGCGGCGTCATCGCTTATGTAGAGGGCATCCGCGGATTTATCCCGGCATCCCGCCTGTCTCTGGAGCATGTAGAGGATCTGAACGAGTGGCTGAATAAAAAGGTACGTGTTCGCGTGATCACCGTAGATCCGGAGAAAAAACGTCTGGTTCTTTCCGCAAGAGAAATTCTTCGTGCAGAGGCAAGAGCCGCTGAAGATGAGAAGAGAAAGGCTGCATTTGAGCAGGTTCATGTAGGCGATGTACTGACTGGTACGGTTGAGACTCTGAAGGATTATGGCGCATTTGTCCGCCTCACCAACGGTCTGTCCGGTCTGGTTCATGTATCCCAGATTTCTGACAAGCGTGTGGTAAGCCCGGACAAGGTACTCAAAGAGGGCCAGGAAGTCCAGGTTAAAGTTATCGCCATCAAAGATGGCAAGCTTTCCCTCAGTATGAAAGCACTTCTGGAAAGCGCTCAGGAAGAGGAAGCTAATGAGCATTATGAGATTCCGAAGTCCGAGAATATTGCTACCAGTCTTGGTTCTCTTCTGAAAAATATTAAGCTGTAAATTAGCTTATGGCAAAAAAAGCCAGACAACAATCTGTGAGAGGAACCGCTCGCGCTAAGTCCTCGTCCAGCGGTACTAAGATTCGAACGTCGCCCGAGGCTCGTTCTTATCAAGTACCGGGACTGTGGACGTTCCCTCACAGATAATTGTCTGGCTTTTCTACACATTGGCTATAAATACCATTATCATAAAAGATTGTTTCTAAAGCATTTCATCCTTCAGCACACCATGATCGCGTAATAATTTTCCTACGATAGTTTTATCTGCCTTCCTCAGCAGGGGTTTTTTCAGCATTTCCAGTGGTTTTGGCAATGGCATCTCCAGTGGTGATTTGCCATCCATGAGTTTTACGGTGCTGTCCAGCAGTTCTCGTACATCATAGACGCTGCCCCATACTTCCGGGACGCCGCGATCGACACCGCAGAGACCGTAGACTGCTTCCATGGCGGTTCGTACCGAATACTCCGTCGTGAAGATGGTATCCCGTGGAGTCTCTGCAAACTGTCCTAAGAATGCTGCGTTGACACAGCCATCCGGGATCACGTCCGGGCGGTCGCCTGCCGCTCTTGGCATAAAGAATGCGGTAATATACGGCATCATGGTCGGCGTACAGTTAGCGTGATGTTCTGCCAGCTCCGAAATCTCCTCTACCGGAATACCCAGGTGATAGAGCCATTCTTCCGTAATCTCCTTACCAGTGCAGTCTTTCATAGGTTTCTTCACATAATTACCCGGCACGTCTGTGAAAAGGCTGTAAACCCATACACAGATCTCGTCTTTCTTCTGTCCCTTGAACTGTCCCTGACGGTTAATGGTCCAGCTTAAAAGCCAGTTGGAATCCCTGCAGCTGACAATACCGCCGGTCACCACTTTTCCGGTTCTTGGATCACGCTTGCAGATCTTTGTGATATAGGAAATGATTTTTTCATCGGAGGTCGTCACCGTCGCAGATTCCCAGTTGGTCTTCGCAATATCAGAGCAGAATTTCTCCGGATGGCCAAATGCCGGATCCTGACGGGCGATATTTTTCCAAAGTGCCCAACAGCCGCTGTTCCGTACTTCCGCATCTCCCACCGGTGCATGATTCTGATCCCCGTAAATGGTTCCTTCGGTACAGCTTCCGTTGGTGATAAATACAAAATCATCTTCCGTCAACGGGATCTCCTGAACCTCTCCATTTACCTTGCACTCAATGGCTCTGGCCGTCTTTTTCTCCCCTTCGATCTCAAACCGCACATTGGTCACTTCCGTTCCAAACTGGAACTGTACCCCTGCGGCCTCCAGATATTTCTGCATGGGAAGAATCAATGATTCATACTGATTATACCGGGTAAATTTCAGCGCAGAGAAATCCGGCAGCCCACCGATATGATGGATAAACCGCTGGAAATACCGCTTCATCTCCAATGCGCTGTGCCAGTTTTCAAAAGCAAACATAGTCCTCCAATATAACCAGAAATCGGAACGGAACACCTCGTCATCGAAAACATCCTCAATGGTCTTGTCATAGAGATCCTCATCTTTCATAAAGAACAACTTCATAATCTCCATGCTACCTTTCTGACTGAGACGGAATTTTCCATCGGTATGGGCATCCTCGCCCCGATTCACAGTTGCACGGCACAGGGAGTAATTGGGATCGTGTTTGTTCAGCCAGTAATATTCATCAAGCACAGACGCATCCGGCACTTCCAAAGACGGAATACTGCGGAACAGATCCCACAGGCACTCAAAATGGTCTTCCATCTCACGACCACCACGCATGACATAGCCCCTGGACGGATCGTTAATGCCATCGCAAGCTCCTCCTGCAATGTCCATAGCCTCCAGAATATGAATATTTTCACCCGGCATTCTGGCGTCTCTCACAAGAAAGCAGGCTGCGGCCAGGGAAGCCAGACCACTGCCCACCAGATAAGCAGACTTTCCTTCAATGCCCTCTGGCTTCTCCGGCCGTGCAAAAGCCTCATAGTTACCGCTGGAATAATAGATCCTCTTGCTGTTCTTCGCCTGTTTTCCACGTTCCGTATTCCGGTAGTTATTTTCTGTATGTGCTGCCCGTTTTTTCACAGTCTTTTTCTCATTGGTCTTCTTTCTGCCTGCCACCACAGCTGCAGCTCCTGCACCTACGGCCAGTGCAGATACCATTCCTGCTTTCC
>CAVCTH010000085.1:1986-8620 GCA_963604695.1 Clostridiales bacterium | reverse complement strand
GGAGAAATGCGCTGTCAAAATTGCAGTTATATATGGAGCACGGCTGGATTCCATCGGTGAATCTGATATTAACTTACGAGACGAAGGAGTATCCACTGGACATGGCTTATGTGGAAGGATTGATCAAGGATTACTTTGTGAAATAAAGCCTGTGATGGCCGACTACCGGGGAACATACCTTTCATGGGGCAGTGTCAGTAAGCTTGTTCGCGGGTCTATATGAAATTTTGCCGTCAAAAGTTCCCGCGTCAAGCCAGATTACACAGTAAAAAGAGCCGCTGTGGACCCCGGTAGCCGTAAACAGAAAAAAGTTCCTGCGAAATTCAAAAATGCAGGAACTTTTTCAGGGTTAGCCGAGCCAGAGGCCCAGGCACCGGCCCCAAGGTAGCAGCCGAGCCAGAGGCCCAGACGGCCAGCCAAGTGGTATTCAGCTAGGAAGCAGCGGCAGCCGCGCCATCACACCACCCCGCGTTCTTTCCACTTTCCGGTCCGATATCTCCCGTAAGAAATCAGGAAGTTTGCAACCCAGCCGATGGGGACGGCGCACCACACCATGGCAATTCCGAAGCGGGGCGCACAGGTCATGGCGACGATGACGCGGATGGACAGGTTGACCAAATTAGCAACAGTGAACATGACCATATCACCGGAGCCGCGCAGGAGACCGTCCACGGACATTTTAAAACCGATGAGGCAGAAGAACCATCCCATGAACGTGAGATAATTTTCTCCGGTAGTAAAGGCTTCAACGGCACTGTCAGTTCCGAGGAACAGAGTCATAATAGGCTGATGGAACAGTTCCAGGATGATACAAAGTACGATCGCACAGAAAATGACCATGCGGATTGCGGCATGATAGCCTTTGACAACACGATCGGTCTTTCCGGCACCCAGGTTCTGGGCGGTGTAGGAGGAAACTGCATTTCCGATACCGGACATGGGAACGATACACATACTTTCTACCCGCATGGCAGCGGAGAAGCCAGCCAGAGCAGCAGAGCCAAAACTGTTGACTACAGACTGTACCAGCATCATGCCGATGGAGACGGTGGATTGCTGCAAGATGGAAGGAATGGCAATGCGGGTCATGGAAGCCAGCTCCCTGCCGTCGAAGAAAGTGGTTCCGACAGACGACATCTTCCCAAGAATTTTTAACAGTACAACCATGGACAGCACCGCGGAAATTCCCTGTGCGATCAGAGTTGCCCAGGCCACACCGGCAATGCCCATATGTCCGCCCACCACCAGAATATAATCAAGAACAATATTAAAAAGTGAGGAAAAGATCAGAAATCCCAGGGGAATTTTGGATTTTCCCAGTGCGTTGAACATGGAAGAAAACACGTTGTACATGAACAGAAACGGAAGACCCAGAAAATAAATCCGCAGATATTCCGAGGCCATGGACAGGCAGTCTGCAGGCGTATTCAGAAGAATCATGATTTCCCGGCTGCAGAATAATCCAAAAACGCCAAGCAGCAGGCTTAAACCAAGAAAAGCCAGGGATGCCGTGTAGATGGCAGTTTTCATACGGTCATATTTTTGTGCACCGAAATACTGGCTGACGATGACCGATGCACCCATACCACCGCCGATGGCTACACAGATAAAAATGTTGGTCAGCGAGTAGGAAGCGCCTACTGCGGCCAGCGCCTGCTCACTGACGAAACGGCCTACGATGGCAGAGTCAGCCATGGTGTAAGTCTGCTGAAATAAATTGCCGATGATGATCGGCAGTGCGAAGAGAAAAAGTGCCTGAAATGGCGGCTTTTTAATTAAATAATCCTGTTCCAACGGTTTGTCCCTCCATGAAGTTTATCCATTATTTTATCATATGTTGGAAGACCAGAAGTGTCAATGGGGGATTCGGCAAGCTTATTCGCGGGTCTATATAAAATTTTGTTGATAAAAGTTCCCGCGTCAAGCCAGATTGTGCGGTAAAAAGAGCCACTGTGGGTCCCTGTAGCCGTGAACAGAAAAAAGTTCCTGCGAAAATCAAAAACGCAGGAACTTTTTTGCGGCGATCTTGCCAGAGACCCAAGCTCTGGGCAGAACCCCTGACCACAGCCAGAGACCCAGCCCCGGCCAGGGCATGTGCATGGCTCCGAATAGTTACAAATTCTCTCTTATCTTAATGGAATGCTCTACATAATTCAGCTCCCGCTCCGGCATCTTCCCGGACGTCAGGTACTCAAAGAGCAGATCCAGTGACCGGGAACCCTGGCGGTAGGGCTGCTGGCTGATGGTGGCGGAGATAACGCCTTGTTTCAACATTTCCACGGTGGTGGGTACCTCGTCGAAGGTAATAATCTTGGGGTGTCTGCCGGATTCCAGAACGGCTTTGCATCCGCCGTGGACACCGGCGGCCGCAAAGAACAGCGCATCAATTCGGGGATTCTTATCAAGCAGCTCCCTTGTCAGTGCATAGCTTTCAAATTCATCATCATGATTTTCCAGAATCTCAGCCACCTGAATACGCGGGTAAGAAGTTTCCAGCGTATGGCACAGGCCGCGGATTCGTTCGCTGTGGCAGAGCACGTTGGAGGAACCGGTGATAATGCCAAGCTCAATATTTCCCGAAGTCATCAGGTGAAAAAGACCGGCTGCGGTACAGCCGCCGCGGAAATAGTCGCTGCCCACATAAGCCATGCGGCGGGAGCCGTCAATATCCGTATTCACAGTGACCACAGGAATCTGCTGCTCCACAAGCTCATCAATTTTCCGCTGGATGGCGGGATGGTTATAGGGCGCCAGCATCAGACCGTGGATGCCTTCCTTCATCAGACTGTCAATGGCAGTAAGCTGGGCCTGCAGGTCAAATTCCACCCGTTTGGTGATGGTGGTAAAGCCATAGTCCTGTAGTTCTTCGGATTTGTTCTGTACGCCGGTCATAACTTCATCAAAAAAGGGGTTATGCTCACTGAACAGAATGACTCCGATCTTATATTTTTTCTTCTGAGCAGCCAGCGCAAGTCCGGCCCGGTTGGGGCGGTAATTCAATGCCTGGACAATCTCCATAATCTTCTCGGCTGTCTTTGGATTGACAGCACCTCTGTTGTTCAATACCCGATCTACAGTTCCGCGGGATACGCCCGCCAGGTCGGCAATCTCCTTGATAGTAGTCATGAAATGCCTCCAAAAAACTCTCTATACTGACAATACAGGAAAGCGTGAAAACTGTCAATGCACAGTTGCGTGCACGTGCACTCTTGTGTTGCGTATGTGATACAAAATTTCAATAGAATTGAACAAAAAACGGGATTAGAAAATGGAAAAACAGTGATAAAATTATGCACTATTTACAAAAAATAACAAATGAAAAGAAAATTGAAGTCAAAGTGTTGAAAAAGACAAAGGGATGGCGTAATATAAAGACAGATGGCGTGCACGTGCACGTAAAAGCGTGAACTCAATAAAGGAGGATTTAATATGCTGTACATTGGAGTAGATCTTGGAACATCCGCAGTAAAGCTTCTTCTGATGGATGGAGCAGGACATATTGAGAAAATCGTATCAAGAGAGTATCCGATCTTCTTCCCGCATCCGGGCTGGTCGGAGCAGAATCCGGAGGACTGGTTTGCACAGACCATGGACGGACTGAAAGAACTGCTTTCCGAGTGTGATAAGAGCCAGGTGGCAGGTATCAGCTTCGGAGGACAGATGCATGGACTGGTAATTCTGGATGAGAAGGATCAGGTGATCCGTCCCGCACTGCTCTGGAACGATGGCCGTACCTATGAGGAATGCGATTATCTGAATAACGTGATCGGAAAAGAAAAGCTTTCCGAGTATACGGCAAATATTTCTTTCACCGGATTTACCGCACCGAAGATTCTGTGGGTAAAGAATAAGGAGCCGGAGAATTTTGCAAAGATCAAAAAGATCATGTTGCCGAAAGATTACATTGCCTATAAATTATCCGGCGTACACTGCACGGACGTATCCGATGCATCCGGTATGCTGATTTTTGATGTGAAGAACCGCTGCTGGTCCAAAGAAATGATGGAGATCTGCGGCATTACCGAAGATCAGCTGGCAAAAGTATATGAGTCCTATGAGGCAGTTGGAAATGTGCTTCCGGAGATTGCAAAGGAACTTGGCATTCCGGAGACCGTTAAAGTCGTAGCAGGAGCAGGCGACAATGCGGCAGCAGCTGTGGGAACCGGAACCGTAGGAGACGGAAGATGCAATATTTCCCTGGGAACCAGCGGAACCATTTTCATTTCCTCTGAAAAATTTGGCGTGGATAAGCACAATGCCCTTCATGCATTTGCACATGCAGACGGACATTATCATCTGATGGGCTGTATGCTCAGTGCTGCTTCCTGTAATAAATGGTGGATGGATGAGATCATTGGAACCAAAGATTATGCAGCAGAACAGAAAGCCATTGAGAAGCTGGGCGAGAATCATGTATTCTTCCTGCCGTATCTTATGGGTGAGCGTTCCCCGCATAACAATCCGAATGCGAGAGGAACCTTCATTGGCATGACCATGGATACCAGCAGAACGGATATGACCCAGGCTGTTCTGGAGGGCGTTGCATTTGCACTGAGAGATTCTCTGGAAGTAGCAAAATCCCTTGGCATTCATATTGAGAGAACCAAGATCTGCGGCGGTGGAGCCAAGAGCCCGCTCTGGAGAAAGATGATTGCCAATATCATGAACCTGAAAGTGGACATGATCGAGAGCGAGGAAGGCCCTGCACTTGGCGGAGCCATGCTGGCAGCCGTAGCCTGCGGCGAATATAAAAATGTAGAAGAAGCAGCGGAGAAACTGGTGAAAGTCACCGGCACCGTAGAACCGGATCCGGAGCTGGTAGCAAAATATGAAGAGAAATATCAGCAGTTCAAACAGATCTATCCGGCATGCAAACCGCTGTTTGAGATTATTAAATAAGGAGGCCATCAAATGGAGATTAAAAAGGTAACGGATCCTTCTTTCCGACGCTATGGCAAGATCGTAGAAGGCATTGATTTCACCGGACTGATCAAAGCGCTGGAAGAGAAGACACCTGCACCGGAAGACGTGGCTTATGAACCGTCTGTAGAGGCACTTGAGAGTGAGCCGGTATTTGCAGAACTGCAGACCAAGGAATACGGGGAGATGCCCATTGAAATCGGTTACTGCAACGGCAAGAATCATCTGCTGAATGCTTTTGAGTATCACCGCTCTTCCGAGATCAATGTAGCGGCGACAGATGCGATTCTGATCGTGGGACATCAGCAGGATGTGACGGAAGAATTTACATATGACACCGCGAAAGCAGAGGCATTCCTGCTTCCGAAGGGAACGGCAGTGGAAGTATATGCCACGACCCTTCATTATGCACCGTGCAGTGTGGGTGATGCCGGTTTTAAGGTTGGCATTGTCCTTCCAAGAGAGACCAATTTCCCATTGGAAAAAGGCCATGAAGGCTGGGAAGACAAGCTCCTTGCAGCCAGAAATAAATGGCTTATCGGTCACCCGGATGCTGATCTTCCGGAAGGCACACATCTGGGCCTGATCGGTGAAAATCTCAGCGTATAAAGTTTATATTGTTTCATCAGTTTTCGCAGAAGAAAACTTGTAAAATAGGAGGAAAAGAATCATGAAAAATATTCCAGTAGTAAAACTTGGTATCATCGCGGTAAGCCGTGACTGCTTCCCGATCCAGCTTTCCGAGAAAAGACGTGCTGCCATTAAGGCCGCTTATACCGGAGAACTGTATGAATGTCCGGTAACTGTTGAAAATGAGAAAGATATGGAAAAGGCTCTGGCCGATGTGGAAAAGGCAGAATGTAATGCACTGGTTGTATTTCTTGGCAACTTTGGTCCGGAGACACCGGAGACCCTGATTGCTGAAAGATTTGACGGTCCGTGCATGTTTGTTGCAGCTGCTGAGGGTGATGGCGATATGATCAACGGCAGAGGTGATGCTTACTGTGGTATGCTGAACTGTTCTTACAACTTAAAGATGCGCCATCTGAAGAGCTATATTCCGGAATATCCGGTTGGAACCGCATCTGATATTGCAACGATGATCGGTGAGTTCGTTCCGGTTGCCCGTGCTGTCATCGGTGTTCAGAACCTGAAGATCATTACCTTTGGTCCGCGTCCGCAGGATTTCTTTGCCTGCAATGCTCCGATCAAAGGACTGTATGAACTGGGCGTTGAGATTGAAGAGAATTCCGAGCTGGATCTTTTAGTTTCCTTCAAAGAGCATGAAAATGATCCCCGTATTCCGGATGTCTGTGCAGACATGGCAAAGGAAATGGGAGAAGGCAAATATTATCCGGATCTGAATGCCAAGATGGCACAGTTTGAGCTTACCCTTCTTGACTGGGCAGAGGCTCACAAGGGTGCCAGAAAATATGTTGCTTTCGCAGATAAGTGCTGGCCGGCATTCCCGTCACAGTTTGGTTTCGAGCCGTGTTATGTGAACAGCCGTCTGGGATCCAGAGGTATTCCGGTATCCTGTGAGGTTGATATCTATGGTGCACTGAGCGAATACATCGGTCTGTGCATTTCCGAAGATGCTGTTACCCTTCTTGATATTAACAACTCTGTACCGCAGTATATCTATGATGAGGATATCAAGGGTAAATATGATTATAAGCTGACCGATACATTCATGGGCTTCCACTGTGGAAAT
>CAVCTH010000085.1:0-1947 GCA_963604695.1 Clostridiales bacterium | reverse complement strand
CCGGCCTGCAAGATGTGCGAGTCCCGTGCAGTGAAATATCAGCTGATCCAGCACAGACTCCTTGAGCCGGCAGGTTCCGAACCGGATTTCACAAGAGGAACGCTGGAGGGCGATATTGCAGCTTCCGATATTACGTTCTATCGTCTGCAGTGCAACTCTGACGGCGAGCTGGTTTCCTACGTGGCAGAGGGTGAGGTTCTGGATGTTCCGACCAGATCTTTCGGAGGTATCGGTATCTTCGCCATCAAAGAGATGGGCAGATTCTACCGCCACGTACTGATCGAGGGCAATTTCCCGCATCATGGTGCTGTTATGTTCGGCCACTATGGAAAGTCCTTCTATGAAGTACTGAAATACCTTGGCGTTGACGTTAAGAAGATTGGTTATAATCAGCCGGCAGGAGTACGTTATCCGACGGAAAATCCATTTGCATAAGTAATAAAAAGTACTGCTGAAGGGATGAAGCGGGGCAGAATGCCCCGCCCATCCCTTTTGTGATTACAGCAGCGGGGGATACAAATTATGAAAAAAGGGACGGGATTCTGGATTGCGGGAGTGGTGTTGTCGGTATTGCTCTGCATGACAGTATTTCATTATGGCATGCGGAAAATGGAATATACATCGGAAGAACTTCCGAAAACATACGACTATCACTATGCCATGATTACGGATGAGGGAGACAGTGATTTCTGGGATAAGGTATATGAAAGCGCCAAAGAAACGGGCATGAAAAATAATGTTTATGTGGAACGTTTTGGGAGCGGTCTTTCTGTGGAATATACAAAAAATGAGCTGGTGGAATTGGCAATTCAGGCTTCTGTGGACGGAATTATTCTTCCGGGAGATGAGGAAGAGGAGACCATAGAGCTTCTGGATCAGGCAGTTCAGGCTAGCATTCCGGTGGTGACCGTGCAGACAGACTGTTCCGGCAGTCTGCGACAGTGTTTTGTGGGAACGAATAATTACAATCTGGGACAGGATTACGGAAAACAGATTGCGGAAATATGGAAAGAAAAAGAGGTAAGAGAAGGCAGAATAGCTCATGTGCTGGTGCTCATGGATGAGGATCGGGTGGATACCAGTCAGAATCTGATTTTGCTTGGACTCAGAGAGACAGTGAAGAAACTTCTGGGGGACGACCAGGTTGTCGTAGATACGGAACTGATTGACAATGCAGGAAGCTTTCGGTCAGAGGAAACCATCCGGGATATTTTCCTGAACTGGAATGAACTTCCGGATGTGATGGTTTGCTTGAATGAAATTAACACCCGATGCGCCTTTCAGGCAGCGGTGGATTACAATAAAGTAGGAACGGTACAGATTCTTGGGTATTACGATTCGGATACCATTCTGGATGCGGTGGCCAAAGAGATTGTGTATGCCACATTTGCTCCGGATACAGAGCAGATGGGAACGGACTGTGTCCTGGCGTTGGATGAGTATGTGAGAACAGGGTATACCAACGGATATATGGCAGTGGATACTGCGCTGATCACATCAGGAGAGGCGGTGAAGCGGCTGGATGAAAAATAAGTATCGGTGGAAACTGCTGACTTTGCAGCAGAAACTGACAGCGCTTTTTATCCTGACAGCAGTGATTATTCTGGCTGTAAATCTTTATATGTATGCTTTGATTAATGAAATGACAGGGCGAGTGGAGCTGGTTTATGACAGTAATGTACAGCTGAATGAATTGTCAGACTGTCTGAATCAGGTACATGGAAACATGAAGGAATATCTCATGACCAAAAGCTCGGATGCCATGGAGAATTATTACCGCAGTGAGCAGGATTACAGGAACAAACTGAATGATCTGAATACGCAGGTCACGGATGATGAAAGGCTTCTTACAGAGAAAAATATTGCAAACCTGTCCCAGACCTATCTGGATCTGACAGCGGAAATTATTCAGGCAAAACGAGGAAGAAATGTAGAGCGGTATGGAAG
>CAVCTH010000084.1:0-8794 GCA_963604695.1 Clostridiales bacterium | reverse complement strand
GTACCTTTCTTTTTTCACAGCTTTCTCTTTGCATAAGCAGCATTCGTATCAAATGTGATACACGAAAATCTCGGATGGCAGAGGGGGCATGTTGAAATGCGGCAGGTGCTGAATGATTGCAAAATAACGGTTAACGCAATCGTTTTCGTACCGTCCATGTGCAGATTATACACATGAAAAGTTGAAAAACGCAATAAAAATGGAAAGATATTGTGTATTTGGCAAAACGGACCGAATGCTATGATCGAAGCAGCTTAGAGATCCGGAAACAGATAAAGAGAGGGAGATTCCGGAGCAGGAAAATAAAAAGGGGGAGAACAGCATGCAGAAAACACTGCGCAAAATGTGGAATTACAAATGGATCTATCTGATGCTTCTGCCGGTCATCATTTACTTCGTTGTTTTCAAGTACGTTCCGATGTACGGAATCGTCATTGCGTTTAAGGATTACAACGTCTTTAAGGGAGTCATGGGAAGCCCGTGGGCGGGTTTTAAGATTTTTCAGAAGATTTTTGCGAATAAGAACTTCTGGAACAGCATTCGCAATACCTTCTCCCTGAACCTTCTGACACTGGCTGTGAGTTTTCCTCTGACCATCATTGTTTCTCTGATGATCAATGAGGTTATGCACACAAAGCTGAAAAAGGTTGTGCAGTCCATCCTGTACCTGCCCCATTTCATTTCCTGGGTAGTGGTGGCCAGCATTGTGGTCAACCTGTTCTCCCAGAATGGCGGAACGATCAACCTGATGCTGAATCAGCTGGGGATCGATTCTGTTCCGTTCCTTTCGGACAAGAACTGGTGGATTTTTACCTACGTTGTCAGCAACGTCTGGAAGGAGATTGGCTGGGGAACCATTATTTACCTTGCTGCACTGACCGGTGTTGATGAAACGCTGTACGAGGCTTCGTACCTCGACGGAGCAACGAAATTCCAGCGTCTTATCTACATCACGCTTCCGTCCATCAAATCCGTCATCGTGGTTATGCTGATTCTTCAGATTTCCAAAATGATGAACATCGGACTGGATGCGCCGCTCCTTCTGGGCAACAAGAAGGTCATGGAAGTTTCGGAAGTAATCAGTACCTATACGTACCGCCTTGGTATCGAGCAGGCAAAGTACAGCGAGTCCACAGCCATCGGCTTGTTCCAGTCGGTCGTAAATATCGTCATTCTTTTTGCGGCAGATAAGTTTGCAAAGGCAATCGGCGAAGAAGGAATTCTGTAAGGAGGGAGAACACGATGAAAAAGAAAATAACGGTAGGGCGTGTTATCAATGTGGTCATTCTGCTGGCACTGACCTTCATCTGTCTGTATCCGTTCCTGAATGTCATTGCTTACTCTCTGAGCGGCTACAATGCGGTCCTGACGGGAAGCGTCACCTTTTATCCGAAGGATTTAACGTTCGGTGCGTATAAGGAAATACTCGGGAAGAAACAGATCTGGCAGGCAATGAGCACCACAGTTTTTGTTACGCTGGTCGGAACGGCGCTGAGCCTGGTCCTGACAATATTCGCAGCCTATGCACTGTCTCGCGAGGATCTTCCCGGAAGAAAAATCATCACCGCATTCATTCTGTTCACCATGTACTTCGGCGGAGGAATGATCCCGACCTTCCTGGTTGTCAAGCAGGTCGGACTCTATGACACGCTGGGAGCGTTATTCATTCCGAGTGCGATAAACGTATTCAACTTCATTGTTATGCGGACATTTTTCAAGAACATGCCGGTGTCGCTGGAGGAGGCCGCGAGAATTGACGGAGCCTCCTACATGCAGGTGCTGACTCGCATTATTCTGCCGCTGTCGCTGCCGATCATTGCCACCATCGGACTGTTCTATGCGGTGGATTACTGGAACTCGTATTTCAATGCGCTGCTCTACATTACCAGCCCGGAGAAATATACGCTGCAGCTGCGCCTTCGCTCGCTTCTTTTCGGCGGAGAGCTGAACAGCACGGCCAACCTGGAGGGGGCGGGCAGCATGGTGATGTCTCAGTCGCTGAAAATGGCAACGGTTGCGGTTTCCACAATTCCGATTCTGGTGGTTTATCCATGGCTTCAGAAGTATTTCGTCAAGGGCGTTATGGTTGGATCAGTCAAGGGATAAGCAGAGAGCCTTACTGGTGCGATGTGTTATGCAGATAACGGTAATAACGGTAATTGCTTTCCGCTCGCGCATTTGAGTCTGTGGGCGGAAAGAGGATTCTCCCAAATGAGAGGGGAAGAGAAAAGGAGGGTATTTATGAAGAAACTGGTGTTAAAGAGGAGACTTCTGGCAGGTACCATGTCAGCGGTTATGATGGCGGGACTTCTGACGGGGTGCGGTTCATCTTCTTCGGACAGTGCGAAGACGGATGCAGGAGACACCTCCGCAGAAAGCAGCACGGACGGAGCTGCGGCAGAGAGCGGGTATCAGACAACCTACGGTGACAAGCAGTTTGACAATGTTACGATCACGGTAGAGCTGTTTGACCGAAGCAACGCGCCCAGCGGTTCCACCATTACCGAAAACAAGTGGACAGAGTATGTCAACCAGGAAATGAACAAGGTCGGCATCAACGTGGAGTTCGTTCCGGTTCCGAGAAGCGATGAAATTACCAAGATGCAGACGATGGTGGCCAGTCAGACGGCACCGGACATCACCATCACCTACACATATCCCTATGCAGAGGATTACTTCAATCAGGGCGGAATCTGGGATCTGTCTGAATTCATTGACGGAGAAGATCAGGCGAAGAATCTGAAAGCATACATCGGAGAATCCTGCCTGGATATCGGAAGAAATGCTGACGGACAGCTTTACGGCATTGTTGCAAGACGTGCCACAACAGCAAAGAGCAATCTTTTTATCCGCAAGGACTGGCTGGATAAGCTGGGACTGGAAGCACCGACAACGCCGGATGAACTGAAGAATGTACTGACGAAGTTCATGAAGGAGAATCCGGACGGAAGGAAGGACGCAGTAGGCGCCGTGTTCTGGCAGATGTGGAACACCAGAACCGCATTCACGACGCTCGGACAGGATGCCAATAAGTGGCAGGTGGCTGCAACGGAAGACTGCATCATGGACTACTATGATCAGGAGGGAATGAAGGCGTTCTATCAGTACATGAACGGGCTGTACAACGACGGCATTATTCATCCGGAATATTACACGCTGGATGAGGATATGTACAAGAACCTCTTCTGCTCCGGAGCACTGGGCTTTTGTGAGTACAACGTAAACGGAAATGTAGATGTTCTGCGCGGCGGCCTTCTGCAGACATTGAAGGAGAACCAGGCAGATGCAGATATGGTTTCCCTTGCTCCGCTCAAGAATGTCAACGATGGCAATCAGTACAGTGCAACCTATTCCGAAGGCGGACTGATCGCATTCTGCCCCAAGACAGCATCAGCAGAAACGGTAGAAGCCTGCATGACGTACCTTGACTGGATGTGCTCTGAGGACGGCGGTTTTGTCCTCTACCATGGCTTTGAAGGTGAGCATTATGACATGGTGGACAACGTTCCGGTGGTCAAGGATTCCGATTACAACGCAACGGATAAGGACTGGATCCGCACAGACATCTTCCTGACCGGAAATCAGGGCTATTTCATGACAGTAGACGATTTCAATGCATGCACCTCGAAGGAGGCTCCGGGATTTGAGGATTATGTAATCAACAACTATGAGAATGCACTCTCCGGAACCAATCTTCCGGACAGCTACTACGCATCCCCGTCCACGTCCGGTCTTATCACGGATCTGAAGCTGATTCAGGATGAGTATCAGGTGGCCTGCATCACATGTGCACCTTCTGATTTCGATGCTACCTTCGCTGAGTATATGAGCAAGCTGGAGGACGCCGGAATGCAGACAGTCATCGATGAGAGAACCGCCTATTACGGAGTGAACTGATCTTGAACCGTTTTGCAGAAGGAGCTGAAACGTTCCCCGTGCTACGGTGAGGAAGAAAAAGAGATAGAACAACAATGCAACAACGGGCCGCTGCAGGTATCCATGCGGCGACCCGTGTTCTGTAAAAAGCCGCATCGTATTTTCGAATGAGAAATCCGAATGGAGGCTAAGCAGCAGGAGGAGAAGATGGGAAACAGTGATGGAATGAACTATGCACCGGTCGGAAAACCGAAGCCGGTGGTAAAGCCCGGAGAATTTGTAATTGCAGCCATTGCGCTGGATCACGGACATATTTACGGAATGTGCAATGGACTGGTTGAGGCAGGAGCCACGCTGAAATGGGTGTATGATCCGGATCCTGCCAAGGTGGAGCAGTTTGTAAAAACGTATCCGGGAGTAAAGGCAGCATCCTGTGAGGAAGAAATCCTTTCCGATCCGGAGGTGAAGCTGGTCTGCGGAGCTGCTGTGACAAGTCTTCGCTGTGCCCTGGGACTCCGG
This sequence comes from Clostridiales bacterium, assembly GCA_963604695.1. Classification (GTDB taxonomy): domain Bacteria; phylum Bacillota; class Clostridia; order Lachnospirales; family Lachnospiraceae; genus Hominiventricola. Next base: position 4,399 of record CAVCTH010000084.1, on the reverse strand, counting down.
GTTATGGCAGCAGGAAAGGATTATTTTACCGATAAGGCGCCTTTGACGTCTCTGGATCAGCTGGCAGAGGCAAAAGAGATGGTGTCCCGGACGGGAAGGAAGTACATGTGCTACTACAGTGAGCGCATTCATGTGGAGGCTGCGGTCTATGCGGGCTACCTGATCGAACAGGGGGCGATCGGCACACCGATCCATATCGATGGGTTCGGTCCGCACAGAATCGGAGATCCTTCATCACGGCCGGACTGGTTCTGGAAAAAGGAGCAGTATGGCGGAATCCTCTGCGATATCGGAAGCCATCAGATTGAGCAGTTTCTTTTTTACTGCGGATGCAAGGATGCAAAGGTGCAGTACAGCGAGATCGGCAACTATAACCATCCGCAGTATCCGGAGCTGGAGGATCTCGGTGATGCGGTACTTGTCGGAGACAATGGAGCAACACAGTATTTCCGTGTGGACTGGTTCACGCCGGACGGCCTTTCTACCTGGGGAGACGGCAGAACCTTCATTATAGGAACGGAAGGGTACATCGAGCTGCGCAAATACGTCAATATCGCTGCACAGCAAAACGGTGGCCACGTGTTCCTGGTCAACCGGGACGGGGAACAGCATTTTGAAGTAGACGGAAAGGTCGGCTATCCGTTCTTTGGAGAGCTGATTCTGGACTGCATAAACCGCACAGAGAATGCAATGACGCAGGAGCACTGCTTCAAAGCTGCAGAATTGTGCGTGCGCGCAGAGCTGCAGGCCCAGAAAGTGCATGGACTGGAATGATTTTCATGTTTTCGTGAAGGGTGCTTTGCAATGTCGAAGGAGCATCTTTTCAGGAGAAAGACGAATGTTTGCCGCAGGCTGCGGCAGGAAAGGAACTTATGATTCACGTAGCAATTGTCGGAACCGGCGGAATTTCTCACGCACATATCAAAGGCCTTCTGACCTTTCCGGAACGCTGCAGAATTGTGGCATTGTGCGATATTGTGCCGGGCAAGGCACAGAAGGTGAAGGAACAGTATCACCTGGACTGCGCTGTTTTTGAAAACCATCAGGAAATGCTGGAGGCAGGTCTTGCAATTGATCTGGTGCATGTCTGCACGCCGCCCTTTGCACATGCGGAGGTCTCCATTCATGCGATGGAGGCAGGCTGCAATGTTCTGTGTGAGAAGCCGATGGCAGCAAGTCTTGCGGAATGCGATGCCATGCTCCGGGCGGAAAAGGAGAACGGAGTCGTGCTGGGACAGGTGGCACAGAATCGGTTTACAAATCCGTACTGGAAGCTGAAAAAACTGTTGGACAGCGGTATTGCCGGAAAAATATGTTCTGTTCAGATCAATTCGGACTGGTGGAGAGGTCATTGCTATTACGATCTGTGGTGGCGCGGCACCTGGGAGAAGGAATGCGGCGGTCCTACGCTTAATCACGCAGTGCACCACATTGACCTGCTGAATTGGCTGGAGGGCGGTCTTCCAGAGAAAACGGCCAGCATGCTGGCAAATGTCATGCATGACAATTCGGAAGTGGAGGACCTTTCGGAAGCCATTATGAAATATGAGAACGGAAGCCTTGCCTCGGTGACCAGCTCTGTGGTGCATCACGGAGAAGAGCAGAGCATCATTATCCAGTGCGCAAATGCCAAGCTGTCTGCGCCTTGGAGTCCGAAGGCAGAAGTATCCATGGGCAACGGATTCCCGGAGGATGGCGGCAACGAGGCTCTTCTGGAAGAACTGGAAAAGGCTTATCGGGCGATTCCGGATCTGAAATATACCGGACACACGGGTGAGATCAACGATGTTCTGTCGGCACTGGAGAATGGAACGAGGCCTTTAATCACAGGCGTTGACGGAAAACGGACGGTGGAGATGATCACTGCAATCTACAAGTCCGGTTTTACGGATACGGTCGTGAAACTGCCGATTCTGCCGGAGGATGAATATTATTGCGGCGACGGAATCCAGAAGAACGCCATTCATTTCTATAAGAAGGGAAAGGCTCTGGAGAACCTGTCGGAGGAAGAAATCAAGGTAGAAGCGGTACAGTAAAAAGATTGTCCGGCAGCAGGAGCCGGTTTTTGTTAAAAGATTTCTTCAGAAAACGGATCCCAGGATCCGAACGCAGGGGGAAGGCGGACGACAGGCATGGACGGAATCAGAATGGGAGTGATCGGCATCGGCAGCATGGGCTCTGCACATGCGATGCAGATTTATAAAGGCAGAGTGGAAAAAATGACTTTGGCGGCAGTATGCGATACGAATCCGGCACGGCTGAAATGGGCGGCAGAAGAGTTTGGAGGAGATACCCTTCTATATACGGATTACCACGAATTGATTGCCTCCGGAACGATTGATGCCGTGCTGATCGCAACACCGCACCCGCTGCATCCGTCCATTGCAAAGGAGGCTCTGCAGACAGGACTTCATGTGCTGACGGAAAAGCCGGAGGGAATTGATATCGCGGCGGCAGAGGAGGTCAATCGTACGGCGTTAAAGAGCGGATGTGTGTTCGGAATCATGTACAATCAGCGAACCAATCCCCTCTTTGCGGAGCTTCGAAGACGATTTCAGGGCGGCGAGCTTGGAGAACTGATCCGGTTCACCTGGACGATTACAAACTGGTACCGCACACAGGCTTACTATGATTCCGGCTCCTGGAGAGCAACCTGGAGCGGAGAGGGCGGCGGCGTTCTGATGAATCAGTGCCCGCACAATCTGGACATCTGGCAGTGGATGACCGGAATGCCAGAGCGTCTGATTGCAAGCTGCCGAATTGCACATTTCCATGACATTGAAGTGGAGGATGAGGCAGAGATATATGCGGAATATGCCAATGGAGCGACCGGTGTGTTTCTGACTTCCACCGGAGAATACCCGGGGACCAATCGTCTGGAGCTCTCCGGAACAAAGGGAAAGGCAGTGATTGAGAACGGAAAGCTGACACTGCAGCTTCTGGAACAGGATATCCGTGAAATTACAGCTTCATCGAAGGAATGCATGCCGCACTGTGTGGTAAAAAACGAGGAAATTTTGCAGACGGAGCCGGAGAGCGGACATCTGGGAATTCTGAATGATTTCAGCGGTGCAGTTCGGAACGGAACAAAGCTTATGGCACCGGGCGAAGAAGGCGTTTTCGGCTTATCCATTGCCAATGCAGCGTATCTCTCGGCCTGGACACACGAATGGGTGGAGCTGCCGCCGGATGGCAAATCGTATCGGACGGAGCTTCGAAGCCGGCAGGAAGGCAGCCTGGGAAGAGGAATCGGAAGAGGACAGAACATCACAGGAGAGTACTCGGAGCGCTGGCGCGTAAAATGGTAACGGCTCAGGGAAAGGAAAAGAAATGGCGGATAAGATCAGAATCGGAATGATCGGTGTGGGGAGTATGGGAGCCGGTCACTGCAGAACAATTCTGGAGGGAAAAGCGGAGCATGCGGAGCTGACCGCGGTATGTGATATTCAGGAGGAAAGAAGAGCATACGCACAGGAAAACTTTCCGGAAAGTATCGCGGTCTATGAAGATTACCGGAAGATGATTGCGGACAAGGTGTGCGACGCAGTAATGATTGAGGTACCGCACTATCTGCATCCGGAAATGTCTGCCTACGCGCTGACACATGGGATGCATGTCCTTTGTGAGAAGCCGCTCGGCGTTTATGAGAAGCAGCTTCTGAAATTAAAAGAGGTCGCCGGCAAAAGTGACCGCGTGTTTGCAGTGATGTTCAATCAGAGAACGGATTATCGTTACCGCAAAATCCATGAGCTGGTTTCCGGCGGAACGTTGGGTGAGCTTAAGCGTGTCACCTGGAAAATTACGGACTGGTACCGGACCCAGTACTACTACAATTCCGGAAACTGGCGCGGAACCTGGGACGGAGAAGGCGGCGGTGTTCTGATGAATCAGTGCCCGCATCAGCTGGACCTTCTTCAGTGGATCTGTGGAATGCCGGACAAGGTTCTTTCCATCGCCCATGAGGGTAAATGGCATGATATCGAGGTGGAAGACGATGTGACGGCATATATGGAATTCCCGAACGGAGCAACCGGAGTGTTTATTTCCTCGACGGGAGATGCACCGGGCGCCAACCGTCTGGAAATTGACCTGACGAAGGGGAAAATTCTCTGCGATGACGGGAAGGTTTCCTGCTTTGTTCAGGAGGATGAGCGAATCTTTGTGAATACCTGTCAGGCGACGATGGATAAACCGGAGGGGCATTGGCTGGAGTTGGAGATGGACGGGGAGAATCCGCAGCACGCCGGTGTCATCGAGGGATTTGCAAGACACATTCTCTTCGGAGAACCGCTGGTTGCAGAAGGGCTGGAAGGAATTCACGGTGTTCAGCTCGCAAATGCCATGTATCTGTCTGCATGGACAGGACAGATGGTGCAGGTTCCGGTTGATCCGGAGGTGT
>CAVCTH010000083.1:0-8892 GCA_963604695.1 Clostridiales bacterium | reverse complement strand
ATCCAACACTTCGTAGAAATCACGGTTCTCGGAGCGGGACTGCGCCAGAATCATGGGCAGGTGCAGGCTGACGGCACCGATATTGAAACGGCCTACGAAAATCGGCTTGTCATCCTCATCGGCCGGCTTCATGCCGCCTCTCTCATACCAGGGACTTAAGAATGCACGGCATCCCATAGGACTGATCACTCTGCCGTATTTCTGGTACATTTCAGAAATATAACCCTCGCCGCTTAAGGACAGCCAGTCCGGGTACATAGTCTTAGAGGAGCACTCCAGGCCTGCCTCAAAGACATCTTCACAGCATCCGCCCTTGCCATGAATGGCTTCATCATAGAGGAATACGATCTTCGGGAACAGCACCGGCTTCTTGTTGCCCGGCTTGCCCTGTCCTCCCTGATGTACCTGCAGGAGGGAAATATTGCTCATCTTCGCAAACCGCTCCTGTCCAAGACCCATGGTCACGGTCACGAAGGGATAATCACCTCTGGAGGAACCGACGGTATTCAGCTTATACTCTATTCCCTGCCATCCCTGATCGAAATCACGGCGGACTTTGTTCATGGCATACTCTTCTGCCTTTTCCTCCGTGCCTTCCCAGGATGGATCGGTGTATTTCAGGAATTCTTCCCGATATTTCTTATAGCTCTTTTCTGCATAAGGCGCCAGCACCTTGTCCACTTCCGGTACGGTAAATCCACCATACTGCTGGGCCGCGGTACTTAAGATAATATCACCCATGACATCGAATGCGGTATCCAGTGTCTTCGGCTCATTATACCATACATTTCCCATCTCAAACCCGCCGGAGAGCACACTTCCAATATCGAAGAGACAGCAGTTCATGGTATCCAGCCTTGCAGACTGATCGTGAATGTAGATGTAGCCATCCCTGCAGGCCTGCAGCTCGTTCCGGTTCATGAAGAACTTCCGGTACAGCTCTTTATTCAGCTCATTGAAAATCAGGCTTCTCTTGGTAGCAACCAGGGCACTGTCCGTGTTGGCATTGCTCTTATCACCAATGTAGCGGATAGACTGGCTCTTGGTATAGACATCATCCATCATGTGTACGAAATCTTTTTTATAATTCCGGTAATCCCGGTAGCTCTTCGCTACCGCCGGATTCACACGATCCAGGGCACCCTCCACAATGTTGTGCATATCCTGAATGTCGATATTTTCTTTTCCAAGGGACTCTGCCTGCTCCTGTGCGAATTCACAGATAAACTGAATCTCCGCCCTTGAGAATTTGTACAATATACGCGCTGCAGACTTATTGACTGCATTCACGATCTTTTCGACGTTAAAAATCTCTCTTGTCCCGTCTTTTTTGACTACGTATAACATTCATTCACCCCTACTATATCTTGTGCTTTTTCTTTTTTCTTATGCGATATGTTGATTAAAAGTATATACCAATGCACTCTTTTATTCAAGTCACAATGACGCTGAAAACTCCACAAGAATCTCCCCGGAAATTCTGTTATATTTCACAAACTTCAAAAAGAAAGCGCTGCACCCTTGACAAAGGAACAGCGCCGTATCTTTCGTGCATTTACTTCATAAAACGGTCAATGGCATCTGTCAGGTCTGCAACAGCTTCCATGTCTCCGCATTCCACCGCGTCCACCAGACAGTGCTCGATGTGATCTTTCAAAATCACCTTTCCCGTATTATTGATGGCTGATTTCACCGCAGAAAGCTGAATCAGCACTTCGCTGCAGTCCCTTCCTTCCTCCACCATACGACGGATGGATTCCAGATGCCCAATGGCGCGGGACAGGCGGTTCAACACCGCTTTTGTATTTGCATGAGTGTGGGCATGCCCGTGAGCATGGGAGTGTCCGTGCTCATGGTCATGCTCATGATGATCATGTGCCTGTTCCTCATGCTCATGCGTATGAGTGTGCTCATATATGGTGCCGTCCGGCGCCACATGAGTATGTGTGTGCTCTGACATGCCTGTCTCCTCCTTATTTACACTACAACCATTCAGAACCACATTCGCAAAATCGCCTCTACGAGGCTTTTCTTTTGCTCATGTATGGCTTCTCGCCATATAAATGTTCCAAAATATGTGTCCTTATACAAGTATAGGCCACATATTTATGGACATTCGCATGGTTCTGAATGCTTCTACAAGTCACAGTTCTTTACAGTTCTCGGGAACGGGATTACGTCTCTGATATTGCCCATACCGGTCAGATACATCACGCAGCGTTCAAATCCCAGACCGAAACCGGAATGATGGGTGGAACCGTATTTACGGAGATCCAGATAGAATCCATACTGCCCTTTGTCAAGTCCCAGCTCGTCCATACGCGCTGCCAGCTTGTCATAGTCATCCTCTCTCTGGCTTCCGCCGATGATCTCGCCGATACCCGGAACCAGACAGTCCATAGCTGCTACGGTCTTGCCATCCTCATTGGCTTTCATGTAGAATGCCTTGATCTCCTTCGGATAATCCGTTACAAATACCGGGCGTTTAAATACCTGCTCGGTCAGATATCGCTCATGCTCGGTCTGCAGATCACATCCCCAGGATACTTTATAATCAAATTTATCGTTGTTCTCTTCCAGAATCTTCACAGCTTCTGTATAGGTGACATGTCCGAACTCGGAGTTCAGCACATGGTTCAGACGGTCCAGAAGTTCCTTGTCCACGAAAGAATTGAAGAAGTTCATTTCCTCCGGTGCATTTTCCAGTACATAGCGGATGACATATTTTAGCATGGCTTCTGCCATCTCCATGTTGTCATCAAGATCTGCGAATGCCATTTCCGGCTCGATCATCCAGAACTCTGCTGCATGACGGGTGGTGTTGGAATTCTCTGCACGGAAGGTCGGTCCGAAGGTATAGATGTTACGGAACGCCTGCGCATAGGTCTCACCGTTTAACTGTCCGCTGACGGTCAGGTTGGTGGGTTTGCAGAAGAAATCCTTGCTGTAATCTACTTTTCCATCCTCAGTCATCGGAAGGTTGTTCAGATCCAGGGTGGTTACCTGGAACATCTCGCCTGCGCCCTCGCAGTCACTTCCGGTAATCAGCGGTGTGTGTACATAGACAAAGCCCTGCTCCTGGAAGAATTTGTGGATCGCATAAGCGGTCAGGGATCTTACCCGGAATACGGCCTGGAAGGTGTTGGTTCTCGGTCTTAAATGAGTCATGGTACGCAGGTACTCCAGCGTATGACGTTTTTTCTGCAGCGGATAATCCGGCGCGGAAGCGCCCTCTACGGTTACCTCTGTCGCCTGAATCTCAAAGGGCTGCTTTGCCTGCGGGGTAGCTACCAGCGTTCCTTTTACGATCACAGCTGCTCCTACATTCAGTTTACCGATCTGTGCAAAATTCTCCATGGTATCATGATATACCACCTGCAGTGTCTCAAAAAATGTACCATCATGAAGTACCAGGAATCCAAAACTCCTGGAATCCCTGATACTGCGTACCCAGCCGCCTACGGTAATTTCTTTCTCAAGATAAGCTTCTCTGTTCTTATATAATTCACGAACGGTTATCAGTTTCATTTCTCTTCGTATCCCCTTTTCGTTCCTGTATCATTACCGGCGTGTCCGTTGGCATTTTTATACCCGCCGGCATTTCTATCCTGCAGTGCATCCAGGGCACCGCACATAGCTATCAAAGATTATAGCATACTTCCCCGCCGGACGCAAATAATGCATGCAGTCTTTTTTTCCTGCATGCATTATTTTCTTGCTTGTTTCCTGCTGTATTTTTATCACATGGTATCCGGATGTCTCGGATGTGCTTCCAGAAAGCGCTGTTTGACTTCCAGAAATTCTCTCAGATCCATCAGTACATGGAACAGAATCGCCCGGTTTTCAAATTCTTCCCGGGTTCTTGGCAATGCTTCCATGTTCATCAGATCCAGCACCTCCTCCAGTTTCCACAGCTGGTCTTCCGGCGCATCCTTTTCCTCCGAACTTTCTGCCAGATATTCCAGATATTCCGCCACATAGACTGCCTGACGCGGCACTTTCCGAATCTTTGCCACACTGTGCTGCAAAGTCTGCAGCATGGAGCATTGCTGAAGCCTCATCTCCAGATAGGCCGCATAATAGTAGTCCTGCTCACCCAGCGTGTTATCCGCCTGCTCATGCGCATGCTTCAGACCGTCATGAAGAACTTCCTCCAGATCATCCAGATCCACCCATACGTCCTCCGATGACTTTTTTTCTTTCAGATAATCCGACATCTCGAAGAGAACCTTCTTCATTCCATGCTCTGCAGTCTTTACATCTTCCAGAATCTTCTTCCGGTAGCTGGGCATCAGCCAGTTTAACGCCAATGCCAGACCGGTACCGATAAAGATCAATGCCAGTTCATTTAATGCAAAATTCAGGCTGTAATCCGGCGTCATCAGGTAATGGGTTCCCATAACCGCGTTGACGGAAATCGTACTCTGCCAGTGAAACAGGCAACAGCACACCACCATCAACAGGATATATACCGTATAGTTCACCCATCCGGCAGGCGGAACATGGAAACATACATAGATCAGACCCACACACAGAATAAAGGATAAAATCCGATCCACCGTCAGCTGAATCGTATCCTGTCTGGTATCCTGCACCGTCAGTAATGTGATAATACCTGCTGATGTCGCATAAGAAAGCCCCAGCAGCTCGGCAGCCACAATTGCCATGCCGCTTCCAGCCGCTATTTTCAGTGCTTTCAGAAGAAGTCTGCTGTATTTTCCCGTAATCATTATCGTCCGCTGTACACCAGTCCCTGTTCTGCATCCATAGTGACAAAGGTTCCGCTCTTCAGGATCTTTGTCGCATTTTCTGCATTGACAATCACCGGAATATCCAGAGCCATTCCCACAATTGCCGCATGAGAATAACGGTCTCCCGTCTCTGTGATGATGCCTGCTGCATCCTTGAGCTTATCCATCATATCATTATCCGTGAAGGAGGCAACCACAATATCACCTGCACGGAATTTCTTTCCAAATTCTGCGGGATTGCTGCATACGCAGACATTTCCGGAAGCTTTCAGTGCATTACATCCTCTTCCCGTGATCAGGGTATTTCCTGCCACCTGGACTTTCAGCATATTGGTGGTGCCGGACAGTCCCAGCGGTACACCTGCAGTAATGACTACCAGATCTCCTCTGGAAATAAAGCCTCTGTCCTCCGCCAGTTCTACTGCATGGTCAAAAAGTTCTTCCGCAGTGTCTTCTTCCTGCATTTCCACCGGAATCACCCCCCACATCAGGTTCAGCTGGCGGCAGACTCTTTCGTGGGTTACGCAGCCGATGATCGGACATGACGGACGGTATTTGGCAATTCTGCCAACGGTACGGCCGGATTTTGATACAGCTACAATGGCAGCTGCATTCAGATCCATAGCGGTAGTACAGGTCGCATGGGAAATCGCACTCGTCACATCCGGACGCTCTGCCAGTTTTCTCGGCTTAAACTCCCTGGAATAATCAATATCCCTTTCTGTACGTTCTGCAATCTTTGCCATAGTGCGGACTGCTTCAATCGGATAAGCTCCTGCTGCTGTCTCACCGGACAACATGATCGCTCCGGTTCCCTGATAAATGGCATTTGCCACGTCCGAGGTCTCTGCACGGGTCGGACGCGGGTTCTTCATCATAGAATCCAGCATCTGCGTCGCAGTAATCACCGGTTTACTTGCCTTCAGGGCCAGACGGATCAGCTTCTTCTGGATAACCGGGACTTCCTCTAACGGAATCTCCACACCCATGTCGCCACGGGCAATCATGATACCATCTGCCACCCGGAGAATTTCCTCGCAGTTCTCCACGCCCTGCATATTCTCGATTTTTGCAATGATATGGATATACTGTCCGCCTTTTTCCTCCAGGATCTTACGGATCTCCAGAATATCATCTGCCGTTCTGGTAAAGGAGGCTGCGATAAAATCATAGTCCTGCTCAGCCGCAAATACAATATCTTCATAGTCCTTCTGGCTGACAAAGGGCATCTTCAGTTCCACACCCGGCACATTCACACCCTTATGGTTGGAAATAAACCCGCCGTTTTTTACCTGGCAGATAATGTCCTCTCCGTCAATTTTCTGCACTTCCATGCCGATGAGTCCGTCATCAATCAGAATGGAATCTCCCGGCTTCACGTCTTTATAAAGCTGCTTATAGGTAATGCTTACTTTTCCCGCACTTCCGAGCACTTCCTCGGTCGTCAGGCAGAAGGTCTGGTCTTTTTTCAGCTCCACCTTTCCGCCATCTATATCTCCGATACGGATCTCCGGTCCCTTGGTATCCAAAAGGGCTGCCACCGGAAGCCCCAGTTCTTTCCGGATTTTTTTCACCATATCCAGTCTTGTTTTCTGTTCTTCATGGCTTCCATGGGAGAAATTCATTCGCGCCACGGACATTCCTTCCAACATCAGCTGGCGCATTACATTCTCATCATCCGTGGACGGTCCCAGGGTACATACAATTTTTGTTTTTCTCATTTTCCATATATTCCTTTCCTTCATACTTCCTCATACACATTTTAAATGTAACATCCACCCACCCTTTTTGCAATAAAAAAGAACGTTAAAAATTTGTTAATGCTATACCGCCGCAGCGCGATCCTCGCGGAGCGTGTATCACATGAAAACTTCGTTTTCATGTGATACAAAAAACTCCGATAAGATGTGGCTCTTATCGGAGTTTTGACTGCTGTCTCAGCGATTATTCATTTACACTGTAGTTCGGTGCTTCTTTGGTAATGTGGATGTCATGGGGATGGCTCTCTTTTAATGATGCAGCGGAAATCTTCACAAACTGTGCTTTCGTCTTCAGGGTCTCAATATCTTTTGCTCCGCACAGTCCCATACCGGAACGAACGCCGCCAAGCAGCTGGAAGATGGTATCTTCTACGTAGCCCTTGTATGCAACACGTCCTTCTACACCTTCCGGAACCAGTTTCTTCGCATCGTTCTGGAAATAACGGTCTTTGGAACCATTCTCCATAGCGGAAATAGAACCCATACCACGGTATACTTTGTATTTTCTTCCCTGGTACAGTTCGAAAGATCCCGGGCTCTCATCGCAGCCTGCAAAGATACTTCCCATCATGCAGACATTGGCGCCTGCAGCCAGAGCTTTTGTAATGTCTCCGGAATATTTAATACCACCATCGGCGATAATCGGAATACCGTATTTATCAGCCACTTCGTAGCTGTCCATAACTGCACTGATCTGCGGAACACCCACACCGGATACCACACGGGTGGTACAGATGGAACCAGGTCCGATACCAACTTTGACAGCGTCTGCACCCGCTTTGATCAGAGCTTCAGTTCCTGCTCCGGTTGCCACGTTTCCTGCAATAACCGGAACATCCGGGTATGCATTCTTCAGCATATCCAGGCAGCGGATTACGTTTGCGGAATGTCCGTGGGAGGAATCCAGTACCAGTACGTCAACATGCGCGTCGATCAGTGCTTTTGCACGCTCCAGCACGTTAGCAGTGATACCAATACCTGCACCGCAGAGAAGACGTCCCTGAGCATCTTTGGCTGCCAGCGGATATTTGATCTGTTTCTCGATATCTTTAATCGTAATAAGACCTTTCAGATTGAAATCCTTATCGACAATCGGAAGTTTTTCTTTTCTTGCTTTTCCAAGGATAACTTTTGCCTCTTCCAGTGTAATGCCCACCGGAGCGGTTACCAGATTCTCAGAAGTCATGGACTCTTTGATCTTCTTGGAAAAATCAGTCTCAAATTTCAGGTCACGGTTCGTAATAATACCAACCAGTTTTTTGCCTTCGGTGATCGGTACACCGGAAATCCGGTATTTTGCCATCAGTTCATTGGCATCTGCCAGTGTATGCTCCGGAGTCAGAGAGAACGGATCTGTAATAACGCCGTTTTCAGAACGTTTTACCTTATCTACCTCTTCCGCCTGCTCCTCAATTGACATATTTTTATGGATGATACCAATACCACCCTGTCTGGCCATTGCAATTGCCATGCGGCTTTCCGTTACCGTATCCATTCCTGCACTCATCAGCGGAATATTCAGTTTTACCGTTTTGGTAAGCTGCGTCTCCAGATGCACCTGGTTCGGGATCACTTCTGAGTAGGCCGGAACAAGAAGAACATCATCAAATGTAATGCTCTCACCGATAATTTTACCCATCTCTCTTCCTCTCTTTCTTATCGTATTTTTATTATTAGGTTTTCTAATAAGTATAACTAAACTTAGTAAAAAATATAATAATTGATTAAGTTTTAAAACAGTCTAACAGATAGCTCAGGTAATGTCAATGGGTTTTCATAAGAAAAAAAGCTGCGGCTCCAAATCTTACGATCAGGAAAGCCGCAGCTTTTTAGAAAGATTTTATTCTTTTATTTTCTGGCAAATGCCGGGATTACATCATTCCCATTCCGCCGCCGGCCTGTGCTGCTGCCGGAGCTGCCTCTTTAATGTTGGCAACGCATGCCTCAGTGGTCAGGAATGTGGATGCAACGCTGGTAGCGTTCTGCAGAGCGGTTCTGGTAACTTTCGCCGGATCCAGGATGCCTGCTTCTACCATGTTGACATACTGCTCATTGTAAGCATCAAATCCAACACCAACCTCAGACTCACGTACTTTGTTGATGATAACAGCGCCTTCCAGACCTGCGTTTGCAGCAATATGGAACAGCGGAGCTTCCAGTGCTTTCAGGATTACTTTACCACCGGTCTTCTCATCACCTTCCAGAGTGTCAACCAGTTTGGCAACTTCTTTGGATGCATGGATGTAAGCGGATCCACCACCACAGATGATACCTTCCTCAACAGCTGCTCTTGTAGCTGCCAGAGCATCTTCCATACGAAGTTTTGCTTCTTTCATCTCGGTCTCAGTAGCAGCACCTACACGGATAACAGCTACGCCGCC
>CAVCTH010000082.1:0-8931 GCA_963604695.1 Clostridiales bacterium | reverse complement strand
GGCAAGTCCCAGCGCCTCATTATAGGAAGCGATGGCCTCTTCATAATTGCCTTCCCGGGCCTGTTCCATTCCCTGCGTCCGTAGGGCCAGCTGCTGTTCCTCTGTCTTTTTACCTGTGCCGCAGCCAGCCAGAAGTCCCATACACAGAACGGTCACTGCCAGCATGATCCCCTTTGTTCTTTTCCCTTTCATAGCTCCTCCTTATCCCAGAATTCCCGGTTCATGGTACATGCCAGAATCACTTTTCGCGGAAGCCGCTCATAGCGCTGTCCCAGTTTGTAGCCCAGGAGCTTTCCGGCGCTCTGGGTCACCACCTGGATCATCAGCCACGGTTTTCCGATTTTAAGGCAGTAGGCAAGGCTTCTCTTTACCAGCCGGATGCCTTCGGATTCCGAACGGATGCCGCCGAAGATTTCCGGATGCATGGTCTGGGAAACCGCCAGGTCAAAATTCCGGTGAAACTGCTGCATGGCACTGTAATTATGGGAATGCACCACCTTCGCATCCGCGCAGTAGGCAATCTTACCGCCTGCCTTCACAATGGTTCCCGCATAAATCATATCTTCATTAAAGATGGTCCGTTTTACAAATCCGCCCAGTTCCTCGTATTTGTCCCGTCTCCATGCCGCGCATACATTGGAACAGAAAAATGTCTTGATTCCCAGTGTCGGAAGATCCTCTTTTCCTTTAATTCTGCTTTTGTCCGGGTAATTAAAGCTGCGGGTATATTTTTCCACTTCCCGGCAGTTTTCCCGGGGAAGCTGCCGCCCGTAGGCCGCCCAGACCTCTTCCTGTGCAAAAGGTTTCAGCAGATGCTCTATCAGATACCGGTCCGCCGGCATGGCGTCCTGGGTAAGACAGATCACCACGTCCGCCTGGGACAGCCGGATTCCCTGATCCCTGGTTCCGCCATGGTCAAATTCCTGCTTTGTCACATGATGGACTTCCACATTTTCGTAAGCAGACAGAAGATCTGCCGGGAAATGCGCTTCCTCTGTATTCATGAGAATGATCCGCCCTGCCGGTCTGGTCTGATCCGTCAGCCGGCTCAACAGTTCTTTCAGTTCCGCCCCCGGACGGTAAACCGGAATTACAATATCCGCTGTCATCATTTTCTCCTGTTCCATCAAATTTCTCTCTATATTTCCTATATAGAAACAAAGCGAGGGAACTTCACGAATCCCTCGCTTCTATTCATTCACTATGCTTTAATATCCTGTATCAGAATTGATCTGTGCAGAAATCTCCGTTACCTCATTGGACGGCTGATAATCATCATTGCCAAAGAGATACTCATGGAGCTGTTTTACGTTCTCTTCCAGATTTACCGGAACAACACAGGAACCTTTTCCTTTGACTGTTGCATTTGCCTTGTCAAACGGGAATCCGGTAGTATCCACAATATCATAGGTCAGAAGCTGCGGAGCCATGGCTACCAGCTCATCGTTGGTATAGTTGGTTGCAATCAGCGGGAATACAGCATCAATGATATCGTTGACTTTGCTGATATCCATCTTCTTCGCCTTGCTTACCAGCTGCATGATCACTTCACGCTGACGTTCAGTACGCTTGAAGTCGTCTCCTGCAGTGTAACGGATACGGCAGTAGGAAGTTGCCTGTACACCGTCCAGAGTCTGAAGACCGGTGCTGGTCAGCGGCTGTGTCTGTACGCCGGTTACTTTGGAAGTCTCAACGATGTAGTTGTTCAGATGCTCAATCTCGGTATCGTCTACATCGATGTCCACACCGCCCAGCAGATCAACCGTCTTGGTCAGTGCAGCGAAGTCCACGCTGACATAATATTCAATATCCAGGTCCAGGTTGGTGTTCAGCATGCTGATGGCCTGTGCCGGGCCGCCTGCGGAATAGGCAGCGTTACATTTATTGTATTTGCCATTGGTCAGGTTCAGATAGGTATCCCGATATACACTGACCAGTTTTACTTCCTTGGTGTCATTGTTGATACTTGCAATAATAATGGTATCGCTTCGGTTACCACTTCCCAGCTGTCCTGCTTCACGGGTGTCAAGACCGAACAGTGCGATGGTGGTGTAGCCTTTCATGGTAGCTACCGTAGATTCCTGCAGGGAATCGTTGACCTCAATCTGATCCTGCTCTACCTTCGGCTTCTGAATCTTATCCAGCTTGCTTACAATCCAGAATCCCAGTACAAGAATGAGGATCACTGCAATCTCAATGCCGAAGATCATCATCCGTTTTTTCTTCTTGCCGGCTCTCTTCTTGGAACTTCCTCTGCTTCTGGTTGATGCGGATTTTGCAGAAGACGTTTTCTGATGAGATGCACTTTTTTTCGAAGTCGTCTTTTTCAAAGTTTCTTTTGCCATAATTCATCCTTTCTACGCCTGCTAATAAGCATTCTTATTTACAAAGCCCTTGAAGAACGTCAGAAACAGGATCTTGAAATCCAGTCCCATGGTCCAGTTCTCAATGTAGTACAGGTCGTATTCAATACGCTTTTTGATCGATGTATCTCCCCGGTATCCATTCACCTGCGCCCATCCGGTAAGGCCCGGACGCACCTGATGTTTGATCATGTACCTTGGGATCTCTTCCCGGAACTTCTCCACGAAGAAAGGCCGTTCCGGTCTTGGTCCTACCAGGCTCATGTCGCCTTTCAGGATATTGAACAGCTGCGGGAGTTCATCGATACTGGTCTTCCGGATGATTCTTCCCACTGTTGTCACACGGGGATCATTCCGGACAGTCCATGCCCGCTTTTCACTTTTTTCAGACTGTACTTCCATGGAACGGAATTTATACATCTGAAACGTCTGGTTATGGAGTCCTACACGCTCCTGCTTGTATATGAGCGGCCCTTTGGACGTTGTTTTTACCAAAATGGCCGTAACCAGCATAACCGGCGAAAAAATGATGATGGCAACAATGGCTCCCACAATGTCCACTGCCCGCTTGCATACCATATGAAAGGTATTGGTCAACGGCACGTGCCGGATATTGACCACCGGAAGTCCCAGAAGATCCTCCGTATACGGTCTCGTCGGTATGATATCATTATAATCCGGAACGAATTTTGTATGCACGCCGGATTTCTCGCAGATCGCTACGATCCGCTTCAGTTTATAGTATTCCCGGAGAGCCAGCGTAATGGCAATTTCATCCAGCCGGTTGTTCTCCAGAATCGATTCCAACTCATCGGTCGGGCCCAGCACAGGCACACCCTTGTAGGTATATCCGGATTCCTTATTGTCATCCAGAATGCCGCAGACGCGGTAACCCCACTGAGGATTTGCGTAAATGCGGTCAATAAATGATTCTGCCGCACTGCTGTAACCCACAAAAATAATATGCCGTAAATTAAATCCGCTGCGGCGGATCTTCTTCAGCACGGTCCGGATGGCATTCCGAACCAGAATCTCCACTACAATGTTGGCTACATAAAAGTAGAACAACATGGATCTGGAATACTCGTAGGCATATCCATTGTATTCTCTTAATAGGAAGAATACTGCCATGACGATCAGAAGTCCGACCGTATTGGCTTTACATATATTTCCTGTCTCCAGTCTCCGGCCTTGTACCCGCTTGGCGGTGTACATATTGAAGGCCAGATAGAGCATCAGATATAACGGAACAATTCCAAACAATGCCACCATATACAGGGCAAAACCCAGTCCTGGCGGATCCTTCAGAATCAGGAACTTGTAGACCCAGGCCAGAATATATGATACGCAAATGACGGCGGCATCAATCACCACATGAAGACGGTTAAAATACCGCTGATTATCCTTAATCACAAACTCTCACCTATGTTTCCCCCTTCGCTCTATCCGAAGCTTTTACGGATACTTCCTACACCAGACGGAATATATTTCTCCACAGCTCCAGCTGAATGCCGAAACAGATGGGAATGTGTCTGGTTCCAAAGGCTGCTCTCCGCCCCGGATTCGCTCTGCACAGCCGGATTCCTCTTGCGAGGCCTTCCCGGTAATCCCTGCCCAGACCTTTCTTCACGAAAAAAAGATACTTTATCAGAAAACCCGCCAGTAACAGCGGAGCATTCACAACAAGCTGAAACAGCGGCATGTTTTTGTATAGAAGATATACATTATTTCCCGCTGCGTGTATTACCTTAAAATGATTGTATCTCGACCCGCTGGTCGCGCTTCCCACATGGAGAACCCGGGCTTTTGGCTCATACCAGTTCACATAACCGGCAAGCTTCGCCCTGTAAGAAATATCCAGGTCTTCCAGGTAAGCAAAATGCGCCTCGTCAAACCCGCCCAGCTGTAATACCAGGCTTTTCCGGTAAATCGCGGCGCCCGCGCAGGATGAAAAAATCCTGCCGCTCTTCTGATACTCTGATGCCGGCTTTCCTTTGCCTCTGGCAAATGCCCAGCCAAACGCACAGAAAAAGTCTCCCGCATCATCCGCAAGCTCCGGATTCTGGTACTGGAGCATGCAGGCCTGGCAGGAAAACCGCTTCTGGTCCGCACGGATGGCATCCAATAACTTCCTTGAAAAATCCGGCTTTACTTCTGTATCATTATTCAAAAGTATGACATATTCGCTTTCTGCAGCCTGAAATCCTTCATTGACTGCCCGGCAGAACCCGTAGTTCTGATCCAGGCAAATCAGCTTACAGAAAGGAAATTCTTTCTGGATATAATCCTGACTTCCGTCGGTGGATCCATTGTCCACCACAATTACTTCCGGATGAATGTTCTTCTGCTCCTGTATGGATTTCAGACATCCTTCCAGATACGATATCCCATTGTAATTGGGAATTACGATACTCACATCCGGCATCTGTCAATCCTCTCTCCGGTGATAATCCCGAATTCTGAAATCCGTATTGTCCAGCGACAGATTACTGTTGTAAAATCTGTCCGGCATCTGAAGCAGGCTCTTCCACTTCTTTGCAAACTGAGCAGCCGGTCTTGTTCCCTGCTTTCTTCCTCTCTGATGATCCTGAAGAATCACGGAAATTCCCGGCTCATAAACATTTCTGTAACCCAGCTTTTCCAGCTTCAGGCACAGATCCACATCCTTCATACGGTCTTCCACATCTTCGGAAAAACCGCCTGCCTTCATAAACAGTTCTCTTCTGAGCATCATGGCTTTTCCGGAAACTGCATGGCAGTTCTGCTGTAAAATTGCTTTATGGAAATATCCGGTATATCCCGCCTTCAGACCTTCAAAAGCGTCTCCGACGGTTCCCTTAAGGCCCAGCACTTTGATTCCATGCCAGAGCCTCCGCCTGTCATCATACACGCGTCCTCCCACGGCACCAATATCTGCACGCTGTGCGCTTCCCAGAAATAAATCCATAAAACCACGCGTAATATTGCCTGTTCTTCCATCCAGAAACAGCAGATAATCACTGTCCATTTTCTCTGCCAGGCTGGAAAATGTTACAAATTTATTACACGCGCTATTACAATATACTACTTTTATGGGTGTTTGTCTATGTTCTTTTATAAAATTCAGAATTATTTTATTTTTCTTCGGGGTCTCTAAAAGCACCAGAATCTCGTAATTTGAGTAGCCAGCCTGCCTGGAAATCACCCTCACAAGACGCTTTAAAGTTCCTGCATCCGACACATTCAGAAGCACAATACTGACCTTGGGAGTTTCCGTCGGCATATAGCAGACTCTGTAAAATCCCGGATTATCCATGCACTGTACTGCAGCACTTACACCGGTCCGCTCCAGGTGTCCTTCCAGTGCCCGTCTGCCTGCCTCATAAGCATACATTTTGCTCTCCGGATTTCCGGCCGTTGATGCCGGATGGCATCTCCAGTGATAGAGTACCCGCGGAATATGGTCAATCTCCTGCGCCAGTTCGCTGCAGCGGAGAATGAAATCATAATCCTGTGCCCCGTCAAAGGTCTCCCGGTATTTGCCCGCCTGCTCCATCAGCGTCCGTTTCACCATCAGAAAATGGCAGATATAATTGTTGGTACGCAGGAGATCCGGGTTGAAATCCGGTTTAAAATGAGGCTGGAAAAAGATAGCGGAATCAAAGCTTACCTTATCCTCATCCGTATAGATCATATCTGCCTCGGGATGCGTCTGCAGCCATTTCACCAGTTCAAACAACGCATGCTCTTCCAGAAAATCATCATGATCCAGCAGCGCCACATACTCTCCTGTGGCAAGATCCAGTGCTGCATTGGTATTTCCCGCAATTCCAAGATTCTTCGGAAGCTTTTCATAACGGACTCTGGAATCCTGTGCAGCGTAAGCTTCCAGAATCTTCTGCGGTCCGTGATCTTCCTCACTTCCGTCTGCCAGACAGAGTTCCACATTTCCATAGGTCTGTCCCAGTACGGAATCTACCATCTCCCGCAGGAAAGTCTCCGGCGTCTTATAAACCGGAACTACCACGCTGATCTTCGGGGCATAGGCAAAGCGATGCTCCCGCTGCAGCTCTTTTTCGCTGTCAGCAGGCCGCTCGGCGATCATCCACTGCTGATAATTTTTTTCCAGAACGTCCCGTTCCAGGCGTTCTCTTGCTTTCAGATATAATTTAGAAAGTCCGTAGTTTTTCACATAGTGATAACCACGTTTCGCATAATCTGCTTTCATATATTAAAAGGTAACCTCACCGTCATGTGCGATCAGGGATGCCCCGATCATTCCTTCTAATGCTGCAACTTCAGATACCAGAGCGCTCTCCTCTTTCACCCGAAGCTCTACTACCATATCCAGGCGGCCTTTGGAAAGGTTTCTGGATTTTACTTTGTAGGATTTGGTGTATTTTCCTACGATGTCAAGAATCTGCTGCTCGCCGTCCATCTTGGAGCTGTTGACTACCAGCATCATCGGTGCTTTGCTGACCGGAATCATGTCCAGAACCAGGATAAAGATGGTCACTGCCACGGAGGTAACCAGCGCTACTTCATAGAGACCTGCACCGCAGATAATTCCGATACTGATAGACCAGAACATAAATACCAGATCCATGGGATCTTTGATGGCGGTACGGAAACGTACAATGGAAAGGGCGCCGACCATACCAAGGGAAATCACCAGGTTGGACTGCATTGCCAGAATGATGGCTGCTGTGATAATGGACATGGCTGCCAGTGAAATATTAAAGTTCTTGGAATAGAATACTTTTCTCGTTACCAGACGGTAAATAGCGAACACATACAGTGCCAGCAGTGCTGCTACGAACAGAGTTGCCACGATCTTTGCAGTGGTAATGTCCATGCTCGTAAATCCCTCGAGAAATGATTTTTTAAATACGTCTTTGAATCCCATCTTATGTAATCTCCTTTTTTCTTACATTTCTATTTTTTTACAGGTTATATTTTCTGCATAAATAATACTTTGAAAATGCGGTGGTCCGCAGGTTGTCAAGCTGTGCCGCCTGGTAAATGAAGTCCGGCAGATATTCATCGTACTTGACTTCCAGAATGTGCTGGCCCGCCGGCATAATCAGCCTGAGCGGAATCTGGTCTTCCAGAAACAGATCCACTCTGCTGGAACCGCGGATATTTTCATCCAGCGTAATGCGGACATTTCCCAGCGGATAAATATAGGGTACACGGTCATACTCTACAATTACTTTTGGCCGCATCAGGGTGGTCTTCATCTCCATGATCAGCTTGTTCAGAAGTGCCGGGGTCTCCGGGGTAATCTCCGGTTCCTCCCCTGCCATCAGGGTTCTGCACTGTTCCTCGGTAAGCCTGCAGGACAGCTTCTGTGTCTTTCCGCGGACTTTCCGCTTCAACTCCAGAGAAATCCGCTCCGCACTGTGATTATAAATGCGGATCCGGAACTTCTCTCTCGGATCAGTTCCCGCTTCATTTTCCATAAAGCAGCGGTCATAGTAATCGTCAAAATACAGGCTTCGGATGTTGTAGATGCCATCCGCCCCCGCATGAGAATCCAGCGGAATCAGTCCTGACAGCCGGCACTGCAGATTCCGCAGCTGACCGTAGGAGCAGACATACTTGAACTCATGACGGAACCTGTTCTCCATCAAAGATGGATCAAATACTTTTGGTTCCATGGTCTCACTCTCGTTTCTCTTTCTCTTATTATTGTCTCAATCCTGTATCCATTCATCCATATTTTTAAAACTTTTATCAAGATAAGCAAGCCGTTCTTTCATATAGGACTGCATGCCATCATAATCACCGTCATGCCGGCTGTCCGGCCAGCGGGCTGCATCCCTTGCAAATGCCCCGGAATCCTGTACCTCATGCCGGTAAGTTTCCATGAGTTCCTGCAGATGGCTGTCCGACAGTACTGACGACCGGAGTTCCTCCCATCGCTCTGCTGCCCGTTCGCGGATATTTCCCACATCAAGCTTTAACAGCCTGTCCAGAAACGGCCATTCCAGATAATCCTCTGCATGTTCCGGCGCCCACTGTACATACAGCTGGTCTCCGTCATCCACATAGACATTTCCCCAGGTCAGGTCCGTATCCCAGGGAACCAGATACATCCGGTATCCATCTGATTCTTTTTTGAATGCAAAAAACATATTTTTATAGATATTGTCTTCCCCGTACAGCATCTGCAGGTAAAGCCAGATATCCGTGATATTTTCCATGTTAAGAAGAGACTGGGCTTCTTCTGTAAACTCCTCGTCTCCCGACTGGCACATTTCCATGAATCTCCGGAAACAGTTCCAGTCCGCCTTGGTTCCTGCCCCTTTTTTTCCTTTGATCTCCATACCGAGCACTGTCAAATACTGCTCAGGCTCCACCTCGTCCAGAAGTTCTGCCAGAAGCTCTCTTCCATAAGTCCGCTTATAGAGATACTCCTGATCGGAAAGTTCCAGCTGCTTGCTGTTCACCGGCTCAAAAATGCCGTATAACCCACGGTATTCTCCATTGACAATCAGTTCTGCATACCGCATATCTGTGCCAAACCGGGCATCATAGGGAGTATCATATGCCCCCATCTCTTCCCAAATCTTGGTATTCAGCCGGT
>CAVCTH010000081.1:0-9100 GCA_963604695.1 Clostridiales bacterium | reverse complement strand
ACTGGCAGGTATTTAAGTTCTGAAATAAAAAACGATGCATAAACTGGTTAGAGAATTCCTTTTTGCGAAAGGCGGAAGGCATGGATAAGCAAAAAGTCGATAAGGGACTGCTGCTTCTGATTCTGGCGCTTACCATTTTCGGACTGGTGATGCTCTATAGCACGAGTGTATATAATGGCAGGGTCAAATTCGCAGACCCTGCCTATTATTTAAAAAAACAGTTTTTTGCCACCAGCATTGGCTGGATGGCCATGTATCTCACGTCGCTTATGGATTATCGGCGGTTGATCCGTCTGGCGGTTCCTGCTTACGGATTGTCCATTGTGCTGTCCACGGCGGTGTTGTTTATCGGGGATGAATATAACGGTTCCAGAAGATGGCTTTCTCTGGGACCGTTTTCTTTTCAACCGTCGGAATTCGCAAAGCTTGCAGTGGTATTGCTTCTGTCCCTTCTGATTAGCCGGAAGGAGAAGCAGATGAAATCATGGAAGCAGATGTTCCTGACCATTGCGTCAGTTCTCCCTGTTGCGGGGCTGGTGGGAACCAATAATTTGAGTACTGCCATTATCATTCTTGGTATTGCCGTAATTCTGGTCTTTGTGGCGAACCCGAAATTTCTTCCGTTCATTGGCCTGGGCGCCCTGGGAACCGCATTTGCCGGAATCTTTCTGAGCGTGGAATCCTATCGGCTGGAGCGGATTGCCATCTGGAGAAATCCGGAACTCTATGAAAAAGGATACCAGACCATGCAGGGTCTCTATGCCATTGGCTCCGGCGGTATTTTCGGTGTGGGACTGGGCAAAAGCATGCAGAAACTGGGATTTGTGCCGGAAGCCCAGAATGATATGATCTTCTCCATTATCTGTGAGGAATTGGGGCTTGCGGGAGCCTGCGGTGTCATTTTACTGTTCGGACTTTTGATCTGGCGGCTCATGGTCATCTCCACCCATACCCAGGATCTGTCCGGAGCTTTGTTGTCTGCAGGAGTCATGGGACACATGATGATTCAGGTGATTTTAAATATTGCGGTCGTCACCAACACCATCCCCAACACCGGCATTACGCTGCCGCTCATCAGTTACGGAGGTACTTCGGTAGTCTTTCTCTTGACGGAAATGGGGCTGGCCCTAAGTGTGTCCCGGGAAATGAAAAAGGAACATTGACAGGCAGGGCGCGCATATCATAGTATATAGCGGCTGACCTGTTGACGGGTCCGGAGGATATGGATGTGGGTGAAGAAAAACTGTATGTCAGAGGACCTCAGAGAATGCAGGGAGAATTGCTGGTACAGGGATCGAAGAATGCGGTGCTTCCGATTCTGGCTGCCACACTGCTGGGAAAAGGAGTGTTCATTCTGCATCACTGTCCCAGGATTACGGATGTGGAGCATATGCTGGAACTTCTGGAAGAGACCGGCTGCAGGATAAAAAGAGAAGGCCATATGCTGATTCTCGATACCAGGGACGCAGAAAAATGGAAGATCGAAGGAAAAGGTGCGGGGAAAATGCGCTCCACTGTGAATTTACTTGGGAGTGTCCTTGGCAGTATGCATCAGGTGGAAATTCCCTATCCGGGAGGATGTACTATCGGCAAACGGCCCATTGACCTGCATTTAAAGGGAATGGAACAGCTGGGTGCTGTTTTTGAACGGAAAGAACATACGCTTTGCGGACGGGCAGAGCATCTTCATGGAGCGGAAATCTATCTGGATTTTCCAAGCGTAGGGGCTACGGAAAATATTCTTCTGGCTGCAGTAACGGCAAAGGGACAGACCATTATCCATGGGGCGGCCATGGAGCCGGAGATTGTGGAACTGGCGGAATTTCTCCGGAAAATGGGAGCCTGTATCCAGGGAGACGGCTCTCCGGTTATTTCCGTGGAAGGACGGGAGACTCTCTATGCGGCGGAGTATATTGTGCCGTCGGACCGGATTGTGGCGGGTACGTATCTTCTGGGAACCGTGCTCACCGGCGGGGAGACAAGGCTTCTCAACGTTCCGGTGAAGCATCTGGGAACATTGCCGAAGCTTCTGGAGGATCTGGGAGCAAAGGTGGAGACGGATCTGGGCATGCATTGGATTTCCGTGAATATGAACCGGACCATCCGTCCCCTGTCCTATCTGGCAACGGCTCCGTTTCCGGGATTTCCAACGGATCTTCAGTCGGTGCTTATGGCTGTGCTGGGAAAATCCACAGGCTTCAGTCTTCTGGAGGAGAAGATCTTTGAGGCGCGCTTTCAGGTGGTGCCGGAGTTTCAGAAAATGGGAGCCAATATTCAGGCGGGAGGTTCCTTTGCCCTGATCGAAGGGGTGAAAGCCTATCACGGGGCGGAACTGGAGGCAAAAGAATTACGGGGCGGAGCAGCCCTTGTCATGGCCGCCCTGGCGGCGGAAGGAATGAGCCTGGTCAGTGGCATGGAATTTGTGCACCGGGGCTATGAAGATTTATGTGGGGATTTAAAAAAGCTGGGAGTTGTGGTAAACTACTCATAATAGTTACGCGATTAGAAGGAACGAAACATGGCAGGAAACAGAGAAGGAAAGAGACACTGGAAAGGAATGATACTGGCAGGAGCAGTGCTGGCAGTCGTTGTGGTACTGCTTTTGTCCGTGTTTGGCGTGTTCCGGGTGCGGGAAGTGACCATTACCGGAAATGAATATTATACCAAGGAACAGGTGGCGGATTTTATTGTGGGAGAAGGGCTGCAGCGCAATACGCTGTATCTCTATATCCGCTATAATTACATGGAACACCCGGAGATTCCGTTTATTGATACCTTTGAGGTGAAGATTGATTCTCCCAGCAGCATTACCATTCGGGTCTATGAGAAAAATATCGTGGGATATGTGCAGTATCTGGGAAAGAATGTGTATTTTGACAAAGACGGTATCGTAGTGGAAAGCTCGGATCAGGTCATGGATGGAGTACCTATGATCAAGGGGCTTTCATTTGACAGCCTGACCATGCATCAGGCGCTGACGGTAAAGGATCCGGAGATTTTCCAGACGATCTTAAGCATTACCCAGCTGCTGGACAAGTACGATCTGAATCCGGATGAGATCCGGTTTGGAAGCAGCTCGGAATTATACCTGAAATTAGGGGATGTGACCGTGGCGCTGGGAACCGGAGACCACCTGGATGAAAAGATCTCCCGGCTGAAAAAACTGGAGGCGGATCTGGAAGGAAAATCAGGTACATTGCATATGGAAAATTATACCGATGAGAGTACCCACATTTCATTGGAAGCTTCCAAGTAAAAAAATGAGAATTCAGGCAAAAAAATTCAAATTTATAGTTGCTTATTTGCATAAAAAAAGCTATGATATATTGTAAGATTGCGTGGGATACCGTGTTTGAAGGAGGATTTGACCTTGTTGGAAATCATGACGAATGAAATGGAATCTGCTGCGCGTATCATCGTTGTAGGTGTAGGCGGAGCAGGTAATAATGCTGTAAATAGAATGGTAGAGGAACAGATTGGCGGAGTTGAGTTTATCGGAGTCAATACGGACAAGCAGGCGCTGAAGCTTTGCAAGGCACCGACGGCGATTCAGATTGGCGATAAGCTGACCAAAGGTCTGGGAGCAGGCGCGAAGCCTGAAATCGGTGAGAAAGCTGCAGAAGAGAGCATCGAAGAGCTGAAAGAGGCAATTCAGGGTGCTGATATGGTATTTGTTACCTGTGGTATGGGTGGCGGTACTGGTACCGGAGCAACCCCGGTTATCGCAAGAGCAGCAAAAGAGATGGGAATTCTGACGGTCGGCGTTGTAACCAAGCCGTTCCGTTTTGAAGCAAAACAGCGTATGAACAACGCACTGATGGGTATTGAGAAGCTGAAAGAAGCAGTTGATACCCTGATTGTGATTCCGAATGACAAGCTTCTGGAGATCGTAGATCGCAGAACTACCATGCCGGAAGCACTGAAGAAGGCAGATGAAGTACTGCAGCAGGCAGTACAGGGAATTACAGACCTGATTAACCTGCCGGCACTGATCAATCTGGACTTCGCAGACGTTCAGACCGTCATGACGGACAAGGGTATTGCACATATTGGTATTGGTACTGCAAGAGGCGATGATAAGGCTCTGGAGGCAGTAAAACAGGCCATCACCAGCCCGCTGCTGGAGACCACCATCGCAGGCGCAACACATGTCATCATTAACATTTCCGGTGATATTTCCCTGATCGATGCCAATGATGCAGCAAGCTACGTACAGGAGCAGGTAGGCGAGGATGCAAACGTGATCTTCGGTGCAATGTACGATGCAACCAATACAGACGAAGTAAGTATTACGGTTATTGCAACCGGTCTGCAGGATGGTGGCACAAAATCCGTCCTTCCGGGATATCGTCCGGCAGCAGCGCAGAAGCCTGCAGCAGGAACCACAGCAACCGCTGCTGCAAAACCGAAAATGACTATGCAGCCGCTTCCGGGACTGAAGACCTTCAAGAAACCGGAGAGCACCGTGGAAGAGCAGGAGATCAAGATTCCGCAGTTCTTTCAGAAAAACAGATAAATAACCGAAAACCGCCCGGGGCATTCAAGGGCGGTTTTGTTATATACGGAGGAAATGGATCATGAATGGAGTACCAATCACAGGACATACAGGACTTACCTGTCTTCTGGGCAGTCCGGTGGCACATAGTGTATCTCCGGCCATGCATAATGAATCATTCCGGTATCATGGACTGGACTATGTGTATCTGGCTTTTGATGTGTCACCGGAAGAATTTGAGACGGCAGTGGACGGACTAATCGTCATGAATGCAAGAGGATGGAACTGTACCATGCCTCATAAGAGAAGTATGTTTGAGCGGGTAGACATCCGTTCCAAAGAGGCGGAGTTGATCGGTGCGGTCAATACAGTCGTGCAGGAAAATGGTGTGCTGACCGGATACAACACTGACGGAAAAGGCTATATGCGGGCGGTGGAAGACGCCGGATTTGATATTATCGGTAAAAAAATGACGATCCTGGGTACCGGAGGAGCAGCTGCATCCATTATTGCACAGGCTGCGCTGGACGGCGTATCTGCCATTGACGTCATTGCCAGAAAAGGTTATTCCTGGGGCGAGACGGAAAAGGTAGTGGACCGCGTCAATGCAGGAACCAGCTGTAAGATTCAGATGTTTGAACTGGCAGACGAAGTGCAGATGCGGAAGAGCATCGGCGAGAGCGGCATTCTGGTTAATGCATCATCTGTAGGCATGAGTCCTCATGAGGATGGCTGTCTGATTCCGGCGGCTGATTTTCTCCATCCGGAGCTGATTGTATCGGACGTTATTTACAATCCGCGGAAGACCAGGCTCCTTTCCATGGCAGAGAGCGTGGGTTGTCCGTCCTTTAACGGCATGTACATGCTGCTCTATCAGGGAGCTTATGCATTTACTCTGTGGACCGGCAAGGAAATGCCCATTGGCCTTGTAAAAGAGAAATACTTTACTTGAAGCATATCGGGAGGAACAACATATGAAACGAACATTTGGACTGGGACCCAGCGGGGCGGTCATGGGCGAAGGAACGCCGAAGATTTGTGTGCCCATTGTAGCGGAGACAAAAGAAGCTATTCGGAAAAAGGCGGAAGAGATTCCTGCCATGCTTCGACAAAGCGTTCATGGATGAGACCCGGACAGAAAGCCATATCTGGAAAATGAAAGAACTGGGGGTTCATATCATCGCATCCATCTATGATTTTGCGGCAACACCGGTACCGGAGGAAATGATGCGTTGCCTGAAATACATGGAAGAGATGGGTGCGGCAGTGGGAGACGTATCCGCACCGGGACAGATTCCGGTGGAAAAAATGAACGAATTTCTGCATATCCTGTCATAATTGGTCGCCGGGTTTCCCGGCGGCTTTTCTTTGTCATTTTCTGGCAGCAATCCAACCCAAATCCTAACAGCTTTCAACAAATTTCTTAAGGCCTGCCTCCTATAATGGTGGCAACCATAAGAGAGAGGGAAGCAAGTGTACTATGAAGTAGATGTGGATCTTCTGTTTCTGGAAAATCTGTGGATGAATGTGATCCTGCTTATACTTACGGCATGGTGCTGCCAGCTGCCGGTAAAATTCCGGCGGATAGTGATGGCCGCCATGTTGGGAAGTGTGGGAGCCTGCATTATGACCGTGTATTCCGCGAAGCTTACTAATTTTGCGTATTTTTTCGGCGTGCTGCTGCTTTCGACGTTCATGACATGGATCGGGCTTCCAGGAAGAAAACATTTTTTCCTGGCGGCTGTGGGGCTGTATCTGGAAGGGTTTGCACTGGGCGGTATTTTCCGGTTCCTGAAAATGCTGGATCCAACCGGTGGAATCCATAGTCTGCTGCTGGAAGGTGCGGCTGTGATTCTGCTGACAGGTCTGGAAGTTATTTTCAGAATCCGAAGGAAACGGGCAGGGCTTTCAAAAGAAGTGATGCTGTACTACGGTGAAAGTAAGCTTCAGGTGAAAGCCTGGTATGATACAGGAAACAGTTTATATGACCCTTTTAATGGAAAGCCGGTCAGCATTCTGGAACAGAACTGTATGAAACAGTTGCTGTCTTATGCAGAACAGGAACGGATTCCACGGAAGATTCCCTACCGGACCATTGACAGGGAAGGAATTCTGGATGTGTACATACTGGACGCCATGGAAATCGGCAGCCCGGAAGAACCGATCCGGATCGAACGGCCGGAGGTGGCTTGCATGCCGGGAAGCATCCGCACCTGCCAGCTTCTGCTTCACAGAGACCTGCTCCCCTCGTAAGAGGAGGCAATATGATCATCAAGGTTACCATACCCAATCAGATTCAGTTGAAAGTAGCGCCGAAACTCAGAAGCATGTTTTTCGCGCAGAAAGGGGAAATTCATTATATAGGCGGCGCGGAGATCCTTCCGGCACCGCTGAATGCAGAGGAAGAGAGCAGGGCAATTCTGGGACTGGAAACCGAGCATGAAGCCCAGGCGAAGGCATCTCTCATTGAACATAATCTTCGACTGGTGGTTTACATTGCCAAGAAGTTTGAAAATACGGGTGTTGGCGTGGAAGATCTGATTTCCATCGGAACCATTGGCCTGATCAAAGCCATCAATACCTTTAACCGCAATAAAAATATCAAGCTGGCCACTTATGCGTCCCGGTGCATTGAAAATGAGATTCTTATGTATCTGCGTCGCAACAGCAAACTTCGGATGGAAGTATCCATTGACGAACCGCTCAATGTAGACTGGGATGGAAATGAACTGCTCCTGTCGGATATTCTGGGTACGGATGCGGATATTATTTACCGGGATCTGGAAAATGAGGTGGAGCGGAATCTTCTTCGGAAGGCACTGGCAAAACTGTCCAGAAGGGAGAAAGCAATTATTGAACTTCGGTTTGGCTTAAACCAGCCGTCCGGACGGGAAATGACCCAGAAGGAAGTGGCGGATCTTATGGGAATTTCCCAGTCCTATATTTCCCGGCTGGAGAAAAAGATTATCGGCCGTCTGAAAAAAGAAATCGTCAAATACGAGTGATGTCTGTTATTTCAAATAACCGCGCATGGTTTTTAATGCATTTTTTTCCAGACGGCTCACCTGGGCCTGGGAAATATGGATTTCCTCGGCAACTTCCATCTGGGTCCGCCCTTCAAAAAACCGCAGATTGATAATGTGGTGTTCCCTGGGGGTAAGCTTTTTCATGGCTTCCGTCAGGGAAAGATTTTGTACCCAGTTTTCTTCTTTATTCTTTTTATCGCTGATCTGATCCATCACATACAGGGTATCGCCGCCTTCCGTGTAAACCGGGTCATAGAGGCTGATGGGACTCTGGATGGCGTCCAGGGCGTAGACAATCTCTTCGGCAGGAATGTCAATGGCCTCTGCAATCTGCTGGATGGTCGGCTCCTGGGAGGAATCCCGGGAAAGAGTCTCCCTGGCATAGATGGCCTTATAGGCAATGTCCCTGAGAGAGCGGCTGACCCGGATACTGTTGTTATCCCGGAGATACCGCCGGATTTCCCCGACGATCATGGGCACCGCATAGGTGGAAAAACGCACGTCCAGTGTGCAGTCAAAATTGTCAATGGCTTTCATAAGCCCGATGCATCCGATCTGAAACAGATCGTCCGCATTTTCATTACTGGAGGAAAAGCGTTTGATGACGCTTAGGACCAGGCGGAGATTTCCTTTGATGTACAGTTCCCGGGCTTCTTTATCCCCTTTTTTAATCCGTTCAAATAGAAGCGTCTTTTCATCGTTGGTGAGAAGCGGAAGCCGTGATGTGTTGACTCCGCAGATTTCCACTTTATTCATAACCATGGGATTGCCTCCTGTAAGTTTCGGGTATGTTAAAAAGGATTTCCCAAAACTTGATGGTTATGCAAAAAAGAATCCAGTCAGCGCCAGAATTTTCTCGGAGTGAGCACTTCCTCGGCACAGACTTCCACCAGGATGATGTCCGGGCCAATCTGGCAGATCTTTTTCCATGGGATGATATATTCCTGATCCGGACCGATGAGACCGCAGAGCCGGAATGGTCCTGGCACTACAATGGCGCAGATGCAGCCGTTTTTAGGATCCAGAACCAGATCGCTGACCCTTCCCAGCCGTTTGCAGTCGCAGCGGTTAATCACATCTTTTTCCTTTAATTCACAAAAATGCATACAGGGCAAAAACCTTGGTTTTTAGTGTCAGTTTATGCAGCTGCATTCGTTGACATTCCGTTGTCTCCTGGTATATACTGGACGAAAGAAAAAAGGAGGAATTCCCACATGAAATGTCCGTTTTGCGGAAAAGATAACACAAGGGTCATTGACTCCAGACCTGCGGATGACGGAGATTCTATTCGCCGCAGAAGAGAATGTGATGAATGCCATAAGCGGTTTACCACCTATGAAAAAGTGGAGACGATCCCCATGATTGTGATTAAGAAGGACAATAACCGGGAGACCTATGACCGCTCCAAGATAGAAGGCGGCGTGTTCCGTGCCTGTCATAAGCGCCCTATTTCCACCGCGCAGATTGAAGCTATGGTGGATGATGTGGAGGCGAGTATTTTTAATAAAGAAGAACGGGAGATTTCCAGTGAGAAGATCGGGGAACTGGTCATGGAGAAGTTAAAAGACCTGGATTCCGT
>CAVCTH010000080.1:0-9104 GCA_963604695.1 Clostridiales bacterium | reverse complement strand
GTTATTATTGAATTTTCAAGGTGCATAGGCACATTTTAATGTGCGAAGTTTGAGTTTATAAAATGAAAGTAAAACCTGTTGTAACTGGCTGCCAAAGAAACATATACTACGCGGGGTAGTGTCAGTAAGTTTGTTCGCGGGTCTATATAAAATTTTGTTGACAAAAGTTCCCGCGTCAAGCCAGATTGTGCAGTAAAAAGAGCCTCTGTGGGCCTCGGTTGGCCTTGCATAGAAAAAAGTTCCTGCGAAATTCAAAAACGCAGGAACTTTTTCGGGGTTAGTCGAGCCAGAGGCCCAAGCACTGGTCAGCCGCTACGGAAGCCCCGCAGCTTTCCTCCTCTGACGCAAAAATTCCCGCGGAGTACCGCGGGAATTATCAACTATCCTCTGTGGAACAGAGAGAATTTTTTCTTCTCATAAGGCTCGGTCCTTACATCCAGCACCTTGTAACCGGTTGCCTCAATGGCACTTTTCAGTTTTTCCTCATCCAACGGTTCCTCGGCGATGATTTCCGTGGTTCCTTTGCTGTGGGAAGAGGTTACTTTCTTCACCTGAAATACTTTTCTGACTGCATCGTTTACATGTGCCTCGCACATACCGCATGCCATACCATCCACACTTAAAGTCATCTTTACCATAACTGTATACCTCTTTTCTGTGAAATTCTTATCCAGCTGCTTTTCCTATCTTCGGCAGCTCTCCGGACACCCGTCTGGGGTGTCGTCTGTTATTAACAGTATATCACAAAATTTTTGTTTTGGTTAGTTATAACTTATTATTTTTACAAATTAAATGATCGTTTTTTCTCAAGAAAATGTAGAGATAGCAAGACCAGTAGAAGTGACAGCCTGTGAAGGGAACGTCCGCAGTCCCGGTACTTCACAAGAACGAGCAAATGCGACGTTCGAGTGTTAGTACCGCTGGATCGAGGACTTAGCGCGAGCGGTTCCTCTTCACAGCCTGTCACTTCTATGTGTCTTGTAAACTATGCCATTAAGAAAGCAGTTCCGCCACCAGTTCTGCCCCACTGGCCATATCCTGCACATAGGTATATTCTTTCACAGAATGTGCCTCATACATACCACTGGACAGGACGATGCCCTGAATGCCGTGGAGAACAAAGTTATTATTATCGCTCCCGCCGAAAGTTTCGGTCAGGGTTCCGGCAAGTCCCAGTTTCTCGCAGGCCTCTGTGAAATGCTTAACTACCGGAGCGTCCTTTGGAATATCATAGGCAATGAGACGGATATCCGGTGTTACTTCTGCGGTTGCGCCCACTTCGGAAGCCGCGTCCTCAAAAGTTTTGGTAAGCTGATCCATCAGCGCCAGCGCCTTCTCATGGCTATAGCTGCGGATCTCGCCTTCGCAGGTGCACAGTTCCGGAATAATGTTCGTGCCCTCGCCTCCGGAAATCTTTCCGATATTCAGCGTGGAATCTTCATCCACATGTCCCTGCTCAATTTTACTGATGGCAATGCTCACCGCACGGATGGCATGAATGCCCTGCTCAGGAGCAAAGCCTGCATGGGATGCTTTTCCATGCATTTTTACGGTAAAGGAAATGAGAGACGGTGCCCGAAGTGCTGCCGTTCCCGGTGCTCCGCCCATATCCAGTACATAGGCTTCTTTTGCCTTTACCTGGCTGAAATCAAATGCATCTGTTCCTTTAATATACAGTTCCTCCGCGATTGGGAAAATCACTTCGATATCCCGATGGGGAATCTTTTCTTCCTGTAAATGACGTACTGCTTCCAGAATTTCCACCAGTCCGGTCACATCATCCGCGCCAAGGATCGTATCCTTGCCACTCTCGATCTTACCGGTTGCCTCGTCCAGAAACATCTTCTTGCCGATTCCCGGACGCACCGTATCCATGTGCGCGGAGAACAGAATGGGATCTCCCGGCAAAGTTCCTTTGAGATAGCCATAGACATTTCCGGCAGTGCCATTTTCCTGCGCTCCGGCATTGTCCTCGCGGACTTCAAATCCCAGTCCGGTCAGCTTCTCTTTCAGGCGGTCGGCCATCTCCCGCTCTGCAAAGCTTAAGGAATCAATGGAAATCAGTTCCTCAAATTCTTTTAAAATTCTGTCTTTTTTTATCATAATCTGCCACCTGTATTATACTCATATATGATACCATTCGGATTGTTCCGTGCCATGCACTCCCACAATCCGCCCCCTATATTCGGATATCGTGCGGCATACGCCACACTTTTATCCTCATATCGGGGCAGATCATGAAACCATACCTCCACTCTTGTGCAAGCACATCGTGGAGTCCGGTTTATGATCTTGGTATCTTAGATAAAGTACTCTATCGTCTTCTCCGGCTCCAGCTTCGTCCGGCCATTGAAGAGAATCACCGCTTCCCGGCCCTCGAAAGGTCCAAGGGCATAGATGGTCTCCCCTTCCTGATTGAAATACTGCTCCGGCACCAGCCGGTTGCAGCTGGTCTCGCGGTCTGTCACCAGCAAAATATCCTGTTCGTTAAATGGTTCGTCCCGATAATAGGGGTCAAACATTTCCACTACACCATCATGCTCACCTGTGAGCAGCACATAATGGGGTTCGTCCAGATAAAGCCGGACTACCACAGCGCCGCCTCTGTGCAGCGCGTCATTAATAAGGCTCTCGCTTCCCAGATACACACTTTTTCCGGACAAATACTGGCTGCTCACCGGAAGATTCCGGATTTCGCCAAAGCCGTTCAGCCAGTTGCTCAGAAACATCATGGCTGCCCGCGAGGTTCCGCTCTTTCCCGGAATTCCTTCCGATCCATAGCAGTCCAGACAGTAAAGCATGACATTTCGAATAATTTCCGGTAAGATTTCCTCCCGGTCAAAAAGATAGCTGATGGCATCCAGCATGGCGGTGGGACCGCAGTCGTATTCTGAAAGCTGATAGTGCAGCGGATTTTTCATATGTGTTCTTCCTTCCTGTTATCCCAGGGAGTTCAACGCTTTCGCCAGCCGGTCAAAGGCTTCCTTCAGTGTTGTTCTCGGACACGCAATGTTGATCCGCTCAAATCCTTCCCCATCCGGTCCGAAGATCGCGCCGCTGTCGAGCCACAGCTTTGCCTCTTTCGTAATCAGATGTTCCAGTTTTTCCTCCGGTAATCCAAGATCCCGGAAATCAAGCCAAATCAGATAAGTGCCCTCCGGCTCGATCAAATGAACGCCCGGGAGATTTCTTTCTATATAATCTCTCGAAAAGTCCAGATTTTCAAGTAAATATTTCTTTAATTCCAAAAGCCACGGTTCGCCTTCCTCGTAAGCCGCCTGGCACGCCACCAGTCCCAGGGTATTCAGCTGGCTGTAACCTGCCTGATCAATGGCTTTCTTAAAGGTTTTTCTCAGCGTCCGGTTCGGAATGAAAATATTGGAATTCTGCAGGCCCGCCAGGTTAAAGGTCTTGCTGGGTGCCGTACAGGTAATGGAAATCTCCGCAAATTTCGGATCAAGATTTGCAAATACATGATGCTCATGTCCCGGCCAGGTGAAATCACTGTGAATCTCATCGCTGACCACAAGAACATTATGTTTTACACAAAGATCTCCGACTTTCCGAAGTTCTTCCTCTGTCCACACGCGGCCTACCGGGTTGTGCGGGCTGCAAAGCAGGAATAATTTTACCTGATGATCCACCATCTTCTGTTCCAGATCTTCAAAATCCATCTCATAATGGCCGTTCACCAGATTTAACGGACTGTTCACCAGTTCTCTTCCGTTATCCTTGATGGCCTCGCTGAACGGATAATAGACCGGCTGCTGCAGGAGCACTGCGTCTCCTTCCTTTGTAAATGCACGGACAGCGGCAGCAATGGCAAATACCACACCCGGCGTCTTTACCAGCCACTCCCGTTTCACAGTCCAGTTAAAATGCTTCTCATACCAGCCTGCTACCGCCTGGAAATAACCGTCTTTTCCTTCACTGTATCCGAAAATACCATGAGCCACAGACTTTTGCAGACGCTCCACAATCTCCGGCGCCGTCTGGAAATCCATATCAGCTACCCAGAGAGGAAGCTCCTCCTCGCTGTGACCACGCTCTTTTGCAAAATCATATTTCAGGCAGTTGGTGCCTTTTCTGTCGATTACTTTGTCAAATTCATAAGCCATACTGCCTATTCTCCTTTCAGCGCCTGCTCAAGATCTGCGATCAGGTCGTCTCCATTTTCAATACCTACGGACATTCTCAGGAAATTATCGGTAATACCAAGGCGCTCCCGGATCTCCACCGGCACATCCCCGTGGGTCTGCAGCATAGGATAGGTAATGAGGGACTCCACACCGCCCAGACTTTCCGCATAAGAAATGACTTTCACACGCTCCAGAATCCGCTTTGCGGTCTCGGCTGTATCCGTATGGAAAGAAATCATGCCGCCAAATCCTCTCGTCTGGCTCTTGCTGATCTCATAACCCGGATGATCCGGAAGTCCCACATAATAAACGGCTTTGATCTCTTTCTGCGCTTTCAGCCAGTTGGCAATCTTCAATGCATTCTCCTGCTGCCGCTCCATGCGGACAGACAGAGTCTTGATACCGCGGATGAGCAGAAAGCTTTCAAACGGTGACAGGCAGCCGCCGGTAGTCTTATAGACATAACGGATCTTCTCTGCCAGCTCTTTATTTGCAGAACAGAGGAAACCTGCCAGCGCGTCATTGTGTCCGCCCAGATACTTGGTTCCGCTGTGTACCACCAGATCTGCTCCAAAATCAATGGGATTCTGGAAATAAGGAGACAGGAACGTATTGCCCACGATGAGCAGAAGTCCATATTTGTCTGCCAGCTTCTTCATGGCACGCAGATC
Organism: Clostridiales bacterium; assembly: GCA_963604695.1. Lineage (GTDB taxonomy): Bacteria > Bacillota > Clostridia > Lachnospirales > Lachnospiraceae > Hominiventricola. The sequence continues at coordinate 4,294 of CAVCTH010000080.1, read as the reverse complement.
CGTTACCTGCATGGTCGGGTTGCTGGGCGTCTCAATATAAAGTGCCTTGGTCTCATTTTTAATGGCCTTCTCCACCTGCTCAGCATCTGCCGTGTTGACATAGGAAAATGTCAGTCCTCTGCTGGCTCCGATGGTGCTGAAAATCCGGACAGAGCCGCCGTACAGATCCTCTGAACATACGAAATGTGCTCCATTTTCAAACAGTTCCAGTAAAATAGAAAGTGCTGCCATACCGCTGGCGCATGCCACCGTGTCATAAGCATTTTCCAGAGAAGTGACAATTTTCTCCAGCTCGCTTCTGGTGGGGTTACTCTCTCTCGTATAATCAAATCCGGTGGACTGTCCCACGCCCGGATGTGCAAAAGTCGCTGTCTGATAAATCGGCGTTCCCATGGAGCCGTATGCATGCTCTCTCGTAATTCCGTTCTCTCCATGAATACATCGCGTCTCAATTCCGTATGCCATCGTATGTATGCCTCCTCATTTTATCTGCTCTTTGCAGAATATATAATTCCTATCTGATTAATAGGAATATATCTTTTTGAATAATAGATGTCAACCATTATCTGCTGCAAAAAACAGAAAAAAAACGGAGATGATGGCATGGTCTTCCATGCACATCACCTCCGCTTTGTTTTATTCTATGCCTATTCAGAGCCAATTCGCAAAACCGCCTCTACGAGGCTTTCCTTCGCTCATTAATGGTTCTGAATAGGTTAAATGTAATACATTTCCTGCCCGCCGGACTGCCGTTCCTGGAAATCTTCTTCCAGATCAGCCAGCGTCAGATGCTGGAGAATCTGATCCAGCCCGTGATTGACTTTCTCTACAATGTCTGCCTGTATGGTCTCTGCAATCCCGGCTGCACTTCCTTCTCCTTTTACCTCTTCATCATCCAGATAATACGTTCCTTCCAGTGCCTGTACAATGGACGCCACCGTAATATTGGAGGACGGATGGTTCAGCAGATATCCACCCTGGGAGCCTTTGACGCTCTTCACAATCCCCGCCCGGCGCAGGCTTGCAAATACCTGCTCCAGATACTGGGGAGAGATCTCATTTCTCTCGGCAATACTTCCAAGGGCCACATGGCCGTTTTTTGAATTTACCGCCAGATCAATGAGCGCTACCACTCCGTATCTGCTTTTCTTGGAAAATTTCATTCCTTACTGTACTGCCTTGAATGCCTCATCCAGGTCCTGAATGATATCGTCGATATTCTCAGTACCGATGGAAAGACGGATGGTATTCGGTTTGATTCCCTGATCCAGAAGTTCTTCCTCTGTACACTGGCTGTGTGTGGTGGTCGCCGGGTGGATGACCAGAGATTTTACGTCTGCTACGTTAGCAAGCAGAGAGAACAGCTCCAGGTTATCAATGAAGTCTTTTGCTTTCTGTGCATCTCCCTTGATCTCGAAGGTGAAGATAGAACCGCCTCCGTTCGGGAAATATTTCTTATAAAGAGCCTGCTGCTGCGGATCTTTGGATACAGATGGATGATGAACAGCCTCTACCTGCGGATGGTTGTTCAGGTACTCAACCACTTTCAGTGCGTTCTGTACATGACGCTCTACACGAAGAGACAGAGTCTCAAGTCCCTGCAGGAAAATCCAGGAGTGAATCGGAGAAATAGTAGCTCCGGTATCACGAAGAAGGATTGCACGAATCTTGGTTACAAATGCAGCTGCTCCTACTGCTTTGGTAAAGCTGATGCCATGATAGCTCGGGTTCGGCTCAGTCAGTGACGGGAATTTTCCGGATGCCTCCCAGTCGAATTTACCGCTGTCTACGATGACACCGCCGATGGTGGTTCCATGTCCGCCGATGAATTTGGTTGCGGAATGAACAACGATATCTGCGCCCCACTCGATCGGACGAACCAGATACGGAGTAGCGAAGGTGCTGTCTACTACCAGCGGAATCTTATGTGCATGAGCAATCTTTGCAATTGCCTCGATATCAACAACGTCAGAGTTCGGGTTTCCAAGAGTCTCAATGTAAACTGCTTTGGTATTTTCCTTAATAGCTGCCTCTACCTCGTCCAGATCGAAAATGTTGACGAAAGTAGTCTCAACACCGTATGCCGGAAGGGTATGCTCCAGAAGGTTGAAGGTTCCACCGTAAATGTTCTTTGCAGATACGATATGGTCACCTTTCTGTGCCAGGTTCTCGATAGTATAGGTAACTGCTGCTGCTCCAGATGCAACGGCCAGTGCTGCAACGCCGCCTTCCAGTGCTGCAATTCTCTGCTCGAAAATGTCCTCGGTCGGGTTGGTCAGACGTCCGTAAATGTTACCTGCATCTGCCAGACCAAATCTTGCTGCTGCGTGATCGCAGTTGCGGAATACATAAGAAGAAGTCTGATAAATCGGTACTGCACGTGCGTCGGTTACCGGATCGGGAGCTTCCTGTCCTACATGAAGCTGTAAGGTCTCAAATTTGAATTTTCTGTCTGCTCTTTTTAATTTCTCTGCCATTGGTTTTTTTACCTTTCTTTACTGTTTTTCGTATGGGTTTTCATTTATTCTGCGAACAGCGGGGTGGAGTAATATCTGTCACCGTTGTCCGGAAGCAGTGCTACGATGGTCTTTCCTTTGTTCTCCGGTCTCTTGGCCAGCTGGATGGCTGCCTGAAGAGCTGCTCCGGAAGAAATACCTACCAGCACGCCTTCATGTTTTGCAAGGAGCTTTCCGCCTGCGAATGCATCGTCATTCTCAATCGGAATAATTTCATCATATACTTTGGTGTTCAGTACATCCGGTACAAATCCTGCGCCGATACCCTGGATCTTATGCGGGCCGCTCTTTCCTTCGGAAAGTACCGGAGAGGTTGCCGGCTCAACTGCTACGATCTTCACATCCGGTTTCTGGGATTTCAGGTACTCACCAACTCCGGTAAGGGTTCCGCCGGTACCTACGCCTGCTACGAAGATGTCTACATTTCCGTCGGTATCATTCCAGATCTCCGGACCGGTGGTTTTCTTATGTGCTGCCGGGTTTGCCGGGTTTACAAACTGTCCCGGGATGAAGCTGTTCGGGATTTCTTTGGAAAGCTCATCGGCTTTTGCAATGGCTCCCTTCATTCCTTTTGCTCCTTCGGTCAGCACCAGCTCAGCGCCGTAAGCTTTCAGAATGTTTCTTCTCTCCACACTCATGGTCTCCGGCATGGTGAGGATGATTCTGTATCCTTTGGCTGCTGCGATGGATGCAAGTCCGATACCTGTATTTCCGGAGGTCGGCTCGATGATAACAGATCCTTCTTTCAGGATTCCTTTCTCCTCGGCGTCCTCGATCATGGCCTTCGCAATACGGTCCTTTACGCTTCCGGCCGGATTGAAATACTCAAGCTTTACCAGAATCTTTGCTTCCAGGCCAAGCTCTTTTTCTACGTTTACGACTTCTACCAGCGGGGTGTTTCCGATCAGTCCAAGTGTGCCTTTGTAGATGTTTGCCATTTTCTATTCCTCCTATAATTCCTATTTACATACTATGTTTTGCTTGATGAGGCAATTATATCCCTATATTTCCTATTTGTCAACTATGTTTTATTACTTTTTTAAATCGCTATGTTTTATTACTTTTTTAAATCGCGAAACGAAAACGGAAGAGACAGGTTGTGAGCGGAACCGCTCGCGCTTTAGACAAGATCCAGCGGTACTAACATTCGAACATCGCCTGAAGCTCGTTCTCATGAAGTCCCGGGCCTGCGGACGTTCCTTTCACAAGCTGTCTCTTCCTCTATGCTGTACGCATAATGCAAAAAAGCTGCTGCCCCACAATAGAAGCAACAGCTTTGTACTATTCATCCCACCCATCAAACAGACGGATATTCACACAGATCTGTCTGACCTGCTGGCCTTCTTTCAGGTGTTTCTGAAGATCTCTGGGATCGGATATGGGCGGAAGATCCACCTCATCCTCGGACAGTTCCAGCTCAATCCAGTCATAGAGGGCTGCATTGGCTTTCTCGATGACCTCTTCCAGCGTCTCTGCCTCTGCCTCGCAACAGGCCAGATCCGGAAGCACTGCTTTCCAGGAACCGTTTTCTTCTTTTCCGATCACTGCCGGATATGTGAATTTCATATTACAATCTCCTTTCGCGCGAATCGTTACTCTACTGCGTCGCCACGGTCGCTGACCAGATGATAACCCACGCTTTCCACTCTTCTGGAAAGGCAGCCGCGGCACTCTGCCGCTTCCTCACCGGTACAGATTTTATTGTCGTAGAGTTCATACTGTTTCCGGTTCTTCACCGGGGACAGATTGGGCATCACCACGTTGGCTCCCACGGCAAG
>CAVCTH010000079.1:0-9104 GCA_963604695.1 Clostridiales bacterium | reverse complement strand
CAGTATTATGTAGAAATTGAATATGACGGAGCAACCTATCAGATGTGGATGGAGGGTATCATCCCATACCGGCTCTGCATTATTATTTTTTACCTTCTGGTCTGCTTCGTCCATGCCCAGTGCTTCGCTGGTTACCGTTCCGTCTGCATCTGTCTTCCAGAAACGGGTATAGAACGGAATGGCGTTAATGACCTTCTCCTTCGGCACTTCACTTAAAGTTTTCTCGATGCCCTGCTGCACATAACCAATGGAAGCCACAGATCCGGCCTCCTCGGAACCTGCATAGTGCTCATCATAACCCATAATCACCACATAGTCTGCGAAAACGCCCTGCTCCGCACGATCATAATGATCGGAAGAAGCCGTCGGTACATAGTTGTCTACCGACAGGATAATTCCGTTAATCCGGCACATAATGGAAAGCTCCCGGATAAACTCAATATAAGCTCTGGCACAGTCCTGGGTAATCAGTTCGAAGTCTACATTAATGCCATCCAGACCATACTGGATCGCTGCGGCAATCAGCTGGTTGACCAGCCGCTGACGGCTGGATGTCTTGGAAAGCGTCTCATAGGTGCTGACGCCGTCCTTGAAGTTATCTACCAGACCCCATACTTCCAGGCCCTGCTGATGGGCATAAGTCACATAGGATTGGCTAGCCAGGGAGGAAATATTTCCGTCCGTATCCGCAATGGAGAACCAGGTGGGTGAAATAGTCGTCAGACCCTTGGTATCCGCAATCTTATTCAGCAGATAATTATTTGCCTCCATGTTTGTCACCTGATGCCAGGTCATGTTAATGGTATAATCCTTGGAAATGCTGGTATAATCCGGCTCTTCAAATTCCGGAGCGGCTACTTCTTCCTGGGTCACATCGGAAATACGGTTATTCTTCACATAACCGATAAATCCGTCTTTGGTCAGTACTTTCGTCCAGTCGCCAACATCTTCGGACTCCTCCAGCACATACATGACCGTTCCCTTGTCCACATTGGTCAGAATCGGACTCTTGATACCGGCCTTCCAACGCACAGCTGCCTTCTTCTGTGCCGTTACCACATCTTTATTTCCAAACTCCGTGGTAATTCTCACACGATTCGGCTCCTCGCTGTACTCATAAATAAAATTCGTATAATTCAGAAGGAAATCTGCCGCCACATAGGCGTCGCTTCCATCGGTCCGCAGAATCACATAGCCTGCGTCCTGGCTGCTCTTTGCCACGGTGTAGGAACTTTCTCCCACGGCAGCGCTGACCAGCTCCTTCGGAAGTGCATAGAGATACTGGTTCTCCTTTTCATCCCAATAGAAACGGGAATCAATATACTGATAGACAGTCTCCACATGAAGATAGACTTTTCCGTCAATGAACCGGGCCATATCGCCCACCATCTCATCATTAATCACCACCGCCATATCCTGGTCGCCGGACAAACCGAAATATTCATTCAGATCTGCCATCTCCTTGGATGGTGAATATTTTTCATACAAAAGCTTTCCTGCAAAAAATCCTCCAATCAGGAAAAACAGCAGCAATGCTGCCAGCACCGGAACAGCCTTTGGATTCAGTCTTCTTTTTTTTCTGGGTCTGCGACGAGGTCCATTCCCCCGTTCTCTTCGGTCTTCTCTCTGCATGAATCTCCTCCTGCCAGATTTCTCTTATATGTATTACACTACCATAGATAACACGTTGGAAAGCGGTGTTTTCTTTTTCACCGCTTTGCCCTTTCCGTGTTATTGTACCACAAAGCCGGATTTCCCACCACTAGAAATCTTTAGGACATAAAGGCTTTCTCCCCTTTTTATTGATTTTCTGTCCGGGATCCCCTGCTTTGTTCTTTTTCCCCATGCGGTATGTTGGCTTCAAAAAGAAAAGCATCGTGATATATTATTGTCCCGCATACCGCGTATACCTACCCCCTTCCTGATCAATTAACAACTGGATTATTTCACAGAACTGTGAAAAGAATCAGATAAATAGACTTACAGTTTCATTATACAGATACTTTTGTGTTTTGCAAGGGTATTTCACAAAAAATTCAGAAATTTTTCCTTCATTTCACTGCCTGTCACGCTTTACATATTTCCGATTTTTGTTTATACTATATAAAACTATAAATTCGCAGGTAGTGATTGTATGAAAATTGAAAAAATCAATGAAAATAAGATTCGCTGCATCCTGACACGCGATGACCTGGAAGTCCGCCATATCAAGATCAGTGAGATTGCCTACGGATCCGAGAAAGCCCGTTCTCTCTTCAGAGATATGATGGAGCAGGCTTCACACCAGTTTGGTTTTGAAGCGGATAACATTCCGCTTATGATCGAAGCAATTCCTATGCCCAATGAGTGCATTATCTTAGATATTACCAAAGTGGCGGATCCGGAAGAGCTGGATACCAGATTCTCCAGATTCTCTCAGGGTTCCGGCGATCAGCCGGAGGATTCCCCGCGGGAATTTCTGCCGGACGGTGCAGACGAAGTTCTGGATCTGTTCCAGAAGCTTTTGGAACACCGGTTAAAAAATGCTCCTAAGGAGAACAGAGAAAAACAGGCCGAGGAACTGGCCAGCGAGCTTGATATGTGTAAGCTCTATACGTTCGTGCGTATGGAACAGCTTTTATCCGTTTCCCATGTATTAAAAGACATTTACAGAGGGGCTAACCGCCTGTACAAGAACCCGGACACTCAGGAATATTGTCTGGTCATTACAAAATCTTCCCACAAACCGGAAGAATTTAACAAGATCTGCAATATTCTCTCCGAGTACGGCACCAGCGGAAAATACACCCCCGCAGCAGAAGCGTACATGCTGGAGCATTTCACCGTGATTCTCGGCGAACAGGCTCTGCAGAAGCTTGCTTCTATCTGATTTTACAACTGAAAAAAGTACACAAAAAAGAGGATGTCCACAAGCGGGATATCCTCTTTCTTCATTCTTCTTTGATTACTCTTCTGCACCAAGGAAATTGTTCAGTCTTGCTACGAGTACATCCGGATCCAGTCCGTGTACCAGTGCAGCTTCCTCAAGGCTCTCAGCCTGTGCGGACGGGCAGCCGATGCAGTGCATTCCCTCTCTCATAAGAATCGGGATAATATTCTGATCTATTTTCACCAGATCTGCAATAATCATGTCTTTGGAAATCTTAGCCATTATTCATACCTCCTGAGTTTAAAATCTGGTTGTTATTATATCCCTATTTACTTGCAAAATCAAGGGATTATGGTATATAATATTTTTGATCCGGCAGGTAATCCTGCCAGGCACAATTTCATAAGGTGGAGGGATGTATATGGATACGAAGCGCTATATCATCTCTGACGCAGCAAAAATGGTAGATGTGGAAGCACATGTGCTCCGCTACTGGGAAGATGAACTGGAACTGCCAATTGCACGTAACGAGATGGGTCACCGCTACTATACAGAAGATAACATCCGCATGTTTCATCACATCAGGGAACTGAAGGAACAGGGCTATCAGTTAAAAGCCATCAAGACACTTCTTCCGGAGGTGGAACAGGGAAAAATACCACCAGCCATTGTCAAACCGCCGGAGCCTCCGGTGAACGCCAAAATGGAACAGTTCCAGTATATTCTCGGAAAGGTTGTCTCCCAGGCACTGCGTGAGACCCAGCAGGAGATAGGAAAGGAACTGAGCCATCAGGTTTCCACACAGGTCGTCAAAGAGATGGACTACCTCTTCCGTATTCAGGAAGAAAAAGAAGAAATCCATTATAAAAAACTGGACGAGCAGATACGTGCCTGCCAGAAGGGGAACAAAGCATTTTCTCTTGGACGCCGGAAAGAAAAGAAAGTCAAGGAACCAAAGATAAAAGAAGTCAAAGCGAAGGAACCGCGGAAGAAATGGTTTTTCCAGCCGCGCCCCGCAAATGAATCTGAATAGTGTATTATAAAGTAAAAAATGGTATCTGTATGAATCATACAGATACCATTTTTATTTCCTGGTAATATTCATTACTCAGCGGAGATTGCACCGGTCGGGCACTCTGCCTCGCAGGTACCGCACTCAAGGCAAGCATCTGCGTCGATTACATATTTTCCATCTCCCTCAGAAATAGCTTCTGCCGGACAGACTGCTGCGCAGGAACCGCAAGCTACACACTCGTCAGAAATAACGTATGCCATAATACAAATCCTCCTTGTATAATTTTAATCTACCTGTCTTCCAGGTTTCTGCCCCCTATTTTAATATAAAAAGCCACATTATACAAGTGGAAAATTACATTATTCACCGCTTCGGTCCATGTCGCTGAACTTGGTCAGCTCCGGAATCCACAGGAGATTCACCGTGCCGATCGGGCCGTTACGCTGTTTGGCTATGATAACTTCTGCCACTCTTTGCTCTGCCTCAGAGAGGTCCCTGTTATAGTATCCCTCCCTGTACAGGAACATAACCACGTCGGCATCCTGCTCGATGGCTCCGGACTCACGGAGGTCAGAAAGCATGGGACGATGGTCCGGACGCTGCTCAACTGCACGGCTTAGCTGGGATAAGGCGATGACCGGCACATTCAGTTCACGGGCCAGCGATTTCAATCCACGGGAAATATCGGAGATCTCCTGCTGCCGGGATGCATTATTACTGTTGGAGTTTCCACTCATCAACTGCAGGTAGTCTATGATAACTATCTGGATATCATGCTCCATTTTTAATTTTCTGCACTTTGACCGCATGGCGGATAAAGTGATGCCAGGAGTATCATCAATAAAGAGCTTGGAATTTGCAATATTGGCAGAACCTTCCACCAGATTCATCCATTCTTCGTCATTTAAGCGCCCGGTCCGGATCTTCTGGGCATCTACATGGGATTCCAGGGACAGCATACGGTTTACCAGCTGCTCCTTGGACATCTCAAGACTGAAGATCGCCACCGCATTGCCCTTCTTGAACGCCATGTGCTGGGCCAGATTCAGAACGAACGCGGTCTTACCCATGGAAGGACGGGCTGCAATCAGTACCAGGTCGGAAGGCTGCAGTCCGGAGGTCTTATAATCCAGATCCATAAATCCGGTCTCCAGACCGGTGACACGGCCCCTTGCCTTGGACGCCGCATCAATCTTCTTCATCACATTGATGACCACCTGACGGATGGGTACGAAGTCCCCGCCTCCACCACGCTGGGCCAGATCAAAAATCCGCTTCTCCGCATCAGCCAGAGTATCTTCCAGCTTTGCAGATCCGGCGTAAGTGCTGTTGGCAATCTCCTCATTAATGCGGATCAGCCTTCTGGCCACGGATTTTTCCGCTACAATCTCCGCGTAGTATTTGATATTGGCAGAGGTCAGGGCACGATCCATCATCCATCTTAAGATCTGCTCGATGCTGCAGACCTCCTCCGGGAGTCCCTTTTCCAGCAGGCGGGTGTGAAGGATAACCGGCTCCACCGGTTTTCCTTCATTGTAAAGCTCCACCATGGTATCAAATACGATACCCATCTGCTTCTGGTAGAAATCATCCCCGGTAATGATCTCGGAAGCAATCATAATCGCTTCGTTGTCAATGAGCATGGCTCCAATGACAGAACTTTCCGCTTCTTCATCATGGGGCATAACCCGTTTTATGAGCGCTTCCTCCATCTGTTCTCGTCTCTCCTTATGCCTCTTTTACGATTACTTTCAGTTCTGCAGTTACCTGCGGATGCAGTTTTACTGCAACGCTGGTGGTTCCCACTGTCTTAATCGGATTCGGAAGTACCAGTTTTTTCTTATCCAGCTCCATGTTCAGCTGCTCTTTGGCTGCCTGTGCGATCTCCTTGGAAGATACGGCACCAAACAGTTTTCCGCCCTCGCCGACTTTCAGCTCCAGAACCACTTCTGCCTTGGCAATCTCTGCTGCAAACAGTTTTGCCTCTTCCAGACGCTGTGCTGCCAGTTTATCTTCATGGGCTTTCTGCAGTTTCAGGTCATTCATGTTCTTTGAAGTTGCCTCTACTCCTTTTTTCTTGGAAAGGATAAAGTTTCTTGCATAACCATCACTGACATCTACCATCTGGCCTTTTTTTCCAAGGGATTTTATATCCTCTAATAAAATTACTTTCATCTCTATAATTCTCCTTCCTCAAACATCTGATCCAGTGTTTCCCGGATCAGCTTCATTGCCTCTTCCATAGAGCATTCCAGCTGAACACCTGCCATATTCAGATGTCCGCCGCCGCCCAGCTTCTCCATGATGATCTGTACGTTGACCTCATCAATAGAGCGCGCGCTTACATAAATTCTTCCATTATATTCCGTCAATACAATCGAAGCTTTTACGCCTGTAATGTTCAGAAGTTCATTGGCCGCCTGGGATCCCACAATGGTCGGGCTCTCCAGTCCTTTACTCGGACACACGGTCAAAGCAAATCCTTTATATACTTCTGCATGGCGGACTGCCTCTGCCCTTGCCTTATATTCCGCCATATCATTTCGGAACATCTTACGTACACGGGTTACATCCGCGCCACAGCGCCGCAGGAATGCAGATGCTTCAAAAGTACGCACGCCTGTCTTTCTCATATAGTTGTCCGTATCAATCATAATACCTGCATAAATGCAGTCTGCCTCGACCCCTTTCAGCCGGACATTATCTGCAAAATACTGCAGAATCTCCGCTACCATCTCGCAGGCTGAAGATGCATTGGTTTCAATATAAGAAAGCACTGCCGGAGTGATAATCTCACTGCCGCGGCGATGATGGTCAAATACAACTACCGTCGGCGTCATCCGCAGAATCTCTTCACACTCGGTATAACTGGGCCGGTTGGTATCCACAACGACAACCACCGTATTCCGGTCCACAATCTCCCGGGCCTGGCTGCTGCCGATGACAATTCCCTGTTCTCCGCTGTTGGCCTCTTCAAATACTTCCAGCATGGGGCGAACGGAGGACGTCACTTCATTTACTACAATATAGACTTTCTTATTCAGAGTCTTTGCCGCACGGTAAATACCGACTGCCGCGCCAAAGGAATCCGCATCCGGAAGCTTATGTCCCATGACCACGACTTTATCCTTGGCCTCTACCAGTTCCCGGAATGCCTGTGCTTTGACTCTTGCCTTAACACGGGTATTTTTTTCTACCTGCTGGGTCTTACCGCCATAATAAGTAATCTGATCCTTGGTCTTTACGACTGCCTGGTCACCGCCTCTGGCAAGAGCCAGGTCCATGGCACTGCGGGCATATTCCATACAGTCCATATAGGTTGCTCCCTCTGCACCAATACTGATACTGAGGGTCATAGCCATCTCATTTCCAATGCTGACCGTCTTAATATCCTGCAAAAGATCAAACTTATTCTCCCGGATCTGATCCAGCGCCTTTTCCTGCATGACTACAAAGAAACGGTCCTTTTCCAGTTTCCGGACAATTCCGTCATAGGCATTAAAATACTTATTGATCTTCCGCTCAATCAACGCTACCAGAAGGGAAGTACGCACTTCCTCTACATTTTCCAGGGCCTCGTCATAGTTATCAATATAAACCAGACCGGCCACCATCCGCTGTTCCCGGTTTTCCCGAATATAACGGTTGATTTCCGTGGTCTCGAACAGATACAGCGCAATCAGGCTGCCTGCAAACTCCTCGTCCTCCAGAAGCCCGTCCACACCGGCGTCGTCTTTCATATTGATCAGTTTCATCTCCGCCCGGAAATCCCGCTCTTCATACTGGATGGACAGCGTCACTTCCGGATTTTCCTCCATCGGAAGAACGCCACGGTTCAGTTCCGGAAAAAATGAATTCACTGCCTTTCCACGCTTGCCTGCCTTGCCGACGATCTTTTGAAATTCTTCATTCGACCAGAGAATCTTTCCATCCTCGCCGACCAGTGCATAGGGTATGGACAACTCTTTCAAAAGCCGTTTCTGAATCTGTCCATACTGCGTGGCAAAGGAAATCATTTCCTTATGCATGGCCGGCCTGCTGTACACATAGGCGGCCACTGCAACCACCAGATAGAACAATGTGGTGGTAATCGCTGCATAACCCGCATAGGGATCAATCGCATATACGACCACGCTCATAATCGACAGCACCACGGTCATATACAGGGGCCATCTGATAAATGCTCTTTGCTTTACCTCTTTTTTCATCACACATTCCTTATTTCATCGCCGAATCTCTATAACACCTTATCTGATATTATACCATCTCAGCATCAGATGGACAAGAGGGACTCCGAAAGCATAAAAACAGACGCCGCATAAAGCGGCGCCCGAAAAGTTGTTCTTATTCAGCGATGTACGGCATCAGGGAGATATGTCTTGCTCTCTTGATTGCAACAGTCAGAGCTCTCTGATGTTTAGCGCAGTTGCCGGTGATTCTTCTCGGAAGAATCTTACCTCTCTCAGATACGTATCTCTTTAATTTAGCAACATCTTTGTAATCGATCTCGTTATTCTCTTTACCACAGAAAACGCAAACTTTCTTTCTTCTGCGTCCGCCTCTTCTCATCTTCGGAGCGTCGCCTTTTTCATTTTTGGTGTAAGCCATGATGGTTCCTCCTTCTCACAATTCCTATTGAAAATCCGATTGTTAATTAAATGGCAATTCCTCATCGATACCATCCGGAATGTTCATAAAACCATCTCCGGCTGCTCCCATGGGATCCGGTGCTGACGGAGCAGAGGACTGATATCCACCCATGTTGCGGTTTGCTTCAGAAGCAGCTCTGCTCTCTGCGAACTCCTGCTCCTCTACAACCACATCCGTGGTATATACTTTGTTACCGTCTCTGTTCGTATAGGATCCGGTCTGAATGCGTCCACAGATTGTTACGCGCATTCCCTGACGAAAATATTTCTCAATAAACTCTGCATTTCTTCCAAATGCTACACATCCGATAAAATCAGCGGTCTGCTGATCACCGTCTCTTCTGGCAAATCTGCGGTCTACCGCAAGGGTAAATCTTGCAACTGCAGTTACGTTCTCACCATTGGAATAACGGACATCCGGATCTCTCGTCAGGCGTCCCATTAAAATTACTTTATTCATTAACAATCACCTCTTATATGCTGTTCTTATGCGTCTTTGCGAACACACAGATAACGGATGACGTTGTCGATGATACGAACACGTTTCTCAACTTCTGCCGGGCAAGTAGCC
>CAVCTH010000078.1:0-9174 GCA_963604695.1 Clostridiales bacterium | reverse complement strand
GGTTCATGCAGAAGATTATCAGTATATGTGTTCCGAAGCCGGTCAGGCAAAGATTGCAGCGGCAATTAAGGAAAAACACCTGACAGGAATGGTTGTCTGTTCCTGCTCCCCGCGTATGCATGAGACGACCTTCCGGAATGCAGCGAAAAAAGCGGGCCTGAATCCATATATGGTAGAGATTGCCAACATTCGTGAGCACTGTTCCTGGATTCACAAGGACATGGAAGAGGCAACGAAAAAAGCAGTTATTCTGGCAAGAGCAGCCATCGCGAAAGTAAACTTAAATGCACCGCTGACTCCGGGCGAGAGCCAGGTAACCAAGAGAGCGCTGGTCATCGGAGGCGGTATTGCAGGTATTCAGACCGCACTTGACATTGCAGATGCGGGCTACGAAGTGGATATCGTGGAAAAAACGCCGAGTATCGGTGGAAGAATGTCCCAGCTTGATAAGACCTTCCCGACTTTGGACTGTTCTGCCTGTATCCTGACCCCGAAGATGGTGGATGCGGCGTCCAATGATAAGATTACCATTTATACATACAGTGAAGTAGAAAAAGTCAGCGGATTTGTGGGCGATTTTACCGTTGATATCCGTAAAAAGGCGAGAAGCGTCAACATGGACAAGTGTACCGGATGCGGCGCCTGCCAGGAAAAATGCCCGTCCAAAAAGATTCCCAGTGAGTTTAACAGAGGACTGGGAACCAGAACCGCGATCTATACCCCGTTTGCCCAGGCAATTCCCAATGTGCCGGTTATCGATCGTGAGAACTGTATTAAATTTAAGACTGGAAAATGTGGTGCCTGCGCGAAAGTCTGCCAGGCAGGAGCCATTGATTATGATCAGCAGGATGAGATCGTAACGCAGAAATATGGCGCTATCGTCGTTGCTACCGGATTTGATGTAATCAAACTGGACAACTATGATGAATATGCATACAGCCAGAGCAAGGATGTCATCACTTCCCTGGAACTGGAGCGTATCATGAACGCGGCAGGACCGACCAAGGGTCATCTGGAGCGTCTCTCTGACGGAAAAGCACCGAAGGAGATGGTATTTATCCAGTGCGTGGGCAGCCGCTGCTCTGACAACAGAGGAAAGAGCTACTGCTCCAAGATCTGCTGTATGTATACGGCAAAACATGCCATGCTGATCCGTGATAAATATCCGGATGTAAACGTAACCGTATTTTATATTGATGTGCGTACACCGGGTAAGAACTTTGATGAATTTTACAGAAGAGCCGTTGAGCAGTACGGCGTGAACTATATCAAAGGACAGGTTGGCAAGGTCATCCCGCAGCCGGATGGAAAACTTCTGGTACAGGGAGTTGACCTTCTGGATAATAAGCAGATTAAGAAGGAAGCGGATATGGTCGTTCTGGCGGCAGCCATTGAACCGAATCCGGATGTGAGAAAGATTGCCACCATGCTGACAGCCAGCATTGATACCAACAACTTCCTGACAGAAGCCCATGCAAAATTACGTCCGGTAGAATCACCGACCGCAGGAATTTTCCTTTCCGGTGTCTGCCAGGGACCGAAAGATATTCCGGAAACAGTCGCACAGGCAGGTGCAGCAGCAGTCAAAGTCATTGGATTACTTGCAAAAGACAAGCTGACCACCAACCCGTGTACGGCACAGTCGGATGAGCTCCTGTGTAATGGATGCTCTACCTGTGCAAATGTATGCCCGTATGGAGCAATTTCCTATGAGGATCATCAGGTCAATGACCATGGTATCCGGGAGACCAGAAGAGTGGCAGTGGTCAATGGAGCACTTTGCCAGGGCTGCGGTGCATGTACGGTTGCGTGTCCGTCCGGAGCCATGGATCTGAAAGGATTCTCCAACAGACAGATTATCGCGGAGGTAGATGCAATATGTCGATAGAAAATAACGAAACCACATTCAGACCGAAGATCGTTGCATTCTGCTGTAACTGGTGCAGTTATGCGGGAGCCGATCTGGCAGGAAGCAGCAGGCTTTCCTATCCGGCAGATGTAAAGATCATCCGCGTTCCCTGTTCCTGCCGTGTCAATCCCATGTTTATTCTCCGAGCATTTGAAAAGGGTGCGGACGGTGTCATCCTCTGCGGATGTCATCCGGGAGACTGCCACTATACAACAGGCAATTTCTATGCAAGACGCCGTATGACCCTGTTATTTTCCATGCTGGATTTCATCGGAGTGGAAAACGGACGTACCCGCGTAGAGTGGGTATCTGCGGCAGAGGGTGTGAAATTCTCACAGACCATGAATGAATTTGTGGAGAAGATCACGTCTCTTGGCAGAAATGTGAGATTGGAGGATTTACGATGCAGGAACTGATAAAGAGGGCAAAAGAGCTGCTTGCAGACGGAACTGTTGCAAGAGTGCTGGGCTGGAAAGCCGGAGACATGCCCTGGAATCCGGAGCCGGCATATTTTGAGACAGAAGACAGTCTGAAGGATTTTGTGTACGACGGCTTCTGTGGAGCAAACTTAAGTAAATATATGATCGAAGCTTCCAAACTGGAAGGAAAGACGTTAGTCTGTTTAAAACCGTGCGATACCTACAGCTTTAATCAGCTGTTAAAAGAGCACAGGGTAGACCGTGAAAAAGCCTATATCATCGGAGTCGGATGCAGAGGAAAACTCAATGTGGAAAATATCCGGTCTATGGGAATCAAGGGAATTACGGATATTGAGGGTGCACAGATTGAAAATGAATCCGATGAGCTGACGGTGAAGACTCTTTACGGAGAGAAAACAGTTGCTTACAAAGATGCCATGCTTGCCCGCTGTCATGTGTGCAAAGGAAAAGAGCATAAGATCTATGACGAGCTGATCGGCGAGTCCAGAGATACCAAAGATGCAGATCGTTTTGCAGAAGTGGAAATGATCGAGGCAATGACTCCGGAAGAGCGGTTCGCATTTTTCCAGAAGGAGCTGAGCAAATGTATCCGCTGTAATGCCTGCCGAAATGTCTGTCCGGCATGCAGCTGCCGTAAATGTGTATTTGACAGCACCAAGTTTGACAGCGCACAGAAGGCCAACAGCGATTCCTTTGAAGAGAAAATGTTTCATATTATCCGTGCCTTCCATGTGGCTGGCCGTTGTACAGACTGCGGGGAGTGCAGCAGAGTATGTCCCCAGGGAATTCCGCTTCACCTGTTTAACCGGAAGTTTATCAAGGACATTGATACGTTCTACGGCGAATATCAGGCAGGAGAAGATGCAGAGAGCAAAGGCCCGCTGACCAGCTACACCTTTGAGGATGTGGAACCCAGCATTGTGGGAGAAAGGGGATAATGGATGTACAAGATTAAAAAAGAAAATCTGACGGCATTATTCCGTGCCATTGCCGCAGAGCAGGAACTGTATGTGCCTGTAAAAACTGCCGGAAAAGTGAACTTCGGACCCTGGTCTGAAGATGCAGAAGTGGACGTAACCACTTTAAAAAGTGTGAAATCTCCCAAAGACATTTTCTTCCCCCAGAGTGAGAATCTTTATACCTGTGAGCGGGAAGGAAAACAGCTGAAAGTAGAACCGGCTGCATTAAAAGAACAGAAATTTACCGTATTTGGCATGAGAGCCTGTGATGTACAGGGTGTAACGGTGCTGGATCAGGTATTTTTATCAGATCCGGTGGACAGCTTTTATGCAGCCAGAAGAGAACATGGAACCATGGTTGCCATTGCCTGTCATGAACCGGAAGAGAGCTGTTTCTGTAACGTATTTGGCATTGACTGTGCAGATCCGGCAGCGGATGTGGCTGCCTGGTTTGTGGGGGAAGACCTGTACTGGAAAGCTCTGACGGAAAAAGGGGAGCTTCTCACAGAGCAGGTGAAAGCGCTGCTCACAGAAGCGGAAGCTGCGGATGAGCAGAAAGTGGAGCAGGAGAAGAACCAGATCCGTGAAATCGTGGAAAAACTTCCTTACAGCCATCTTTCACTGGAAGGCTGGAACGGAGATGCTACGGACACCCGGTTCAATTCCCCTTTCTGGGAGAAACTTTACAAGCCCTGTCTGGGATGTGGTACCTGTACTTTCGTCTGCCCGACCTGTCAGTGCTACGATATCAAGGACTATGATACCGGACATGGAGTGAAGCGGTTCCGCTGCTGGGATTCCTGCATGTATTCTGACTTTACCCTGATGGCTGCCGGCAACAACCGTACCAGCCAGATGCAGAGATTCCGTCAGCGCTTTATGCATAAGCTGGTGTATTTCCCTGCAAATAACAATGGAATGTATTCCTGTGTAGGCTGCGGCCGCTGCGTGGAAAAATGTCCGTCTGCCCTGAATATTGTAAAAGTCATCAAGGCATTTGAAAAAGAAGGGGGAGCCGAAGCATGAGCGAATGTACCTGCCATAAAAATTATACAGCGGATGTGCTGATTCCCCAGGTTGGAGTCATCACCGATATCCGCCAGGAGACGCCGGATGTAAAAACCTTCCGTGTGAATGCACCGGGAGGCGGCAAATTGTTTGAACATATGCCCGGACAGTGTGCAATGCTGTGTGTACCGGGTGTCAGCGAAGGAATGTTTTCCATCACTTCTTCACCGACCAATAAAGAGTATCAGGAGTTCAGTATTAAGAGATGCGGAACTCTGACAGAGAGTCTTCACAGTCTGCAGGTGGGCGATGAGATCACCGTCCGCGGACCGTACGGAAATCATTTTCCGGTAGAAGATAAGCTGAAAGGAAAGAATCTTCTGTTTATCGCCGGAGGTATCGGTCTTGCGCCGCTTCGTTCCGTGATTAATTATGTGCTGGCGAACAGAGCGGATTATGGAACGGTAGATATCCTGTATGGTTCCCGTTCTGCGGATGATCTGGTACAGCTGAAGGAAATCCAGGAAGTCTGGATGAAGGCAGAAAATGTCAATGTATATCTGACTATTGACCGGGAGCAGGAAGGCTGGGACGGCCATGTGGGATTTGTTCCGACGTATCTGAAAGAGATCGGATTTGATACGGACAAGACTGCGCTGGTATGCGGACCGCCTATCATGATCAAATTCGTACTTGCAGGTCTGGAGGAGCTGGGATTTTCCAGAGATCAGGTATATACCACGCTGGAGCTCCGGATGAAATGCGGTATCGGAAAATGCGGACGCTGCAATATTGGAACCAAGTACGTGTGCAAGGACGGCCCGGTATTCCGTTGTGATGAACTGGACGAACTGCCTGCAGAGTACTAAAGAAAGGATGACGAAAATGGAAAATATGGTAAATGTCTATTTCTTCGGCAAAAAATACAGTGTTCCGGCAGATCTGACCATCATGACTGCCATGGAATATGCCGGATATACATTAAAGAGAGGCTGCGGCTGCCGTCATGGATTCTGCGGTGCCTGCGCAACCATTTACAGAATTAAAGGAAAGAATGAATTAAAGACCTGTCTGGCCTGTCAGACCCAGGTCGAGGAAGGCATGTATGTGGCAAGCATTCCGTTCTTCCCAACCGATAAACGGACCTATGATATCAAAGAGCTGAAACCGGGCCAGCAGGTGATGATGGAGCTGTATCCGGAGATTTACAGCTGTATCGGATGTAATGCCTGTACCAAAGCCTGTACACAGGATCTGAATGTCATGCAGTATATTGCCTACGCACAGAGAGGCGAGCTGGAGAAATGTGCAGAGGAATCCTTTGACTGCGTCAGCTGCGGATGCTGTTCCGTCCGCTGCCCGGCAGAGATTTCCCATCCGATGGTAGGCCTGCTGGCAAGACGTCTGACCGGTAAATATATTGCTCCGGAAGCAAAACATCTGACCAAACGTGTGGAAGAGATTCACGAAGGTGCCTATGATGACCTGATCGAGCAGATCATGCAGAAGCCCATTACCGAGATGCAGGAACTTTACAACAACAGAGAGATTGAAAAATAAGGAGGGCATGAAACATGTATGCACCATATCCGGAAAATATGATGGAATCGGTCAGAAAGGTAGAAGCGACGAGAGCAGAGCGTATGAAGACGGAGCCAAGACGACTGACAGCAGAGGAAAAAGATGCTCTTCTGGAGAAATTCCATCCCGATTATAATCCGAACGCATTTGCAGAAATTAAAGTCGGACCGAACAAAGGTCAGAAAGCGCCGCTGGAGCTGGCAGAGATGCTTCACTCCACCAGCCGTCTGATCAACGAAAAAATTGATCTTCACAAAGTAGATTATGATGTGGATGTGCTGGTCATTGGCGGCGGCGGTGCAGGTTCCTCCTGTGCCATTGAAGCCCACAATGCGGGTGCCAATGTTATGATCGTGACCAAACTCCGTATCGGTGATGCCAATACCATGATGGCAGAGGGCGGAATTCAGGCAGCAGATAAAGAAAACGATTCTCCGGTACAGCATTATCTGGACTGCTTCGGAGGCGGACATTTTGCTGCAAAACCGGAACTGGTAAGAAGACTGGTTATGGAAGCGCCGGATGCCATCAAATGGTTGAATGAACTGGGCGTTGAGTTTGATAAAGATGCAGACGGAACCATGATCACCACCCACGGCGGCGGTACTTCCAGAAAGAGAATGCATGCGGCAAAGGATTACTCCGGATCAGAGATCATGCGTACCATCCGCGATGAGGTACAGAACCTTGGAATTCCGGTAATCGAGTTTACCTCCGCAGTAGAGCTTCTGAAAGACGAAAAAGGACAGGTGGCAGGAGCCGTTCTTCTGAACATGGAGACCGGTGATTATTCCGTTGCAAGAGCAAAGACCGTTGTCATTGCCACAGGCGGTGCCGGAAGAATGCATTATCAGGGATTCCCGACTTCCAACCATTACGGCGCAACAGCGGATGGTCTGGTACTGGGTTACCGTGCAGGCGCTTCCCTTCTCTATCAGGATTCCATCCAGTATCATCCGACGGGCGCTGTTTATCCGTCACAGATTCTCGGTGCGCTGGTAACTGAGAAAGTCCGTTCCGTGGGCGCACAGCTGGTAAATGCCAATGGCGAGGCTTACATCCATCCGCTGGAAACCCGTGACGTCAATGCTTCCGGTGTTATCCGTGAATGCAGAGAAGGCCGCGGCGTGGAAGTGCCGGGAGGACAGCAGGGCGTATGGCTTGACACTCCGATGATCGAGATCCTTGGCGGTGAGGGAACCATTGAAAAGAGAATCCCGGCCATGTTCCGTATGTATATGAACTACGGCATTGATATGAGAAAAGTGCCGATTGTTATTTATCCGACCCTTCATTATCAGAATGGCGGACTGGAGATCGACGGAGACGGATTTACCAAAGAAATCCCGAACCTTCTGGTTGCAGGAGAGGCAGCAGGCGGTATCCATGGAAGAAACCGTCTGATGGGCAACTCCCTTCTGGATGTCATTGTATTTGGAAGAAATGCCGGTAAAAAAGCGGCAGCAAAATGTAAGTCCGTTGAGCTTGGAGAAGCAAATCTGAACCATATTTATGCCTATGCAGAAGAGCTGGAAAATGCGGATATCCACACGGGAAAAGTATCCCCGCAGCTTCTGCCGGATTATGCAAGACACGAGCAGCGGTAGAAAATAATACAAACGGATAGACGCGGAATGGTTTTACATTCTGTGTCTGTCCGTGTTACAATAGACGGAATGAAGATATGAGGAGGTTCCCTATGATTCGTGAAGTGAATGTAGAAAAGCTCACCGACGTGATCGAACGGCTGTGCATCGAAGCCAATGAGCATCTGCCGGGTGATGTGAAATGTGCCATTGAGCACTGCCGCGCCTGTGAGGATGGAGAGATTGCCCAGGGCGTTCTCGATAACATTATTGAAAATTATAAGATTGCAGATGCGGAAAATGTACCGATCTGCCAGGATACCGGAATGGCCTGTGTCTTTCTGGAGATCGGACAGGATGTACACCTGACCGGCGGCGATCTGGCAGAAGCGGTCAATGAAGGTGTCCGCAGAGGGTATGACAAGGGATATTTAAGAAAATCCGTAGTAAAGGATCCGGTTCGCAGAGGCAACACCGGTGACAATACACCGGCTATGCTCTATACGGAGATCGTACCGGGCGACCAGATCAAAGTAACGGTGGGACCGAAAGGTTTCGGAAGTGAAAATATGAGTATGATCCGTATGTTCAAGCCGTCTGCAGGACTTCAGGGAATCAAGGATTTTATTCTGGAAGTGGTAGAGACTGCAGGCCCGAACCCCTGCCCGCCTATGGTAGTCGGCGTGGGAATCGGCGGAACCTTCGATAAATGTGCGCTTCTGGCAAAGAAAGCGCTCATGCGTCCGCTGGATTCTGAAAATCCGGATCCGTTCTATGCAGATCTGGAAAAAGAGATGCTGGAAAAGATCAACAAGCTTGGTATCGGACCCCAGGGATTTGGCGGAAAGACCACAGCCATTGGTCTGAATATTGAGACATTACCGACTCATATTGCAGGTATGCCCTGTGCAGTCAATATTAACTGCCATGTGACACGCCATAAGACGGAGGTGATTTAGATGGCAGCAAGAAAGATTACCTTACCATTGACGGAAGAACTGGCAAAGACCCTGCATGCAGGCGATAGCGTCCTTCTGACCGGCACCATCTATACGTCCCGTGATGCAGGACACAAGAGAATGTGCGAAGCGCTGGCAAGAGGAGAGAAGATTCCTTTTGATCCGACAGATGCAACGATCTATTATGTAGGACCCACACCGGCAAAACCGGGACAGGTCATCGGAAGTGCAGGACCGACCACCAGCGGCCGTATGGATGCTTATGCACCGACTATGATGTCTGTAGGGGCCCGCGGCATGATCGGAAAAGGCGCAAGACTTCCGGAAGTGGTAGAGGCCATGAAGAAATACAGCGGCGTGTACTTCGGAGCCATCGGCGGAGCGGGAGCACTGCTTGCAAAATGTATTAAAAAATGCGAGCTGATCGCATATGAAGATCTGGGTGCGGAAGCACTTCGGAAACTGTATGTAGAAGATATGCCGCTGGTTGTCATTATTGACAGCGAGGGCAATAACCTTTATGAAGAAGGAAGAAAATCCTATCTGAAGGAACATGCAGAGTAAACAGACAGATTAGCTAAAAAAAGTGTATTCCTGATTCGGTACGAATCGTTGGAATACACTTTTTTTCATAACATTTTTACTGTCCCATTTCCTTGAAAATACCTTTCATGACGAAAATGGCCAGGAAGAAGGTACAGATATCGGCAATAGGCTGGGAGATCTGGATTC
>CAVCTH010000077.1:0-9236 GCA_963604695.1 Clostridiales bacterium | reverse complement strand
CAGCATCGAAGATCCGGTCCGTATGTACTTAAAAGAGATCGGTAAAGTTCCGCTGTTAAGCGCAGAGGAAGAGATTGAGCTGGCAAAGAGAATGGAGGAAGGCGACGAGGATGCCAAGAAACGTCTGGCAGAGGCAAACCTTCGTCTGGTAGTCAGCATTGCAAAACGTTATGTAGGCCGTGGTATGCTGTTCCTGGATCTGATTCAGGAAGGTAACCTGGGTCTTATTAAGGCTGTTGAAAAATTCGATTACCGCAAGGGATACAAGTTCAGTACCTATGCAACCTGGTGGATTCGTCAGGCCATCACCAGAGCCATTGCGGATCAGGCAAGAACCATCCGTATTCCGGTGCATATGGTAGAGACCATCAACAAACTGATCCGTGTATCCCGTCAGCTTCTGCAGGAGCTGGGAAGAGAGCCGCAGCCGGAGGAGATTGCAGCAGAGATGAACATGCCGGTAGAGCGTGTGCGTGAGATCCTGAAAATTTCCCAGGAGCCGGTATCTCTGGAAACTCCGATCGGTGAGGAGGAAGACAGCCATTTAGGTGATTTCATTCAGGATGATAACGTACCGGTACCGGCAGAGGCAGCTGCATTTACTCTGTTAAAAGAGCAGCTGGTAGAGGTGCTTGGCACCCTGACCGAGAGAGAGCAGAAAGTACTCCGTCTCCGTTTCGGACTGGATGATGGCCGTGCGCGTACACTGGAAGAGGTTGGTAAGGAATTCAACGTTACCCGTGAGCGTATCCGTCAGATCGAGGCAAAAGCTTTAAGAAAACTCCGTCATCCCAGCCGCAGCCGCAAGCTGAAGGATTTCCTGGAGTAAGACATGATGAAAATACAGTTGTCAAAACGGATGGACAGGCTTGCAGGTCTGGTGACAGCGGGAAACCGGCTGGCGGACGTTGGGACGGATCATGGATATATTCCCATTGCACTGGTGCAGTCCGGAAAGATTCCGTCTGCCATTGCCATGGATATTAATCAGGGTCCTCTGGACCGGGCAAGAGATCATATCCGGGAACAGCATCTGGATACATATATTACCACACGGTTGTCCGATGGACTGACGTTTTTACAGGACGGCGAAGCGGATACCGTGCTGATTGCAGGAATGGGCGGAGCACTGACCGTGCATATTTTAGAAGGCGGAGCCCACTGCCTCGCCTCTGTAAAAGAGTTGATTCTGCAGCCGCAGTCGGAAATCTGGCTGGTGAGGGAATGGCTCTGTGAACATGGATATCAGATTACAGATGAAGATATTGTGCTGGACGAGGGAAAATATTATCCCATGATGCGTGTGGTGCACGGTTCCATGGAACTTCCGGCGAGAGGAACCCTGGAGTACGGTGATCCCGTGCTGCAGCGTTCTCCTGGTGTATGGAGTGCATATCTTCGTGCAGAGCAGGGGAAAACAGATGTGATTTTGAAGATCCTTGTGGATAACGGCCAGGAAAAATCCAACCGCTATGTGGAACTTCTGGATAAAAGAAGCCGAATGGTGGATATGTTGAGCAAAATCCCCGCCGGATGTGGACAGGAGATGGAATAACATGAAATGCAGTGAAATTACGGCTCTTCTGGAGCAGGAATATGGAAAAGAATACGCCTGTGACTGGGACAATGTAGGACTGCTGGCAGGCCGCAGGGATAAGGAAGTAAAGACGATTCTGCTGGCGCTGGATGCCACGGATGAAGTGGTGGAACAGGCCGTGGAAGGTTCTTATGATATGCTTATCACCCATCATCCCATGATTTTTGGTTCCATTAAAAGAGTGACGGATGAGGATATGGTGGGAAGAAGACTCCTTTCCCTGATCCGGAATGATATTTCTTATTATGCCATGCATACCAATTATGATACCAGAGGCATGGCGGATCTGACGGCAAGACTTCTGGACCTGCAGGAGTGTACGGTGCTGGAAGAGGTAAAGGACGGTGAAGGCATTGGCCGGGTCGGTGTTCTTCCGGAAAAAATGACGTTGCGGGAATGTGCGGAGCTGGTGAAGCGTGCCTATGACATTCCCAATGTGAAGATTTTCGGAGACCTTGACAAAGAAGTATATTCTGCGGCGCTGTGTCCGGGAGCAGGAAAGAGTACCCTGAAAAATGTGCTGCAGTTTGGCTGTGACGTGTATATTACAGGGGATATTGACCACCATACGGGCATTGATGCCGTCGATCAGGGACTCTGTATTATTGACGCAGGCCATTATGGAATTGAGCATGTATTTACCGAAGATGTAAAAGCGTATCTGGAGAAAGTGCTGACAGGGGTACACATGGACTGTGTGCCGGTGAAGCATCCGTTTGCAGTCATCTGAAGATGCCAGGGATCTGACAGATACGATTTTGAACAGGGATAGAGAGGAGTGTACCGTATATGAGACAGATTACAGTAGAAGGACAGTCTTTGAGTGTAAAAGATGGGACGACCTATCTGGAGTTGGCAAAGAATTTTCAGAAGAAATACGACCATGACATTGTACTGGTTCTGGAAAATAATAAAATGCGGGAGCTGTTCCGGAAAGTGAAGGACGGAGCAGCCGTTACATTTCTGACCACAGGACAGGTGGATGGATATAATACATACAGAAGAAGCGCAACGTTATTGCTTTTAAAAGCAATCTATGATGTGGAAGGTATGGATGCCGTCCGCGGCATGAAGGTGGAGTTCTCTGCCAGCGAAGGCTACTATGTGAGCAGTAAGAACATGCCTGTCAATGAGGAGACGCTGGCAAAGATTGAGAGCCGGATGAGAGAGCTGGTGAGCCGGAACCTGTCTATTGAGAAGCGCAGTATTCCGGTGGAAGAAGCTATTGAGCATTTCACCAGACATGGAATGCTTGACAAGGCGAGACTGTTCCGGTTCCGCAGAAGTTCCAGTGTCAACGTCTATCTGCTGGATGATTTTGAAGACTATTATTATGGATATATGGTACCCAGCACCGGGTATTTGAAATATTTTAAACTGATTCCTTATGATGAGGGATTTGTACTGGAGTTTCCGCCCAGGAAGACTCCGGAAACCTTTGGACCGTTCCGCGAGCAGCCGAAAGTGTTCCAGACATTAAAGAGTTCCACTAAATGGGGTGAAATTCTGAATGTGGGAACCGTAGGTGCGCTGAATGAACAGATTTCGGAAGGAAATGTGGGAAATATTATTCTGGCCCAGGAAGCAATTATGGAAAAAGGGCTGGGAGATATTGCGGCGGAGATCGCGTCCAGACCGGATAAGAAACTGATTATGATCGCCGGACCGTCTTCTTCCGGAAAGACCACGTTTTCCCACCGGCTTTCCATTCAGCTTATGGCTCATGGACTGAAGCCGCATCCCATTGCGGTAGACAATTATTTTGTGGAGCGGGTGGATACACCGAAGGATGAAAACGGACAGTACAATTTTGAGTGTCTGGAAGCTATGGATATTGAATTATTCAATCAGCAGATGAGCGCCCTTCTCCGGGGCGAGAAAGTGTTCATGCCGACATTTAATTTTATTACCGGTATGAAGGAATATAAGGGAAACAGCCTGCAGCTGGGACCGGAGGATGTGCTGGTCATCGAAGGCATTCACTGCCTGAACGACGCCCTGTCCTATTCTCTTCCGGCAGAAAATAAGTTTAAGATCTACGTAAGTGCGCTGACGCAGATGAATATTGATGAACACAACCGCATTCCGACTACCGACGGTCGTCTGCTCCGCCGTATGGTGAGAGACGCCAGAACCCGTGGGGCAAGTGCCCAGAAGACCATTTCCATGTGGTCCTCTGTCCTCCGCGGAGAAGACGAGAATATCTTCCCGTATCAGGAATCCGCAGATGTGGTGTTTAATTCGGCCCTGATTTATGAGTTGGCAGTATTAAAGCAATATGCAGAACCGCTACTCTTCGGCATCCGGCCGGAAGATCCGGAATATCTGGAAGCAAAACGTCTGCTCAAATTCCTCAACTATTTCCAGGGAATTGACAGCAACCTGATTCCGGGTAATTCCATATTAAGAGAATTTATCGGGGGAAGCTTCTTCCCGGTATAAAATACAAGGGGAGAGCGGACAGCTCTCCCCGAATCGTTACAGAAAGTGATACATATGATGAAAGAACTAATCAAAAAACGACACCTGATTCCCATTGCGGTCTGGTTTGTCATTTACATGGGACTGTTTGGGTTTCGGGAGGTTGTGCCGCCCACGAATGTGCACATCATGCACTGTGGACTGGATGATCTGATTCCCAGCATGGCGGTATTTATCTACCCGTATGTGAGCTGGTTCCCGTATATAGTCGTATGTGCGGTACTGGCCATCCGGAATCTTGACGACCGGCAGTTTATCAAAGCGGTCCTGATTCTCACCACCGGAATGAACATTTTCCTGCTCATTTCCTATGTGTGGCCCACCGGCCTTCAGCTGCGGGAGTCTGTTACCTATGATCTGGCTACTTTAAGCGGCAATCTTCTGAAATTTGTGCAGACCGTAGATGCACCCAGCAGTGTATTTCCCAGCATGCATGTTTATGTGACGCTGGTGCTGCAGTACACGCTGGAAATGCAGAAAAAGCTGGTTCCTGCGTGGGGCATATGGGTTGGCCGTGTGCTGGCGGTATTGATTGTACTGTCCACCATGTTTACCAAACAGCATTCCGCAGTGGATGTGATGGGCGCGATTGTGATGTTTGCCGTGCTGGCGCTGGCGGCAGAGAAGCTGGTAAAAGAACCGAAAGAAGGAAAATAGAATGGAAGAGAAGATTTTACTGCTGGTAACCTATGAAGTAAAACCGGGAGAACGGGAAAACCTTGTAAATGCCGTGACCGAAGCCGGAATTCTGGAGAAGATCAGGAAAGAAGATGGATGCATCAGCTATCAGTATTATTTTGACAGCACAGATGCAAATCGGATCCTTCTGGTGGAAAAATGGGAGTCGGAAACGAAGCAGCAGGAACATCTGAAAACCGCCCACATGGAAGCTTTCAAAGGGATCAAGGAACAGTATGTGCTGAATACGATGGTGGAGAAAGTCAAATTCCAGTAAAAGAATGGTAGACAACCGAACAAAATTAGGTTACAATAGACCACGCGGCAAGTAAGACAGACAATCGCGGCTGATTTTATCAGGTGAGGAAAGTCCGGGCTTCACAGGGCAGGATGCCGGATAACGTCCGGTGGAGGTGACTCCAAGGCCAGTGCAACAGAGATATACCGCCAGTACCGCAAGGCGCTGGTAAGGGTGGAAAGGCAGTGTAAGAGACTACCGCCCGACTGGTAACAGGCGGGGCACATGTAAACCCCATCCGAAGCAAGACCAAGCAGAAGCATATGGTGGCCCGCCAGCTTCAGGTAGGTTGCTTGAACGTGCCGGTAACGGTACGTCTAGATAGATGATTGTCCAACGACATAACCCGGCTTATCGTTTTGCTTGCTGTTTTAAAAAGAAATAAGACATAAAAGACGCAGGGCGGCTTCTACATGAGGAAGTTCCCTGCGTTTTTTGGAATAAATTTTAAGAAAGAGAAAGGAAAAGCTCCATGGTACGATTACGCCCTTATAAGAAATGCGATGCCGCCGTCATCGTGAGCTGGCTTACCGACGAAGCCGGATTCTGGAAATGGTGTGCCGGAAGATATGACCATTATCCCATTACGGCGGAGGATATGAATGCCTTTTATGACCAGTTTGAAAATAATCCACGGCATTTTCAGATGACCATGCTGGATGGAACGGAAGTAAAGGGGCATTTCCTCATGCAGTTCCTCGATGAAGAGATGCGGGATCTGAAATTCGGCTGCATCATCGTGGACTCTGCTGTCCGCGGAAAAGGTTACGGCCACCGGATGCTGGCCCAGGCGCTGGATTTTGCATTCGGGGTTCTGAAAGTGGACCGGGTATCACTGGGCGTCTTTGAAAATAATCCGGCGGCGAGACGGTGTTATGAGAGGCTGGGACTTACCGCGACCGGAAAATATGAAGTTTACCACCTCATGGGAGAGGACTGGAAGTTCCATGAGATGGAGATCCGAAAAGAAACGTGGACAGGGGGAGAAAAAGAATGACAAAATTATATTCCTGGAATGTAAATGGACTGCGGGCCTGCATGGAAAAAGGATTCCGCGAATTTTTAGAGAGGGAGCAGCCGGATGTACTGTGCCTGCAGGAGACCAAGATGCAGCCTCATCAGGCGGAGTTTGAATTTCCTGGTTATGAGATTTACTGGAACAGCGCAGTGAAGAAAGGCTATTCCGGCACCGCAGTGCTCACAAAAGAAAAGCCGTTAAGTGTCTCTTATGATCTGGGATTTGAGGACAAACATAACACAGAAGGACGCGCCATCACCGTGGAATATCCGGATTACTATCTGGTATGCGTCTATGTGCCCAACGCCCAGGATGGATTAAAGCGAATTGACTACCGCATGGAGTGGGAGGATGATTTCCGCGCCTATGTGGGAGAACTGAAAAAGAAAAAGCCGGTTATCATCACCGGAGATATGAACGTGGCAAAGGAAGAGATTGATCTGAAAAATCCGAAAACCAATCGTGGAAATGCAGGATTTTCTGATCAGGAGCGGGATAAAATGAGAGAACTCCTGGCTTCCGGTTTCGTGGATTCCTTCCGCTATCTCTATCCGGATCTGACGGATGCCTACAGCTGGTGGTCTTACCGTTTCAAGGCAAGAGAGCGGAACGCAGGCTGGCGTATTGACTATTTCCTGGTATCTGAAGGAATGGAAGAGAGAATTGAGGACAGTAAAATTCTTTCCGATCAGCTGGGAAGCGATCACTGCCCGGTAGAACTGATTCTGAAATAAGAAGTTATGGAACGACTGATTTTTCATGTGGATGTAAACAGTGCCTTTCTGTCATGGGAGGCAGCAAGGCGTGTCCGGGAGGGACTGCCGGATCTCAGAGAGATTCCGTCCTGTATCGGAGGAGACCCTAAGTCCCGCCGCGGAATTGTGGTGGCAAAATCGATCCCGGCGAAAAAATATGGCGTGACTACCGGGGAACCGGTATCCATGGCGCTTAGAAAATGTCCGGAGTTGGTCTGTGTGCCCGGCGATTTCAAGCTGTTTGTGACATGTTCCCGGGCATTTAAAAGTATCTGTGCTTCCTATGCGCCTGTGATGGAGTCCTTTTCCATTGATGAAGTGTTCATGGATATGAGCGGTACACAGAAAATCTATCCGGATCCGGTAAAGCTGGCTCACGCGATCAAGGATCGAATCCGGGATGAACTGGGCTTTACCGTCAATATCGGAATTGGAACCAACAAGCTTTTAGCCAAGATGGCCTCAGATTTTGAAAAACCGGATAAAGTCCACACGTTATTTCCGGCGGAAATTCCAACGAAGATGTGGCCGCTTCCGGTACGGGAGCTTTTGTTCCTGGGAAGGGCATCGGAACAGAAACTGGTGAAGGCGGGAATCAAAACCATAGGCGATATGGCCCGTTACCCGGAATCAGAGATAAAACGTCTTCTGGGAGAAAAAGCCGGGCATCAGCTGTACCAGTATGCCAATGGCATCGATGATTCGCCTGTGCGGGGAGAGCGGGAAGAGGCCAAAGGATACAGCGCGGAAACCACGACGGAAGAAGATATTGTGACCTATGAGCAGGCATTTTCATTGCTGCTGGCCCAGTGCGATGTGGTGGCTGCCAGAATGCGGAAAGATGGAAAGAAATGCAGCTGCGTATCGGTTACTTACCGGATGCTGGATTTCCGGACAAGATCCCATCAGAAAAAGCTGGAAAATCCTACCGATGTGACGGAGGAAATTTTTGAACAGGTAAAGAACCTGTTGTATGAATGCTGGCAGTGCCAGCCGCTGCGTCTGATTGGGGTGGCATTGACAGATCTGACGTCGGATGATTTCCGGCAGATGTCTCTGTTTGAAAATACGGAGAACCATGAGAAACAGAAAAAAGTGGACGGAGTGGTGGATGATATCCGCAAACGTTTCGGAAACGGAATGATTGTGCGCGGAAGTACCATGAAGACAGCAGATAAAGTGGCACGAAAAGCAAAAGCGCAGATGGATCTGCATTAAAAAAGCCTGTCACCGGTTTGATAACCGGGGCAGGCTTTCAACTTGTCTGATTTTATTTGATAATGGTTCCGGCTTTTTCTTCCAGAGCAGCTTTTGCATCGTCAAGGTCGGCAATAACGGTGACACGTCCCGGCTTTCCGGATACGAAGGAAACAGCGGCAACGACCTTCGGAAGGATGGATTTCTCTGCAAACTGTCCTTCTGCAATGTAGTTGCGGGCTTTTTCCACGCTGATGGTATCAAGCGGTTCACAGTTGTCTTTGCCATAGTTCAGGTAAAGTTTCTTCTCGCCGGTGAGCAGGAGCAGCATTTCTGCATCCAGAAGTTCTGCCAGCTTACCGCTTGCAAGGTCTTTTTCGATAACAGCACTGGCGCCTTTGAGACGGTTGGCCTGTTTCAGAACCGGGATTCCGCCGCCGCCGCAGGCGATGACAACCTGTCCTGCATCGGAAAGGGTGCGGATGGCATCGATCTCCACAATGTCTTCCGGCTTCGGAGCGGAGACGATTCTTCTGTATCCGCCTTCTACTTTCGTTACATAATTTCCTTTTTCTTCCTCGGCATCTGCCTCTTCACGGGTCATGACACGTCCAATGACTTTGACCGGTTTGTAGAAGGAATCATCGTAAGGATTTACCACAACCTGAGTCAGAATGGTGGTAACCGGGCGTCCGATGCCGCGGTTTAACAGTTCCTCACGGATCGCATTCTGCAGGTCATAGCCGATGTAACCCTGGCTCATGGCAGAGCAGACAGACATAGGTGCGAACGTATAATCCGGATGCTGTTTTCCGAACTCGTTCATGGCGGTATGAATCATGCCCACCTGGGGTGCGTTGCTGTGGGAGATGACAACCTGGCAGTCAGCCTCCACAAGATCAGCGATTGCCTTTGCGGCATTTTTAACAGCGGTCTGCTGCTGGGGAAGAGTAGCGCCCAGCGCTTTGTGCCCTAAGGCGACGACAACTTTCTTTTTGCTCATAGATGGGTCCTCGTTTCTGTCAGAATTTGCTCAGGAACACCTGCCCTGAGTCGTTTCTTCAATTATAATTGCATTACAGGAAAATTGCAAGGGCGTGACAAATATGTTATACTATTCGGAGTTATGTGATGTTACAGCTCATTGAGAAAGCTGACGTGACAGGCTGTGAGCGGAACCGCTCGCGCTAAGTCCTCGATCCAGCGGTACTA
>CAVCTH010000076.1:0-9237 GCA_963604695.1 Clostridiales bacterium | reverse complement strand
ACAGTCCCGGTTTGCGGTGGAGAGAAGAGACCGCACCATTCATGCCAGAATGAGAGATTATTTATATACCATTACGCACTGTGAGGAACTGGCTACTTCCATTCTTCCGCTGGGAGACGGCGTAACGGTCAGTGTGAAGAAGCGGAAGACACAGGAAGGAAAGGAAGAACAATGATGAAAAAGATGCCGGAACTGCTGGTACCGGCCAGCAGCCTTGAAGTTCTGAAGGTAGCGGTTACCTTTGGCGCAGACGCGGTATATATCGGCGGAGAGGCATTTGGACTCCGGGCAAAAGCGAAGAATTTTTCCATGGAGGATATGGCGGAGGGAATCCGCTATGCCCATGACCATGGAGTGAAAGTATATGTAACTGCCAATATTCTGGCACACAATGAAGATCTGGAAGGCGCACGGGCATATTTTGAGGAATTAAAAGAGATTGGCCCGGATGCGCTGATTATTTCCGATCCGGGTATGTTTACCATTGCAAAAGAGGTCTGCCCGGAGATTGATATTCATATTTCCACCCAGGCAAATAATGTCAACTATATGACGTTTCTGTTCTGGCATCAGCAGGGTGCCACCCGCGTGGTGACCGGACGTGAGTTGTCCTTAAAAGAGATTAAGGAGATCCGGAATCATATTCCGGACAGCCTGGAGATAGAGACATTTGTACATGGAGCTATGTGCATTTCCTATTCAGGAAGATGCCTTCTGAGTAACTTCTTTACCGGACGGGATGCCAACCGCGGATCCTGTACCCATCCCTGCCGCTGGAAATATTCCGTGGTGGAGGAGACGAGACCGGGCGAGTACATGCCGGTTTACGAAAATGAGAGAGGAACCTACATTTTCAATTCCAGGGATCTGTGCATGATCGATCACCTGCCGGATCTGGTGGACGCCGGAATCGACAGTCTGAAGATTGAAGGCCGTATGAAGACCGCGCTCTATGTGGCAACCGTAGCCCGTACCTATCGGAAAGCACTGGATGATCTGGCACAGGGCCGGGATGTTTATGAGAAAAACATGCCCTGGTATGAGCAGCAGATTACAGGCTGTACTTACCGCAGATTTACCACCGGATTTTTCTATGGAAAGCCTGATGAGAATTCTCAGATCTATGACAGCAATACCTATGACAAAGATTATGTCTATCTGGGAATTGCCGGGGAAGCGGATGCAGACGGACGGTTTGCACTGGAACAGCGCAACAAATTCTCTGTGGGAGAGACCATTGAGATCATGAAGCCGGATGGCCGGAATGTGGTGACCACGGTGGAAGGTATCTGGGATCTGGACGGAAATGCCCAGGAGAGCGCGCCTCATGCAAAACAGGCACTGAAAGTGAAACTCACGCAGACGCCGGAGCCCATGGATATTCTGCGGAGAAAGGATAACTCTGCTAACGAAAAATAGAAGATTGAGAAAAAGGAAAGGCACTTCTTGCGGATTTTCTACATAAGATGTATTAAATCCGCGCTGAGGTGTCTTTTTTTGAGGACTTTTCCGAAACCCCTTACGGCAGAAGAGGAACGATATTATCTGCACAGGCTGCGGCAGGGAGACAGGGAGGCGCGCCGGATCCTGATCGAGTATAATCTGCGGCTGGTAGCGCACATTGTGAAGAAATACCAGTCGGCGGAAGACGATATGGAAGAGCTGATTTCCATCGGAACCATCGGACTGATCAAAGCGGTGGATACCTTCAATCACGAAAAGGCAAGCAAGCTGGCAACCTATGCGGCGAGGTGCGTGGAAAATGAACTGCTCATGTATCTGAGGGCAAAGAAAAAATATATGAAGGAATCTTCCTATTATGAACCCATCGGGACGGACAAAGAGGGCAATGAAATCCAGCTCCTGGATATTATAGAGAGCGGGGAGCCGGAGGCGCTGGAACAGATCGGATTGAAGGACGACACAGCAAAAATGTACCGGCTCCTGGATGAAGTACTGACGCCCAGAGAGCGGCAGGTGCTGATTATGCGGTATGGACTTTATCACGGAAGGGAATATACCCAGAGGGAAATTGCCGGAAAGCTGGGAATTTCCAGGTCCTATATCAGCAGAATCGAAAAAAATGCCCTGAACCGGCTGCGGGCCTGTTTCGAAGATTGAGTTCCGGGAGAAACTGTGTTATACTTACCATGTCTAAATTCTGAAATGCAAATCGCAGATTTTTCCAGTTTACAATT
Source organism: Clostridiales bacterium (assembly GCA_963604695.1). GTDB lineage: Bacteria > Bacillota > Clostridia > Lachnospirales > Lachnospiraceae > Hominiventricola. The sequence continues at coordinate 7,039 of CAVCTH010000076.1, read as the reverse complement.
GATGGAGGAACCACACAATGTTCAGTATGATATTATCCGCAGCGGTTCTTGGCGTGGAAGCGCAGCCGGTGCAGGTGGAAGCGGACGTATGTGACGGCCTGCCCATGTTCTGTATGGTGGGCGACCTGGCGCCGGAAGTCCGTGAGTCGGCAGACCGGGTCCGGACAGCGCTGAAAAATACGGGAATTCAGATTCCGCCCAAGAGAATTACGGTCAATCTTTCTCCGGCGGATATCCGGAAACAGGGAACCAGGTATGATCTTCCGGTGGCAGCAGCACTTCTGGCTGCCCTGGGAATTCTGCCGGAAGAATTTGTGAAAAATGTGATGATAGCAGGAGAGCTGGGATTAAACGGTCAGGTGTATCCCGTGGGCGGCGTGCTGCAGACAGTGCTTCTGGCGAAGAAAATGGGATGCAGGTGCTGCATTGTGCCAAAGAAAAATGCAGGGGAAGGCTCCTGGGTGAGCGGTATTTCCGTGGTAGGCGTCGACCATATGAAAGAACTGCTGGAGTGTCTGTTGTCAGAAGAAGTGTGCCGGGAGCGGGCGGAAAAAATACAGACCTGGACGGCGGCGGAAGCGGCATCAGGAGAAGATTTTCGGGAAGTGAACGGGCAGGAAGGGGTCCGGCGGGCGGCAGAGATTGCGGCTGCCGGCATGCACAATTTTCTGATGATCGGGAGCCCGGGTGCCGGAAAGACCATGATTGCCAGAAGAATGCCGTCTATTTTACCACAGCTGTCTCTGGAAGAAAGCATGGAGATTTCCAAAATCTACAGTGCCTGCGGGATGCTGGCAGAGCAGGGAGGACTGATGACCCGAAGACCGTTCCGGTCTCCCCATCATACGATCTCGGCCAATGCGCTGGCAGGCGGAGGGAGGAGAGTTCATCCGGGGGAAATCAGCCTTGCCACGGGTGGCGTGCTGTTTTTGGACGAGCTGCCGGAATTTTCCAGAAATGTGCTGGAAGTGTTACGGCAGCCTATGGAGGAAGGAATTGTGACTATTAGTCGGACGGAAGGAAAATATACGTTTCCGGCACGCTTTCAGCTGGTGGCTGCCATGAATCCCTGTAAATGCGGCTATTATCCGGATCGGAGCCGATGCCATTGCCTTCCAGGGGAAGTGGGCCGGTATCTTCGGAGAATTTCCAGACCGCTTCTGGATCGCATTGATATCTGTGTGGAGACGCCGCGGGTGGAATACCGGGATATTTCTGCCACAGCGGAAAATGAAAGTTCGGCTTCCATCCGGGAACGGGTGGAGGCTGCCAGAAAAATTCAGGAACAACGCTATGAAAACTGTCCCTGGCAGTTTAACTCCCATCTGAAAGCTGCGGCCATCCGGCAGTTCTGCAGTCTGGGGACGGAAGAACAGCGGATTATGGAACAGGCCTTTGAGCGGATGAACTTAAGTGCCAGAGCTTACCACCGGATTATCAAAGTGGCCAGAACCATTGCAGATCTGGAAGGGGAAGAACGAATTCGTACCCCGCATCTTTTAGAAGCCATCGGATACCGGTCCATGGATCAAAAAATCTGGGAGTAAAGAGGGGGTGGACGTCATATATAATAGAAGAAACAGCATTCAGAAAGTGTATCGGGAGGACGTATCCTATCCGGAACGGCTGCGGGAATGGAATGATATGCCCTCTGCCCTGTGGTATGTGGGACGGCTTCCGGAGGCACACCGCCCTGCGGTGGCTATTGTGGGAGCGCGGAGATCCACTGCCTATGGAAATGAGACGGCCCGTTATTTTGCAAGAGAACTGGCAGCTGCCGGTGTACAGATCATCAGCGGGCTTGCCTGGGGGATTGACGGCATGGCCCATGAAGGAGCACTGGAAGCAGGGGGCGACACCTTTGCCGTGGAAGGCTGCGGCGCGGATCTTTGTTATCCCACGGGACATCAGGCATTGTATGAGAAAATCTGTGAGACCGGAGGGGTTCTCTCCGAACAGCCGCCGGGCAAACCACCTCTGGCGCATCATTTTCCGGCGCGCAACCGGATCATCAGTGCGCTGGCCGATCTGGTTTTGGTGGTGGAGGCCAGAGAAAAGAGCGGTTCCCTTATCACCGCGGACTTTGCACTGGAACAGGGAAAAGATGTCTGGGCAGTTCCCGGACGGATTACAGACGACTTGAGCCGGGGCTGTTTAAACCTCATCCGGCAGGGGGCCGGGGTGGCGGAAAGCCCGGAAGTGCTCCTTGAAGCCCTTGGAATTTCTGATAAAAAGGCAGTTTTGCCTGAAAAAAACAAAAAAATTTTACTTGCAAAGGAAGAAGATATCGTGTATAGTTGGATACGTTTACAACCGGCGAGTCTGGAAGAACTGGTTCACAGAACTGGTTTTCCCGCTTCCAGAGTGCTTGCAGTCCTGACAGGGCTGGAGCTTAGAGGACTTATCAGGGAAATTCAGAAGAATCATTATGCAAGGACGGATTTAAAAATTACAGATGGCAAAGTATTTAGTGATTGTGGAGTCACCGGCTAAGGTGAAGACAATTAAAAAATTTCTGGGAGCCCAGTATGAGGTTGTGGCTTCCAACGGACATGTGAGGGATTTCCCCAAGAGTCAGTTCGGAATTGATGTGGATCATGATTATGAGCCCAAGTATATTACCATCCGGGGCAAGGGGGATATCCTTGCAAAACTTCGGAAGGAAGCAAAAAAAGCAGATAAAGTATATCTCGCAACTGACCCTGACCGTGAGGGAGAGGCAATTTCCTGGCATCTTTCCAATGCACTGGGACTGGACAGCAAGAAGATGTACCGGATTACCTTCAACGAGATTACCAAGAGCGCGGTGAAGGAATCCATCAAACATGCGAGAGCAATTGACATGGATCTGGTGGACGCCCAGCAGGCGAGACGAATGGTAGACCGTATGGTGGGATACCGGATCAGCCCGATTCTCTGGGCGAAGGTAAAGAGAGGATTAAGTGCAGGCCGTGTACAGTCTGTGGCCCTGCGTCTCATTGCAGACAGGGAAGAAGAGATCAATGCATTTGTACCGGAAGAATACTGGAGCCTGGATGCAGAGTTTCAGGTAAAAGGTGAGAAGAAGCCGCTGACTGCAAAATTCTACGGAACTCCGGAGGAAAAGAAGGAGATTCATTCCAGAGAAGAGATGGATCAGGTACTGAAGGCGCTGGACGGCGCGGAGTTTTCCGTGACGGATGTGAAGAAGGGAGAGCGCACCAAGAAAGCGCCGCTTCCGTTTACCACCAGTACGCTGCAGCAGGAAGCATCCAAGGTGCTGAATTTCTCCACCTCCAAGACCATGCGTCTGGCACAGCAGTTATACGAAGGAATTGATATTGAAGGACAGGGTACGGTAGGTATCATTACCTATCTTCGTACGGATTCCACGCGAATTTCCGATGAGGCAGCCCGCATGGCAGAGTCTTATATCGGAGAACAGTATGGAGAGAATTATCTGCGTCACGGCGAAGCGAAGAAGGCTACGGGCAAGAAGATTCAGGATGCCCATGAGGCCATTCGTCCGACCGACATCAGCAGACTGCCTCTTTCCATCAAGGAGTCTCTTTCCAGAGATCAGTATCGTCTGTACCAGCTGATCTGGAAACGGTTCACGGCCAGCTGCATGGCAGATGCCAAATACAATACCATGGCAGTGAAGATCGACGGAGGCGGCTACCGCTTTACCGTATCTGCATCTTCCATTGCTTTTGACGGATTTATGTCCGTTTATACCCAGGAGGATGATGAGAAGGGCGGAAGCCTGAACCTCTTAAAGGAACTGGGACCGGATTCAGAACTGACCCTGAAGGAGCTGGAGGACAAACAGCACTTTACGCAGCCGCCGGCCCATTATACAGAGGCAGCTCTGGTCAAGACACTGGAGGAACTGGGCATTGGACGTCCCAGTACCTATGCGCCGACCATCAGCACCATCATTGCCCGCCGCTATGTGGCAAAAGAGGGGCGGAATCTTTATCTGACCGAGCTGGGTGAAGTGGTCAACAATATGATGAAGCAGGCGTTCCCGAGTATTGTGGAACCGGATTTCACCGCAAATGTGGAGTCTCTCCTGGATATGGTAGAGGAAGGCAAAGTCAGCTGGAAGACCGTCGTCAGCAATTTCTACCCGGATCTGGCAGCAGCCGTTGAGAAAGCGGAAGCGGATCTGGAAAAAGTGCAGATTCAGGATGAAGTATCTGATGTCATCTGCGAACAGTGCGGACGGAACATGGTAGTCAAATACGGCCCCCATGGAAAATTTCTGGCCTGCCCGGGATTCCCGGAGTGCAGAAATACCAAGCCATATCTGGAAAAGATTGGCGTTAAATGTCCGAAATGTGGAAAAGAAGTGGTACTCAGACGTTCTTCCAAAGGACGGAAGTTCTACAGTTGTGAGGGATATCCGGATTGCGATTATGTATCCTGGAAACGCCCGGAAATGCCAAAAGAAGAGAATTCTACAAAAGAAAACAAATAATTTTCAGAATTGATTGAAAAATACAGACAAATATGCTAAGATGCAAAGTGCAGCCGCGTGGGGTGGCTGCACTTTGTGCGTATATAGAGCCGATCAGCCTTTGAAAAAGGCGTTTTTATCAATGGGACTCTGAATATTACATGGATATGGAGAGAGAAAAATGAGTGTACAATTATTGGACAAAACAAGAAAAATTAACAAGCTTCTGCATAATAACAATTCCAGCAAAGTAGTCTTCAACGATATCTGCCGGGTTCTGTCAGATATTTTGAATTCCAATGTTCTGGTTATCAGTAAAAAAGGAAAGGTCCTGGGTATCAGCAGCTTTGAGGGCGTTGATGAGATTCATGAGCTGATCGTAGATAAAGTAGGCGGCATCATTGATCCGCTGCTGAACGAGCGTCTGTTAGGCATCCTTTCCACCAAAGAAAATGTAAATTTACAGACACTGGGATTTGCTGTGGAGAATATTAAAAAGTATCACGCACTGGTAACCCCGATTGATATTGCAGGTGAGCGTCTGGGAACCCTGTTCCTTTACAAATACGAGGACGACTATGATATCGATGACATTATCTTAAGTGAATATGGCACTACCGTTGTAGGTCTGGAAATGATGCGTGCCGTTCATGAAGAAAATGCAGAGGAGATCCGCAGACAGCATATCGTACAGTCTGCCATCAGCACCCTGTCTGTTACCGAGCTGGAAGCGATTCTTCTGATCTTTAAGGAAATGAAGGGAGACGAATGTACGCTGGTAGCCAGCCGGATCGCTGACAAGGCAGGCATTACCCGTTCCGTCATCGTCAATGCCCTCCGCAAATTCGAGAGTGCAGGCGTCATTGAGTCCCGTTCCTCCGGAATGAAGGGAACCAACATCAAAGTCATCAACGACTGTGTCTTTGCGGAACTGGAAAAAGTAGAGAAGAACCGCATGTCCGGTAAAAAGTATTAAAATTTTGAAAAAATAAAAATTCCCCATTGACATTTTGGAACAACCATACTAATATAATGACTAAAGGTTAGCACTCAACTTAAGTGAGTGCTAATAAAACGAATGGAAGTATGACAGGAGGAATTATCATGAAGTTAGTACCTTTGGGTGACAGAGTTGTATTAAAACAGACAGAGAAAGAGGAGACCACCAAATCCGGAATTATCCTTGCAGCAAAATCTCAGGAGAAACCGGTAACGGCAGAGGTTATTGCTGTAGGACCTGGCGGAATGGTAGACGGAAAAGAAGTTACCATGCAGGTAAAGGTTGGCGATCAGGTAATCTACTCCAAGTTTGCAGGCAACGAAGTAAAACTTGACGAGGAAGAGTACGTTATCGTAAGACAGAATGATATTCTTGCAATTGTTGAGTAATCTAAAAAATAAAATGTCAGTATGACAGGAGGAATTGAATCATGGCTAAAGATTTAAAATATGGCGTTGACGCCAGAAAAGCACTGGAAGCCGGTGTAAATAAACTTGCAGATACCGTCCGCGTAACCATCGGACCGAAAGGAAGAAACGTAGTTCTTGACAAACAGTTCGGCGCTCCGCTGATCACCAACGATGGTGTTACCATTGCAAAAGAGATCGAGCTGGAAGATCCGTTCGAGAACATGGGCGCACAGCTGGTAAAAGAAGTAGCTACCAAGACTAACGATGTAGCTGGTGACGGTACCACAACCGCTACTGTTCTTGCTCAGGCAATGATCCACGAAGGAATGAAGAACCTGGAAGCAGGTGCTAACCCGATCGTCCTGAGAAAAGGTATGAAGAAAGCAACTGACAAAGCGGTAGAAGCAATTGCAGAAATGAGCAGCAAAGTATCCGGAAAACATCAGATGGCAAGAGTTGCAGCAATCTCTGCCGGTGATGACAAAGTAGGCGATATGGTTGCAGACGCTATGGAGAAAGTAGCAAACGACGGTGTTATCACCATCGAAGAGTCCAAGACCATGCAGACCGAGCTGGATGTAGTAGAAGGTATGCAGTTTGACCGTGGATACATTTCCGCATACATGGCAACTGATACTGAGAAGATGGAAGCAGTTCTGGATGATCCGTACATCCTGATTACGGATAAGAAGATTTCCAATATCCAGGAGATTCTTCCGGTACTGGAGCAGCTGGTACAGTCCGGTAAGAAACTGCTCATCATTGCAGAGGACATCGAGGGCGAGGCTCTGACCACTCTGGTACTGAACAAACTGCGTGGAACCTTTACCGCTGTAGGAGTAAAAGCTCCGGGATATGGTGACAGAAGAAAAGCAATGCTGCAGGATATCGCAATCCTGACAGGCGGTACTGTAATCTCCGAGGAAGTTGGTCTGGAACTGAAAGACGCTACTCTTGAGATGCTTGGCCGTGCTAAATCTGTAAAAGTACAGAAAGAGACTACCGTTATCGTAGATGGTCTTGGTGATAAGGCTGCTATCGCAGACCGTGTAAGAACCATCAAGGCTGAGATTGAGAAAACCAAATCTGAGTTTGATAAAGAGAAACTTCAGGAGCGTTATGCAAAACTGTCCGGCGGCGTAGCTGTTATCCGTGTAGGTGCTGCTACTGAGACCGAGATGAAAGAAG
>CAVCTH010000075.1:0-9312 GCA_963604695.1 Clostridiales bacterium | reverse complement strand
CTGCATGACTGTTCAGTGCCAGAAGCGGCTGTCCTACGATGGACAGAATACAGTTAATCAGAATCTGCCAGATATAACCCAGCACGATTCCGCCGATCAGGTTCGGCATGAAGAAAATGGTACGGAACACGTTGGTTCCTTTTAACTGTCTGGTCAGCAGCAGCGCCAGTGCAAATGCGATTACGTTGATCAGCACAATGGATGCCACTGCAAACATTACCGTAAATTTAAAAGATGAAAGAAAGGAACTGTCTGCAAATGCTCTCTGATAATTGGAAATTCCTGTCCAGGATGCATTATTCACCGTTGTAAACTGGCAGAAGGACAGGTACAGTCCCTGAATAAACGGAATGATAAAACCAATCATAAATGCCAGCAATGTGGGCAGTACAAAGATCGGCGAATACCGTTTGATTGCTTTTTCCATAAAGCCATTCCCCCTTCAGGTCGTAAAAAGGGCGGGCAAGTCGCTTGCCCGCCCCTGTTTATGTTGCGTTACGTTTCTATCTACTGTCCGTTTGCCAGCTGATACTCGGTTGCCCATCCATCTACGAATGCGGATACAACACCATCCCAGTTTGCATCGGTCTGATCTGCTGCATAAGCGGTAAGTGCCTGGCCTACGCCATTCTTCCACTCTTCAGACGGCATGGTAGTGAAGTTCCATGATACCGGAGTCTTGCCTGCTGCAGTGTACTCGGTATCCTCTTTTACGAACAGGTTCTGAGATTCCTGAGCACCCTTGAACGGAATGACAAATCCCATATCTTCTGCCATGGTCTTGGTTCCCAGATCAGAAGTTACACACCAGTTGATGAAATCAAGCGTTGCCTGAATGTCTGCCTCGTCAGCCTGGTTATTTACACACCAGTAGTTCTCAGTACCGGTACACAGTCCCTGGTTAGCCTCGTCGCCAGCTCCGATATAGATCGGGATCATTGCAAGGTCATCATCGGTGTATGCGCCGTCAGCGGTCAGGTTTCCGTACTCCCAGGAACCATTCTGGAAGAAGACTGCCTCGCCTGCCAGGAATTCATTTCTGGAGTCATCACCGGTCTTAGCGGAAAGCTCTGCCGGATCACAGGTACTGTTGTTGATGTACAGATCCCAGATGTTGCGATAGTTATCAAGGTAAGTTCCTTTGATTGCATCGGTGCTGCTGATGCCGTCTTCCTGATACTCGAAGTAGATCGGAAGGTTTGCCAGATGGGTCTTGAATCTCCAGTCGGAAGATCCGTCCATACCAGCGGAAGTAAATGCTGCAAATCCAAGTTCAGAAGATCTTGCGGTAATGTCTTCTGCTACTTTCTTCAGATCATCGAAGGACTGAATGTCGTCGATGGTGTAGCCTGCAGTCTGAAGTAAGGTCTTATTTACGATCAGTCCATAGGACTCGATTACATATGCGATACCGTATACGGTGTCTCCCTCTTTTAATGCATAAGTATCGCTGGTCAGCTGGCTGTAGATATCAGATCCAGACAGATCATAGCAGTAATCTTTCCAGTTCGCCAGTCCAACAGGTCCGTTTACCTGGAACAGCGTCGGAGCTCCGCTCTTGCCCATCTCACTCATCAACGTTGTCTCATAGTTTCCGGAAGCTGCGGTTACTACGGTTACCGGTACGCCGGTCTCCTCGGTATACGCTTTTGCCAGCTCCTGCCACTGCTCATCCTGCTCCGGTTTAAAGTTCAGATAATAAACAGAACCTTCTGCATCAGATGCCGTTGTCTCTGCTGCAGTGCTGTCTGCTGTGCTGCTTCCTCCATCTGAGGAACCGCCGCAACCAGTCAATGCGGTAGCTGCCAGTGTACACGCCATGGTCATTGCCACTAATTTTCTTTTCATATTGTAATCCTCCCGTTTATTTCTGGAAACGTTTCCAGTTCTTATGCATCTATCATAGAGCTTTTCCACAATAAATGCAAGTAAATTCTGTCGTTCGTTGTTATTTTCGTCATAAGTACAGATTTTGGGAGGGGATTTTTGTGAAATATTACTCTGTTTCTTGTTATTTCCCCGTTTTTGTAGTATCTTGGATAGAGAAAGAGAGGACTTGTTATGAATACTATCGCAAACAAAAAAGAATCCTTTTTTACCATGGATTCTTCTTTTTATAAAACATTATTCGGTTTATTAGTGGCCATTACACTGCAGAATCTGATCGCCTACAGCGTCAACATGCTGGACAATATTATGCTGGGAAGTTACAGCCAGAATGCGCTGTCCGGTGCTGCCACAGTCAATCAGATTTTCTTTATGGTACAGCAGACCGCCATTCCCATCGGAAATGCACTGGTTGCTCTTGCCTCCCAGTACTGGGGCAAAGGGGAGGTGCGTCCCATCCGGCAGCTGACCGGCATTGCCTTGAAATGCTGCCTTCTGATCTCTGTATTAGTATTGGGAGTCTGCACCCTTTTCCCGGAGCAGCTGCTTCGGATTTTCACCACATCAGATGCAATTATTGCAGAAGGACTGGTCTATCTGGATCTGCTCAAATGGACCTTTGTGCTGTTTATTTTCAGTAACCTGTTGATCTCCATGCTCCGAAGTGTGGGAACGGTACGGATTGCCTTTCTTATCTCCGTCATTTCCCTGATCCTCAACGGATGCATCAACTATACGCTGATCTTCGGCCGATTTGGATTTCCGGAAATGGGAATCCGCGGTGCCGCCATCGGTACGCTGGCTGCCAGAATCGTGGAGCTTCTGATCGTCCTTGTCTATGTGGCAAAAATGGATAAAAAAATCCGCCTGTTTTCAGACGGATTATTTGACGGAAGCCGGGAACTGTTACATTCCTTCCTGAAAGTCGGCATTCCGATTCTGACGGCTGCCATTCTCTGGGCTGTATCCGTTCCCATGCAGACTGCCATCCTGGGCCATCTGTCCTCGGATGCCATCGCCGCCAACTCTGTATCCACGACCTTCTATCAGTATCTGAAAGTCGTCGTCTCTGCGCTGGCCTCCGCTTCTGCTGTCATGATCGGCAACAGCATCGGCGCAGGTAATCTGGAACGGGTTCGCTCCGATGCCCGGACGTTGTCCGTCATTGATATCTGCATTGGCCTGTTGCTGGCGCTGATTCTCTATGTGGTACGGACACCGCTTCTGTCCATGTACCGGCTGACACCGGAGGCCATGGTGCTGGCGGATCACTTTATGATCATCATGAGCGTCGTCATGATCGGCATGTCCTATCAGATGCCGGTTGCCATCGGTATTATCCAGGGATCCGGCGACGCCAGATTTTCCCTGTGGCTGAATCTCATTTCCACCTGGGTCATCGTGATGCCGCTCTCTTTTCTGTCCGCTTTCGTATGGAAATGGCCGGTCGAACTGGTAGTGGTTGCGGTCCAGTGCGACCAGCTGTTTAAGTGCATTCCCATTTTCCTGCGGTTTAAGAGTTACCGCTGGATTCATCATCTGACGAACTAGTCCGCAAAATAGGTTTCAAAATAAGAATCAATCTCCGCTGCACAGTATTCCAGCTCACCCATGCCGGACTGTGCAGTTTTCATATCTGCTTCTGCTTTTTTACTCTTCTCCGTATCCCCGTTCTGCAGATACATATAGTACATGGATGCAGCTTCATAATAATCTGCTACCGCGTAGCACTCCTGAAGCTGCGCGTCTGCTTTCACATGTTCCATCTCATTTTTGCGCTTCTTCTCCGGCAGTTCCGAGTATCTGCCGTCCTGGATGGTATAGAGGAAGGTATCCTCATCATAGCTGTAATGATATACATCATCATGAAGCTGCAGCGCCAGGTTCAGAAGCTGCCACACGATCAATACGGCCAGTACTACGGTAATCACCCGAAATAATTTACGATTCATCCTTGTTGTAGCTCCTTTCCAGTAATACCACCAGCTTGGTTCTGGACAGTTCACGAATCTGTCCCGACTCGATCACCTCACTGTCCACGCCCACGTAGGCCTGTACCAGTTCTTCCGCCTCTGCGATAACAGAATCACACCAGTCCTGATGTGCCTGATAAACTTCATAATAGGTGGAATATTCATCCTTTTTTATAAAGTCATACATATTTTTCAGACCATCTGCAATCTGTTCCATGGAATAATCCGGTGTGTAATAATAATACTCCTCTTCATCCAGATTATCGTAATCCACCAGATGCATGCAGGATTCATAAATGTAATTGTAATCATCCGCCAGCTGCCGGAAATACCAGTAATCATCCAATTCATCGATACCGGAATAGTACAGCTGATTCACATCCATATAGTCGCTGAAAGAAGCCCAGTCCTCTTCTGCAAGATACTGGTCCAAATTGGCAAGATGGGTGGAAATATGTTTCCGGATTTTATGACTCTGGATCGCCTTCTCTACGGTCCAGATATAGGTATTCAGCACGACGGTTCCGAGGAACAGTCCGCCCAGTACTGCCAGAATGGCAATCTGCGTCGCTTTCCGGCTGGTCTTTCCCGCCGTCTCATAGACGTCGCTTTTGGTCTCCTGGTAATCCTGCTCATACCGGTGCATATCCTCCCGGTGCTTTACATAATACGGATTAGGTTGATGACAAAAAGGACACACCTCATCATCAATGGTCAGATCCGCTCCACAGTAATTACATTTCACTCTTGTTCTCCTCCACGTACTTATAGATTACTTTATAATCCAGAAAGCCGTCTTTTTCCGCTTTCGCCTTCAGGTCCTGCATGTCCTGCTCATCCATCTGGTATACCTCTTTTATAAAGGCATCCGCATCTGCAATCCAGACATCCGCCTGCTCACGGTCCTTCTCATTCTTCAGCGGAAAAAGATCCCGGTCGTAACTCATGGTCAATGCATCATAAAGAGCGCTCTGGAACTCATAGTCGTAAGTCTCCTCACCATTTTTCACCCGGTCCCACAGATCCATGCATTCTCTCCAGGGATCGTAGAAAGCCATGAGTCCCCAGTGTTCCCAGTTGGAATATCCATACTGAATTCCATCTGCTGCCTCGTCTGTCTCATCAAAGAAATTCTGAATCGACTCATAATCCCCTTCTTCATACCATTCGTCCAGCTGTGGGAAATATTTCCGTTCCCACTGCATCTGTTCCCTGGTATCCGCCGATCTTGTATGGGTTATGACCTCGTGCGCTTTCCAGATCAGATCTCCCGAAAACCGGAGGAAAAGGAAAATTCCCACCAGAAACAGTACAATCAGCACAATCACCGCAAATGCCTTTCCGGTAAATTTTGCATGACTTTTTACTTCATCGGAAATCTCCTCCTGAGGCATGTCCCCCAGATCATCAAGATCATCCTTCAGCTTGTACAAATCCTGCATGTATTTATGTTCCGCACCCGGTTCATTCATGGCCCCGCAGTACGGACAGCGCAGCGCAAGTTCCTCGATGTCGGCACCGCAGTTATGACACTTGATCACCTTATGTATCCTCCCCGAACTCTACTGATTCCATTATACAAGGCAATACGCAGGAACACAACAAACAAAGTTTCCGATGCAGCAAAAAATCCGCAGTCCCGGCTGCCCGGTTCTGCGGATTTCATAAAGATTACTCTTCTGTTTTTTCTTTTTCTTCTTTGACAATCCGGATATGCACGTCGCGAAGCTGTCTTTCCTCAACCTCAGCCGGTGCTCCCATCATGACATCCTGTGCGTTCTTGTTCATCGGGAACGGAATAATCTCACGGATACTCTCCTCACCTGCGATGAGCATGACCATACGGTCTACACCAGGAGCGATACCAGCGTGTGGCGGTGCTCCGTAGCAGAATGCATTGTACATAGCCGGGAATTTTGCTTTCACATCATCCTCGCCCAGTCCAACGATGTTGAATGCTTTGACCATGATCTCCGGATCGTGGTTACGAACAGCGCCGGAAGAAAGCTCAACGCCGTTACATACCAGGTCATACTGATATGCCAGGATATCCAGCGGGTTCTGATTCTCCAGAGCGTCAAGTCCGCCCTGCGGCATGGAGAACGGGTTATGGCAGAACTCCAGCTCGCCGGACTCCTCACCGATCTCATACATCGGGAAGTCTACGATCCAGCAGAACTCATAGCAGTCTTTCTTCATGTAAGCATCAGAAGATGCACCCAGCATCTTTCTGAGCACACCTGCGGTCTTCTGAGCAGTCTTTAAGTCGCCTGCAGTCAGACCTACAAAGTCGCCTGCTTTCAGTCCAAGAGCTGCCACAACAGCATCTTTCTTCTCCTGCAGGAACTTGGAGATACCGCCTACCAGCTCCATCTTGTCATCCAGCCGGAACCAGTATGCTTTCTGTCCGCTCTGTACTTCTACATCAGCACACAGTTTATCAATGACTTTTCTCGTGCCCTTGAAATCAGGAGCAACGATTGCTTTTACCGTCTTTCCTTCAAACGGTCCGAATCCACAGTCAGCGAGTACATCCGTTGCATCCTGTACTAACAGGCTGATGCGAAGGTCCGGCTTGTCGGAACCATATTTATCCATTGCTTCCAGATACGGGATTCTCTTGAATGGCGGTTTGGAAGCCTCTTTGTAAATGCCGTATTTGGAGAAGATCGGCGGAAGTACATCCTCAAGGACTGCAAATACATCCTCCTGGCTTGCGAATGCCATCTCCATATCCAGCTGATAGAACTCTCCCGGAGAACGGTCTGCTCTGGCATCCTCATCACGGAAGCACGGAGCGATCTGGAAATAACGGTCAAATCCGGAAGCCATCAGAAGCTGTTTGAACTGCTGCGGAGCCTGGGGCAGTGCATAGAACTTGCCCGGATGATTTCTGGACGGTACCAGATAATCTCTTGCTCCCTCCGGAGAAGAACAGGTCAGGATCGGGGTGGTGATCTCCATGAAATCATGAGCGGTCATGCTCTGACGAAGGTCAGCCACGATCTTGCTTCTCAGCACGATCTTGCTCTTTACTTCCGGATTACGCAGATCCAGATAACGATATTTCAGACGGATATTCTCATCCGCGTCTTTGGAATGATTGATCTGGAACGGCAGCTCGTTGTAACGGCATTTGCCCAGCACTTCAATCTTAGTCGGCACTACCTCAATATCTCCGGTCGGAAGCTTTGCATTCTTGCTGCTTCTCTCACGGACAACACCGTCTACCTGGATGGTAGACTCATAATTCAGCTCGGACAGCTGATCCATGATCTCCTCAGTCTCTACCACGATCTGGGTCGTTCCGTAGAAATCTCTTAAAATGAGGAATCCTAAATTCTTACTTACTTTACGGATGTTCTCGTACCAGCCTACCAGACGGACTTCCTGTCCGGCATTCTCAAGACGCAGTTCTCCGCAGTTATGGGTTCTTCCCTGCATGTTTCTTACCTCTCTCTTCCTCGCTGCAGCTTATCTGCAGAAAAATTCCTTGAATTCCGTGTAGCCTTCTTTGGAAAGCTGCTCTTTCTGGAATTTTTTGTTTTTATTCATCAGAGCTACAAGTACCTGGGCACCTGCTTCACGCTCTGCCTTTGCCTCTTTTAATACCTCGCAGAGCTTGTCTGCAGGCATATTTTTCTCGATCAGGAATGCTTTCTTTCCGGAGGTACCCGGTACCTGGAAATTCTGCTCCATAAGGATCGTGATGATTCGCTCAAATCCAATGGAGAATCCGCAGGCCGGAGTATCTTTTCCGGTGAATTTTCCGATCATCTTATCATAGCGGCCGCCGCCTGCTACAGAGCTTCCGAACTCTGCCATCTCGATCTCGAAAATGGTTCCGGTGTAGTAGGACATACCACGTACCAGAGTCGGGTCAAATACCAGCTGGAATTTAGATGCGGCAGTAGCCTCCACGCTGGTGCGGATGGTACGAAGATTCTCGATAACGCCCTCTTCCAGAACGCCTGCAAGCTTCTCCTCCAGATATGCAAGTGCATCCTCTGCTTTTTCCATCTCATCGAACATAGTAACGTATTTCTCTACGTTTTCTGCCGGATATCCGGACTCGATGAGCTCTGCCTTCACGCCATCCCAGCCAATCTTATCCATCTTGTCGAGAATAATGAAGACCTGATCATACTGGTCCTCGGTAAATCCGCTGTAGGATGCCATAGCTTTTAAGATACGACGCTCATTGATACGTACTTTGAAATCTTTGAAATTCAGTTTTCCAAGCAGTGTGGTGGTAGCCAGGATCAGCTCGATCTCTGCCAGGCAGGTCGGCTCGCCAAGGATATCAATGTCACACTGAACGAACTGACGGAAACGTCCTCTCTGAGGACGGTCAGCTCTCCATACGCTGCCCATCTGCAGTGCCTTGAACGGAGTCGGCAGATCATTGGCATTGTTGGAATAAAATCTGGAAAGCGGCACGGTCAGGTCATAGCGAAGACCGCTGTCGGTCAGGTCTGCCTCACTCTGGGCAGTCTCCAGATTCAGTTTCTCGCCTCTCTTCATGATCTTGAAGATCAGCTTCTCATTGTCTCCGCCCTGCTTGCTGCACAGGTTCTCGATGTGCTCCACACACGGAGTCTCGATCGGAGAAAATCCAAAACTTTTATAGGTTTCTTTAATCAGTCCGGTAACATAATCTCTGACCTGCATCTCTGCGGGCAGAATGTCTTTCATACCGGTAACCGGTTTCTTCTTTAAAGGCATAAATCTTGTTCCTCTCTGCTTAGTATATTTTCTTCAGGTGATGCAATGGGACGCTTCTACATTTGATTGGAAAGAAAGAACTTCTCTTTTCGCTCGATCATTTCATCAATCCGCTCAATGTACTGACTGACATCCTTCACATTCTCGCATCGTTCAATCCGGCTTTCCATGATTTCCGGTTGATCCGACGGAAGCACCACTTTCGTGGACGCTCCTGCACCTGCGGCCAGAATGGTCTGTTTTTCTTCCATAATCAGTATATTGTAAATCCCGGCTTTGTCAACCTTTGCATATCCTACATTTTCAAAATTTCCCGCCATATTTTTCTGGCGATAGAGATAATAGGGGGATAATTCCATCTCGGCACAGTATCTGGCAGTCATATCCATGATCTGCATGTTATTTTCCAGACCCATCTCCTCATATTTATCCTTGAAGAGACTTAACCGTGCGGCCCGCTTGATGGCGAGGGAATGAACAGTCACGCTGTCCGGCGCCATCCGCTGTACTTCCTGCATGGTATGTTCCACATCCTCATAGGTCTCGCCCGGCAGTCCAACGATCAGGTCCATATTGATATGAGAAAATCCCATATCGCGGGCCGTAGAGAACGCCTCTTTGATCTGCTCCACCGTATGCCGTCTGCCGATGATATCCAGCGTCTTCTGGTTCATGGTCTGGGGATTAATGGAAATCCGGTCGATGCCGTGATCGAGAAGCACCTGCA
>CAVCTH010000074.1:1416-9344 GCA_963604695.1 Clostridiales bacterium | reverse complement strand
TCGGAAATTATCTGAAGGCGTCCTGCTCATCGGATCTGACCGCCCCACCACAGGTGCCGCTGTCACAGTTACCGGCACTTCCATTCTATCGGAAGTCATCCCTCACCTCCATCCGGATATGCAGGAAAAACTAAAGTATAACCTGCCGGATCATCCGGTAGTATTCGGCACCATCACCATCTCCGAAGGCCGCAAACGCCAGATCCGCCGTATGCTGAAAGTCGTCGGCTGTTGCGTGATTCGATTAAAACGTATCTCCATGGGAGAACTTGTACTGGATCCGGAACTGAAACCGGGAGAATATAAAGAGATAGACATAAAAAATGAGCAGTCTGTTTAAGACCGCTCATTTTTATTTATACATTTTATTTCTGGCTCAGATACTCATGAATACCTTTTGCTGCTGCTTTACCTGCGCCCATTGCCAGGATAACGGTAGCTGCTCCGGTAACTGCATCACCACCGGCGTAAACGCCCTCTTTGGAGGTAGCGCCAGTATCCTCGGTAGCAACGATACATTTTCTCTTGTTGATCTCAAGACCTTTGGTTGTGGAGGAGATCAGCGGGTTCGGGGAAGTTCCCAGGGACATAACTACGGTATCGCAATCAATTACGAACTCAGATCCCGGAATCTCTACCGGACGACGTCTTCCGGAAGCATCCGGCTCACCCAGTTCCATCTTGATACATTTAACGCCTTTTACCCAGTCATTCTCATCAACGATGATCTCTACCGGATTGGTCAGAAGGTCAAAGATGATACCTTCCTCTTTCGCGTGATGAACTTCCTCTTTACGAGCCGGAAGCTCTTCCTCACTTCTTCTGTATACGATGTGAGTCTCGCCGCCAAGACGCAGTGCAGTACGTGCAGCATCCATAGCAACGTTACCACCACCTACGACTACGACTTTCTTGCCGTGTACGATCGGGGTATCATAACTCTCATCGAAAGCTTTCATCAGGTTGTTTCTGGTCAGGAACTCATTTGCGGAAAGAACGCCACAAGCGGTCTCACCCGGAATACCCATGAATTTCGGAAGTCCTGCACCGGAACCGATGAATACTGCATCGAATCCTTCGTTCTCGATCAGCTCGTCGATGGTAACAGTCTTACCGATGATAACGTCAGTCTCGATCTTAACGCCGAGAGATTTTACGTTCTCAACTTCCGGTCCGACAACGCGGTCTTTCGGAAGACGGAACTCCGGAATACCATATACCAGTACGCCGCCTGCTTTATGTAATGCCTCGAAAATGGTTACATCATAACCAAGTTTTGCAAGGTCTCCTGCACAGGTCAGTCCGGAAGGACCGGAACCGATCACTGCAACTTTCTTACCATTCTTCTCAGCCGGAGCTTCCGGTTTGATACCGTTCTCTCTTGCCCAGTCAGCAACGAAACGCTCCAGTTTACCGATAGCAACCGGATCACCTTTCAGACCACGGACACATTTACCCTCGCACTGGCTCTCCTGCGGGCATACACGTCCACAAACTGCCGGAAGGGCGGAAGATTTGCTGATGATCTTAAAAGCTTCATCAAATTTTTCTTCTTTTACTGCTGCGATGAACTCCGGAATATTGATGGAAACCGGACATCCTTCTACACATTTCGGTTTTTTACAGCCGAGACAGCGTTTTCCTTCTTCTACTGCTTCTTCTTTATTGTAACCGTAGCATACTTCTTCGAAGTTCGTAGCACGAACCTTCGGGTTCTGCTCTCTAACCGGTACTCTAGTCAGTCCCTGTGCCATTATTTGTCACCTCCGCAATTTCCGCAGCCGCCGTGGTGGGTTGCTCCCTCTTTGAATGCAAGGAAACGTCTTCCCTCTTCGGTCTTGTACATTGCTGCTCTCTTCATAGCCTGATCAAAGTCGATCTTGTGGCCGTCGAACTCCGGTCCGTCTACACATGCAAACTTCACTTCATCTCCAACCATCACACGACAGGCACCGCACATACCGGTTCCGTCTACCATGATCGGGTTCATGCTGACAACAGTCGGGATACCAAGCTTCTTGGTGGTAAGACATGCAAATTTCATCATGATCATCGGTCCGATAGCAACACACAGATCATAGTGATGTCCTTCGCTTACCAGTTTCTCAAGCATAGCGGTACCAACACCCTTGAAACCGTAGCTTCCGTCATCAGTACAAAGATACAGGTTACCAACCTTGCTCATCTCTTCTTCCATGATCAGGATATCTTTGGTTCTTGCACCAACGATAATATCGCACTCGATACCATGCTCATGCAGCCATTTTGCCTGTGGGTATACCGGAGCAGTACCTACTCCACCAGCGATGAAAACAACTTTTTTCTTCTTAACTTCTTCAAAGTCATCCGTAACCAGATCAGACGGATGTCCCAGCGGTCCTACAAAGTCAGCAATGGCGTCGCCGGCTTTCAGTGCTACCAGTTTGTTGGTAGATACACCAATCGGCTGGAATACGATGGTAACGGTTCCTGCTTCTCTGTCATAATCACAGATGGTAAGCGGGATGCGCTCTCCGTGCTCGTCCACTCTTAAGATAATGAACTGACCCGGCTCGCAAGACTTTGCCACTCTCGGAGCGAGAATGACCTGTTTGTAGACGTTTGCAGACAGCTGCTCTGCCTCTAAAATCTTGAACATACATAGCCTCCTATATCTTGCCGTGTTATATACACTGCAGATTACAAATCATTACTTTTTATGATAATCCATATTCATGCAGATTTCAACAAAAATTTAACAAAATCTTTCCAAAAATCGGATTATGAAGCAGGATTTTCTGCCGGAACAACTTCCTGAGCAGCGGGATCCACAGCAGGATCCACGATCGGATCTGCTTCTTTTACATCATAGATCGCCTCGACCACTCCACTCTCCCGGTTATTCTCATCCACAGCTACCGCCTGAAGCACGGTCAGTCCCGGATTGATCTGAATAGGTCCTGTATACCGGGTGGAATACCGGTCCGGCTCCTCCCCATTGGTTGTATAATAAATCTTACTGCCTGCCCCGGCCCGGATGGATACAAGAAATCCACCCACGTACTGTCCCTCTGCCACGCTGAAGACCGGTTCGTCCGGATATTCAAAGACCACTTTATATGTGCCATCGGCCTCTTCACTCTGCACTCCGTCGCTGCGGATAAAGACCGCCCGGATAATGGTCGTTCCCTCATCAATAGAAATCGGGCTGTGGTATACGGAGCTGTACACATCCGGCGTTGTCCCGTCGGTTGTATAATAAATCGCACCGTCTTCCCGTTCCGTATGGGACAGAATCAGCTGAAGCGTATGGCTGTAAGTCCCCGGCTCCATGCTGAACAGCGGCTTTTCCAGCAGAACCGTCTCCTCCGGTTCCGCCTCCACTTCCTGATCTGCTCTCATAAAATGATAAGCCGACTGATACGCAACGGTTCCTGCTCCCAGCAGGCAGAGAAATGCAATGCGGAATCCCCATCTGCGGTACCACGGCTTCTGCTCATTCTGCAGATCTTCCTCTTCTTCCTGCTCAGAAACAGTATAACTGGATCGGAGCTGCTCATCCACCGACTCTTCGGTTCCAATGGAAATATCGTCTACAGGATTATAATCCGGAACCATCTGAATGGCCTGTCCGCATTTTTCACAGTAAATCTTTCCTTCCGGAATCTCTGCTCCGCATTTCTGACATTTCATGCCGAATGATGCACTCCTTTCCCTTTAGTATTCCTCTATATACTGCTCAAACTGTTCCATGGACATGAGCACTTTTCTCGGTTTGGTTCCTTCTTCCTCGCCAACTACGCCGGCATCAGCCAGCTGATCCATAATTCTGGCCGCACGGTTAAATCCAATCTTAAACCATCTTTGAAGCATGCCAATAGACGCTTTATCTTTTTCAATGATAAATTTTCCGGCTTCCACAAACAGCACATCCCTGTCATTGCCGCCTCCGGCTGCTTCCGGAACGGCTGCACTTTCCATGGCGGTCTGCATCTGCTTCATCCGTGCATCCATGTCTTCTTTATTTCCGGCTGTCTCACAGTTCTGGCTGCTTAAGAACTCCACAACTGCTCCTACTTCCGCGTCGGATACGAAAGCGCCCTGCACACGCAGCGGCTTGGGAATGCCATAAGGTGAAAAAAGCATATCTCCTTTTCCCAGCAGCTTCTCCGCGCCATTCATGTCAAGAATGGTTCTGGAATCCACGCCGGAAGAGACCGCAAATGCGATTCTGGACGGCATATTGGCTTTGATCAGACCGGTAATAACATTGACGGACGGTCTCTGGGTTGCAATGATCAGATGAATACCGGCGGCACGCGCCAACTGGGCCAGACGGCAGATAGCATCCTCCACCTCGCCCGGAGATACCATCATCAGATCTGCCAGCTCGTCTACGATAATGACGATCTGCGGCATCTTCTCCGGCTTGTTTTCATCCTCAATGTCCGCAATGGAATCAATCTTCTCATTATATCCCTGAATATTCCGCACATTCAGTTCTGCAAACCGGTTATACCGGCCCATCATTTCGGTTACCGCCCAGTTCAGCGCTCCTGCCGCTTTCTTCGGATCCGTCACAACCGGAATCAGCAGATGCGGAATTCCATTATAGGCACTCAACTCTACCACCTTCGGATCAATCATAATCAGCTTGACCTCATCCGGACGTGCTTTGTAGAGAATACTCATAATCAATGTATTGATACACACGGATTTACCGGAACCGGTGGCTCCCGCAATGAGAAGATGGGGCATTTTCGCAATGTCCGACACCATAATCTTGCCGCCGATATCTTTTCCAACCGCAAATGCCAGTTTGGACTTATGTTTCTTAAATTCCTCGGATTCTACCAGTTCCCGGAACATAACCATGGAATTTTCTTTATTCGGGACTTCAATTCCCACAGCTGCTTTTCCGGGAATAGGCGCCTCAATACGCACATCCGGGACTGCCAGATTCAGCTTGATATCATCCGCCAGCGCTACAATCTTGCTCACCTTCACGCCATGAGCAGGCTGCACTTCGTAACGGGTAACCGCCGGTCCGCGGCTTACATTGGTAACTGTCGCATTGACGCCGAAATCTTCCATAATCTGCTGCAGCTGTCCGGCCGTCTCCTGAAGCCATGCCTTTCCCTCTTTCGGCTGTTTTCCCTTTTCCGGTGCTTTCAGAAGGCTTAATGGCGGAAACTGATAAACCGGCACTGCAGGCTGTGCTGCTTCCGTTCCGGATACCGCCGGTGCCGGAGCCTCCTGCCGGGGTTCCTCTGGCTGTGGGAGTTCTTCTGTCGACGGCATAGTCTTCTCTGCAGCCTCTTTTTCTCTGGCCTCCCGTGCCTTCTCCGCTTCCAGTTCTCTTCTGCTCAATGCATTTTTCAGGAGATCATCCTCGTTAAATCCAATCTCCGTAAGGCCGCCGGTCTCTCTTGCATTTTCCGGGAACTCCGGCTCTTCCTTCATAACCTGCGGTTCCACCTCATGTACCGGGAACGTAAAATCTTCTCCGATAATGGTCTCCTCCGGCATCCGGGCATTTTCCGGGGTTGCCGGCATTTCCTGAACTTTCGGTTCTGGTTTCACTTCTACTTCCTGAAGACCATTGCCCTCCTTCTTCGGAATGAGCAGATCCGCGCCCACACCACTGACTTTCTTTTTCAGGCGCTGTTTTTTCTGTTCTTCCTTCTGCTCCCGCCGCTGCTCTCTCCTCTGATCTGATACCTGACGACGGCGTACCATGTCGTCTCTTGCGGATTCATAGGCTTTCTGGCTTCCTCTGGACATGACTTTTACAAAGGATTTTCCGGTAATCATCACCACACAGATCACCAGTACCCCTGCCAGTACCAGGCAGGCTCCCGCAAATCCAAATACATTATGTAAGAAATTGGCCAGAAGACCGCCCACCACGCCGCCTCCGCCGCGATGGCCACTGCAATATGTATAAATATCTGCAATTTTCGTGGAATCTATCTTTCCCATCACAGCCAGATGGAAACAGGATGCCAGATCAAGGCAGGCAAGAATCACGCCTGCCACTTTGATTTTGGCAAGCAGGCTTTCTTTGTTTGCCAGTGAAAATAAAATCACCAGAAGCATCAGCACCGGAACTACATAGGCGAATAATCCAAAGCAGCCGAATAAGACACCGCTGACAAAACTGCCAACGACGCCTCCTACGCCAAAATTGCTGATAAAAAGGAAGGCTGACAGCACCAGAAGTACCACCAGTGCGATCTCCTCACCGATTCCATTTTCCTGTGGCTGCAGCTGTGCTTTTGTTTTTGTCTGTCTCGTCTTTGTCTGTTGTGACTTCTGCGTTCTCCGGGGCTGTGTACCGGATGTGGATGTCTTCTTCCGTCTGCCCGTCTGCTTTGTTTCACTCATAATTCGTCTCTGTCCTTTACGCTAGTTACCAATTCTATTTTTTATAAGCTCTTCAGAAGCTTTTCAAAATACTCCGGAAGCGGCGCTTCCACTTCCAGATATTCTCCGGTGGATGGGTGAATCAGCCCCAATACCTGTGCATGAAGCGTCTGTCCCTGCAGGTGCAGCGGATTCTTTGCCGGACCATAGACGGTATCCCCCAGTAAAGGATGACCGATGGATGCCATATGCACCCGGATCTGATGGGTTCTTCCCGTCTCCAGCTGACACTCAATATACGTATGATTCCGGAACCGCTGCAGCACCCGGTAATGGGTCACGGCACGCTTGCCATTCTTCACCCCGGCTGCCATTTTCTTCCGTTCCACCGGATGTCTTCCAATGGGCGCATCCACGGTTCCTTCTTCTTCCTTAATCACCTCATGGACGATAGCCCGGTATTTCCGGGTAATGGAATGCTCCTTTAACTGGGCCGCCACATGGTTGTGCGCTTTGTCATTTTTACAGATGACAAGTACACCGGTGGTATCCATATCGATCCGGTGTACAATTCCAGGCCGCATCACGCCGTTAATGCCTGACAGCCGGTCCTTACAGTGGTACATCACCGCATTGACCAGTGTTCCCGTCAGATGCCCGGCGGACGGATGCACCACCATTCCTTTTGGTTTATTTACCATCAGGAGGTCGTCATCCTCATATAAAATATCCAGCGGAATATTTTCCGCCTCAATCTCCGGCTCTTTCAGTTCCGGCAGATCTACCAGAACCTCGTCCTGGTCTTCCATCCGGTAACTGGCCTTCTGCGCTTTGCCGTTGACCAGCACGCTCCCGTCTTTAATAATTTTCTGCAGATAGGATCTGGACTGATCCGGGAGCACCGCGCTTAAAAATTTGTCCAGACGCTCATCCATGTAGGATTCATCCGCTTCCAGACGAATCTGACTCATGATTTTTTATCCCCTTTTCTGCCCTTCAGCAGAAGATTCAGTTCTTCTTCCTTATAATAGAACAGGATCAATACAATCAGCACTGCCGTTCCCACGCTGACATAGATATCCGCCACATTGAAAATCGGAAAATCAATCAGCTTAAAATAAAAGAAATCCACCACATAGGAAAGACGCATGCGGTCCAGCATATTTCCCCAGGCTCCCGCCAGAATAAATACGGCAATCAGGCGGATCGGCCAGAAGCGGCTCTCCTTCGACATATGGGAAAAGAGATATACCACCGCAATAAATACAATAATTCCCATAATCAGGAAGAAGGTTCTCTGCCCCTGCATCATGCCAAAAGCAGCACCTCTGTTTTCCAGATAACGAAGCTCAAACACTCCATTCCAGATCACAAAAGGAGCCTTTCCTTTCAGAAATGCCACTGCCAGCATCTTGGTCCACTGATCAAGGCCAATGAGAATCACTGTCAGAATGGCTGCAAACCATGGTTTGCACAGATATTTATTCATGAGACTCTCCTTCCAGCACATAGTGGATTGCTTCCAGCAATTCTGCATCCTCCACATCTTTGTAAACCGCTGCCTCTCCAATATGTTTTAACAG
>CAVCTH010000074.1:0-1406 GCA_963604695.1 Clostridiales bacterium | reverse complement strand
CCTCTGCAGAAAGTCCATCCGTGCATACAGGCAGGCCATAGAACTGCAGTGTTTTGCGGATATCCTCCGCTTCTGCTTCTGTAATCAGTCCGCGTTTTACGGAGAGATAAGCAGCCGCCACAGAGCCAATAGCTACGCACTCTCCATGGCAGAGTTCAAAATTCTTCAGTTTTTCAATGGCATGTCCCACCGTATGGCCATAATTCAGCCATGCGCGGATTCCTTTTTCTGTAGGATCTTCCTCTACTACATGGCGTTTGATCCGGCAGCTTCCCTCTACCATATGAAGAAGTGCTTCATAGGTTCTGTCCATAACCGGCTTACTGTTCTCTTTCAGCCAGGTAAAATATTCCTTATCCTGAATGAGACCATGTTTGATAATCTCACCCATGCCACAGGCAAACTGACGCTCAGAAAGTGTCTTCAGCGTTCCCAGATTCATATACACCAGTTTCGGCATATGGAACGCTCCTACCATATTCTTATAGGCATCAAAGTCAACGCCCGTCTTTCCTCCGATACTGGAATCCACCTGGGATAACAGCGTCGTCGGAACCTGCACAAAATCAATGCCTCTTAAATAAGTTGCCGCCGCAAAACCGGTCAGATCACCGACCACGCCGCCTCCCAGGGCAACCAGCAGATCTTTTCGGTCAAATTTTTCCAGAATCAGATGCTCATACAGATTCCGCACCGTATCCAGCGTCTTGTTCTCTTCTCCGGCCTGGAACACAAAAGACGTCACTTTCGCGCAATGTCCGGTAAGAAGAGTCTTCACTTCCTCCCCATACCGTTCATAGACATTACTGTCCGATACAATGCAAAGTCTCCGGCCTGCTACCTGAAGCGGCTCCAATGCATCCAACAATCTGCTGAAATCCGGCTCCAGATAAATCGAGTAGCTGAATATTCCATCCTTTTTCACGTCAAGTATCTTTTCTGTATTTTCTGCCATACGAATCTCCTCAATTCAATAGAAACAAAGTTCCCTATACGATAAAAAAGGCATCGGATACATGATCTGATGCCCTGTTTCTCTCACCGTCCTGTTTCGCTTAGATGGACGGAACATCAAAGGCTCCTGCCACGATCTCCTGGAAATCGCCTGCAAGATCCACATTTCTGGGAGTTACAATAAATATGTAGTTGGAAACCTTACGCAGATTTCCGCCAATAGCATAGCAGGATCCTGATGTGAAATCAATGATTCTCTGTGCCACCTCTACATCCAGTCCTTCAAAGTTCAAAACAACCGTACAGTTGGATAAAAGTGTATCCGTAATCTCACGGGACTCATCAAACTGCGTCGGTTTGAATACACAGACTTCCATTCCATTGCTTCCTTTCTTTGAACGCATCGGAGTGATTCTGGCAGGAGTCTGCTTTTTCGCCGGCTTATCTGCCAC
>CAVCTH010000073.1:0-9358 GCA_963604695.1 Clostridiales bacterium | reverse complement strand
GGAGCTTTCTTCCAGAAGAGAAGCCTGCCGGAGAAGAAAACGATAGCGCATCTGCACGGCCTGAAGTTCATAAATGGAAGAGTCCACAAGGTCAGGGTCCACGACGTTTTCAAAATTAGAGTAGGCACGGTCGAGGGCGGACCTGGTTCTGGCAAGGTCTTCCATCAGCTGCTGTTTCCGGGTGTCCGGTATGGGGGCTGCTCCTTTTACTTTCATAATCATCTTCCTTCCTGTCTGGATCTATGGGTTAGTATCAGTATAGTCGCTCACAGGAAAATTTATACGAAATCTGGAATATTTTTCTGGTGCATTCATATAGATGGACGGAGAGGAGCGGAATCGATGGAGAAAGAAAAAGGAATGCTTCTGATTATCGGCGCCTGCCTGCTGGTGCTGTTTCTGGTTACCGTAAAACATAAGGCGGAGATGCTGCTGAACTTCTGCATCCGGTCTGTTATGGGGGCAATTGCCATCTTCGGCATCAATACCGTGCTGGCAAACTGGGGGATTCCCTGCGCCGTGGGACTCAATCTGTGGAGTCTTTTGACATCCGGAACCCTTGGATTCAGCGGGGTTTCTCTGCTTTACGCCGTCGCGGCCGTCCGGCTTTTGTAACATATTCCCAAAATTTGTGAACAAATTGTAAACCCCATAGACAGCCGTCAGACGAGCACTTATAATGAGTCTCGTGATAAACGTTTATCTTAATGTGGCATTTCG
Organism: Clostridiales bacterium; assembly: GCA_963604695.1. Classification (GTDB taxonomy): domain Bacteria; phylum Bacillota; class Clostridia; order Lachnospirales; family Lachnospiraceae; genus Hominiventricola. The sequence continues at coordinate 8,638 of CAVCTH010000073.1, read as the reverse complement.
CCATAGGCTCACAGTTTTATTCTGAGCCAAATTCCATTTTGAAATTGCAGCACAGAAGAGAAAGGGATGCTGCTGGAGGTATCTATGTGAAAAGCACGGGTTTGTGGGTTGCAGACTCCTGCGGAATGTATGCAAATGCATTTATGGAGTATGTGAACCTGAAGAAAGGTCAGCTCTTTCAGGTACGGGTATGTACGGACGAAGAACAGCTGGTGAAGGCGCTTGCCGGAGAAGAGATCGAAATTTTGCTGATTACGGCGGAGTGGTATGAGCGGTATCAGGAACTCATCCATATTTCTTGTGTGATCATCCTCTCGGAAGGCAGCCTGATGAAAGAATTCAGCAGTCAGCCGGCCGTCTACAAGTACCAGTCGGCGGAAAATATTCTCCGGGAAATTATGTATTACTATTCCGGGCAGGATGCGGAGGAGACATACATTACCGGAGTGCGGAAGGAGAACAGGCTGATCGGGGTGTATTCACCGGTAGGGGGAATCGGAAAGACAGTATTTGCACTGACATTGGGCCAGATACTGGCGGAGAGCCGGAACCTTTTATATCTGAATCTGGAGGAAAATTCCGGAATGGCCGGATTTATGGGAACCGGCCACTGGAATATGTCAGACCTGATTTATTTTTTAAGACAAAAAAATAACACGCAGTTTCTCTATCGGTTAAACAGTATGGTTCAAAAACTGGACCGGATGGATTATATCCCGCCCTGTGAATCCTATACGGATTTTCGGCAGATTGAACTGGAGGAGTGGAGCTATCTGCTGCAGCTTATCCGGACAAGAAGTTCCTATGATGTGATTATCCTGGATCTGGGAAATTCCATGGGACATGAACCGGAGCTTTTGCGGCAGTGCGACGGAATCTACATGCCGGTGCGGCAGGACATGATCTCCAGAGCCAAAATCAGCCAGTGGGAGCGATACATTTCGAATTTAGACAATTTGCAGATGTTGGAAAAGTTACAAAAACTGGAACTCCCACAGCTGGAACATGTGCCCGACAGCGAAGAAGACCTTCTGGCGCTGCCCCGGCAGAAACTGGGTGCGTACATCCGGGGACTGATCCGGGAATAAGGAGGAACCATGGAGCTGTGTGAAGAACTGAAAAAGCAGATTCTGGAGCGGGTGGATTTAAGCCGGGAGGTATCGGATGAAGAAATACAGGAACTGATCGATGAAGTGGTATTATCCTGCGGAAAAGAACGGCATCTGTCTCTCAACGAACGATGCAGGATGAAAAAAGAATTGTTTTATGCCCTTCGTAAGATGGACGTACTTCAGGAATTACTGGAGGAAAAAAGTATTACGGAGATCATGGTAAACGGAACAGATGGAATCTTCCTGGAGAAGAACGGCAAATTAAGCCGCTGGGAAAAATCTTTTTCTTCCAAAGAACGGATTCTGGATATTATCCAGCAGATTACAGGAGCATGCAACCGGGTAGTCAATGAAGCGTCCCCCATCGTCGATGCAAGACTCGACAACGGGGACCGGGTTCATGTGGTACTGCCTCCGGTAGCAGTCAACGGGCCCATCATCACAATACGAAGATTTCCGGAAGAGCCTGTGACCATGCAGAAACTGCTGGAACTGGAAAGTCTTTCAGAGGAAGAAGCAGATTTTTTAAAGAAAGCGGTGCAGGCCGGATACTCCATTCTCGTTGCCGGTGGTACCGGAAGCGGAAAGACCACGTTCCTGAACGTACTCGCAGGGTATATTCCGCAGGATGAACGGGTGATTGTCATCGAAGATACCGCAGAACTTCAGATCAGAACCGTACCGAATCTGGTCCGGCTGGAAACCAGGGATGGCGGTGCGGAGGACTGCCGGGAGATTTCCATGAGAGATCTCATTAAGGCGTCTCTCAGGATGCGGCCAACGCGGCTGATTATTGGAGAAGTCAGGGGAGCGGAAGCGTTTGAACTGCTTACCTGCCTGAATACCGGTCACGACGGAAGCATCAGCACCTGTCATGCCAACAGTACCGCCGACACGATTACCCGCCTGGAAACCATGGTTTTAATGGGGATGGAATTGCCCTTACAGGCCATTCGGAGGCAGATTGCATCCGGAGTGGATCTGATCGTTTATCTGGGGAGGCTGCGGGATAAAAGCCGCAGACTTCTCGAAATCACGGAAGTGACCGGGATGGAAGGGGAACAGGTGGAGTTAAATCCGCTTTTCCTCTTCCGGGAAACCGGGGAAAAGAATGGAAAAATTTGCGGAATACAGGAGAGGGTAGGGGAGATGAAGCAGATTGAAAAATTTCAGCGTGCCGGTATGTGGGAAACAAAGGAAGGAACTTCTGGTGGATGCGGGGAGCGGACTGCTCCTGCTGACGGGAATCTCCTGGCTGTATTATGACACCTTTCTGGCCGTGTTGTTCTTAAGTCCGCTTCTGATCTTCTGGCACAGGGAATGCGGGAAGGTGAGGAAGAAGAAAGAAAAGGAGCAGTTTTTGAAAATGTTCCGGGAATGGATTCTTCTGCTGGCGTCCTCTCTGTCTGCCGGATATTCCGTAGAAAATGCATTTGCAAAATCCAGAAGGGAGCTGGCGCTCATGTTTCCCAGGGGAGGAATCATGCTGGAGGAGCTGGAAGAAATGATCCGGAAAGCCGACAATAACCAGCGTCCGGAACAGCTTCTGGAAGAACTGGCAGAAAAGCATCCTTATGAAGAGGTGAAAAGCTTTGTGGAGGTATTCTGTACCGCCCGGGGAAGCGGTGGAAGCATCAATGGAATCATTCGGAAAACCTCTGCACAGATGGCGGAGATTATGGATACCCGGAGAGAAATTGATACTTTTTTGGCAGCCAAGGTATATGAACAGCGGATTATGATGGTCATGCCTGCGGGGGTGCTGCTGTATATAAGGCTTGGTTCCGGGGAATTCATTGCAGATCTTTATCATAATCTGGCGGGCGTCTGTGTCATGACCATCTGTCTTCTGGTGTATCTGGGGGCCTGTGTTCTGGGAAGAAGGATGGTGCAGTTTGAAATATGACACAGAAAAGAAAACGATGTCTGGCAGCGCTGGCAGGCTTCCTCCTGACGGCGGGATTCTGGATCTACAGTCTGTACGGACATCAGCCAATCAGCCGGTTAGCGCGTCCGGAGCAGGGAACCGGCAGCCGGGAAGAACAGCTGGAAGTCCGGATGGGGGAAAAGACGTATCCTTTGGAAATTTTTCTCAGGGAACAACAACTTTCAAAAGAACAGGTACAGGAACGACTGGGACAGATCGGTGATCGGCTGGAGGAATTGTTTCTGAATGGCAATCCGGATCTTGAACATATTAGAGGAACAGTGTCCATGCCGTCTTCCGATCCGGAAACCGGAGTGAACCTTCAGTGGTATGTAAGTTCCTGGGAATATCTGACGGTGGACGGAACCATTAAAAATGAAAGTCTCACGGAACCCACAGAGGTTCAGATACAGGCAGTGCTGGAACTTCAGGGGGAGACCGGTGACTGGCAGCGAACCATTACCATTCAGCCGCCGGATGAAAGCGTGGCGGAAGATCAGCTCCGCGTACTTACGTGGCAGCTTTCCGAATTGCAGAAAGAGAATGGAACGGAGCTGATGCTGCCGGAAGAACTGGAAGGAACTTCCTTAATCTGGTATTTCCGGAGGGATACTACCTGGTTATTGCTGGGGGCACTTTCCATTCTGACCGTATGTGCCATGCGGTTAGGGGAAAAGCAGGAAGAAGAGCGCGCACTGGCGGAACGGGAGCGGCGGATGCAGCTGGTTTACCCGGAGATAGTCAGCCGCATGGGTCTTTATATGGGAGCAGGAATCAGTACCAGAAAGGCGTGGGAGCGCATTGTGGCAGGTTACCGGAAGGAGCATGAATCCTGTAACGAAGCATATGAAGAAATGTGTACAGCGCTGTATGAAATGCAGAACGGGGTTCCGGAGAGCACCGCCTATGAGCGGTTTGGAGCAAGATGCCGTCTGCCGTCCTATCTGAAACTGGGGACGCTGTTGAGCCAGAACTTAAGAAGGGGTACCAGAAATCTGACAGAGCTTCTGGAGGAAGAGTCGCGGGAAGCCTTTGAGAACCGGAAAGCCCTGGCAAAAAAGATGGGGGAAGAATGTGAAAGTAAACTGTTACTGCCGATGATACTGATGCTTTTGACTATTCTGGTTATGATTATGTACCCGGCAGTGGCGTCATTTCAAATATAGAGAAGGAGGAGCTTATGGAAAAGAAGATATGGAAAATTAAATGGTTTTTGAAAAACTTCTGGGAAGACCAGAGCGGAATGGGTGTGGTGGAAGTTATTTTAATTATCGTGGTACTCATTGGCCTGGTTATTATTTTCAAGACAAAAATCACGGAAGTGGTAAACAGCATTTTTGAGAAAATTGTTTCTCAGAGCAGCAGTGTGTAGGAAGCGGAAAGGCCAGGTGACTGTATGGCTGGCGTTGACATTTCTGGTATTTTTAAGCCTTTATCTCATTTGTCTGGAATCGGTGCAGAAGCAGTCTGCAAGGAGAATGGCAGAACAGGTGACAGAGAGCAGTCTGTTTTCTCTTTTTTCGGAATATGAACCCCATTTACTGGAAAACTACGATTTGTTTTATCTGGATACTTCCTTTCGGAGTGGAAAGGAAAACCGGGATGAACTTTGCAGCCATCTGTGGAAATTCACGGAAGATAATCTGAATCGGACACAAGGGGGAACGGTACTGAATATACAGATGAAGGGAATCGATGTCAAAGACTTTGCCAGGGCCACGGATGGAGGCGGAATGGTCTTTTATCAGCAGGCGGTCCGGGCGATGAAAGATCAGACTGGATTGTCGCTGGCAGAGGATTGGATATTGGACGAGCAGTTTCAGGAGGAATTAAATGAAAACAGTGAAAAATTCCAGGAAGACTGTCAGGCGTATGAAGACAGTGTGGTGGACTATGAGGATGAAGAAGAGTCCCTGGATGGAGACGCATACAGCTGGGACGGATTATGGAAACAGTTTGCCGTGGGGCAGGTAATGAAAAATCCGGATGGGATTTCACAGAAGACGGTGGATCTGACAACGGTTCCGTCGGCAAGAACCCTGTCGGAGGGAGCCGGGGCAGCGGAAGTGACGGAAACCGGAATGCTGGATAAGCAGCTTTTTATCAGTTATCTGCAGGAACATCTGACCAGTGCAGTGCAAAAGGAAGATGAACCGGAGGAGGAGAGCAGATATCTTTCGTATCAGATGGAATATCTGCTCTGGGGGAAAGGATCCGATGCAGAAAATCTGGAACAGACACTTCGGTCGCTTTTACTCATGCGGGAGGGAATCAATTATGCCTTTTTGTTGACGCATAAGGACTATGGGAAAAAAGCGGAACTGCTGGCCATTGTCCTGGCCGGACTTACGGGAAACGAGGGTCTTATAAAAAGCGTGAAGCAGTTAATCCTGCTTGGATGGGCTTATGGGGAAAGCCTGGTGGAAGTGCGTCAGCTTCTGCAGGGAAAAGAGGTGGCGCTCTTAAAAGATGAGGATAACTGGCAGGTACCCTTATCCGGTGTGCTGCTGCTTTTACAGGATGCGGGGCGGTATGATGAGCAGAAGACAGAGCAAACGGGTTTGAGTTATGATCTGTTTCTTCGGATGGTATTGACTTTCTATCCGGAAGAACGCCTGGCCATGAGAGGGCTGGATGTGATAGAAGGGGAGCTTCGACAGATAGAAGGCTGTGAGAAGATTCATGTGGATCACTGCATTGAGAAACTGACGGCACAGTTCTGGATGGAAGATATGGAGCTGGAACGGAGTTATGGGTATGAATAAATTGGAAAAGGAGGTGTACCGGGATGTTCTTCCGAATAAAGACAAACAAATTACAGTTCTCTCTCCAGACACCCCACGCTTGGAAACAGGTACATTCAAATACGTTTCTGTCCGGGAGAGCATCCCGGTGCACCTTACGGAAGGCCAGTCTTACGCTGGAAACAGCGCTGGCTCTTCCGGCTTTCCTCTTTGCGGTAACCGCTCTGTTATATTTATTTTCCTTCTCCTCCCTGCAGGCAGGCGGATATCGAAAACTGACAGAGAAAGCGGAACTTTTGGCGGTGACAGCCGGGGAGTTTACGGGGCAGAATCCGTATATTACCTTATATGATTATGAGACGGCAAAACTGCCGTTTGCGGCAGCAGGCTTTAAAAGCAGGGGAACCGTTCAGAAGGTTACGGTACGAAGCTGGGTGGGATATACCGGAGAATCCTTTCAGGCAGGGGGGAAAGAAGAACTGGTCTATCGGACGCCGGAAGGGGAAGTGTATCACAAAAGCAGAGACTGTACTTATTTAAGACTGACGATCCGTTCTGTGGCGTCTGCAGAACTTTCAGGGCTTCGGAATGAATCCGGGGGAAAATATGCGGCATGTGAGTACTGTGTCAAAAAGCAGCAGGCGGGGGCGCTGGTTTATATTACAGATTATGGGAGCAGTTATCATAACAAAAGTACCTGTCAGGGATTAAAACGGACCATTATGGCTGTACCCTTATCCCAGGTGGGAGGCTTAAGAAGCTGTTCCAGATGCGGGGGAAGCCATTGAAACTTCTATGGATCTTACTTCATCTGGGAATTCTGTCCTGGCAGGATCTGAAAGACCAGGAGATTGATCTGCGGCCGGTATGGATTCTGGGAATGACCGGATTTCTGGATGCGATTCAAAATGGAACCAGAATCTGGCCATGGCCGGGTTGTTTCCTGTTGGGATTGGCGGTACTTACAGGAGAACAGATTGGAAAGGGAGACGGATGGGTTCTTCTGGCTCTGGGCATGTGGTTTCCTGCAGGGACAGTGGAACGGATTCTTTTGGCGGGGATGTGCCTGTGCGGGGCAGCAGGATTGTTATTAAAGAAGAAAGAACTGCCATTTGTCCCTTTTTTGACAATGGTTGTTCTGGCGGAACAATGGATATGGAAATGAAACAATACAAGAGAAAAGGAAGATTTGTCCTGGAGGCTGCAATTCTGGTTTCGGGAATTTGTCTGCTCCTGGTGGCGCTGGTTTATTTTACGCTGTATGCGCATGATTATGCCGTATGTACCCACACGGCGCTGGAATCAGGAACCAAAGGAATTTACCGGGAGGGAGACAGCAGTACAGAGATGGAACAGAAGATCCTTCAGGATCTGAAAGAAAAACTGGAGCACCGGTTATTATGGGTGAAGGAACCGGATATTCAGGTGCAGGTGAATCCGGCACAGGCGGTTATTCAGATCAGCGGACAGGGAGATTTTCTGCAGGGATGCTCCGTCAAAGTAACACGGAAACTCAGCCGGATCAGGCCGTGTACCACCATTCGGAAATGCAGATGGCTGACAGGGAGGGAGAAAACATGAATGTACATTACAAACGGGATTTAAACAGCAATTATATGATATTGACGGATGACCATCCGGGAGAAGAAAGTTATGAAGTCCGGATGATTACGGAGAATCGGATTGCGGGTTTTCTTCCCTGTGTGAGCCAGCAGCATGAAGAGAAAAAAGAATATTACTATGAAATTACGGGCCGTCAGAGCATGAGCCTTCTGTATGAACGCCGGAAAATGACGCATCTGCAGCTTCAGGAGTTTTTGAGGGAACTGCAGCGGATTCTGGAAGTGTCTTCGGAATATCTGCTGAACCCGGATCGGTTTGTGCTGGATCCGGAATATATTTATCTGGACTCAAGGACAGAAAAACTGTATCTGTGTTATTATCCTGCAAATGAGAAAACCATCCGGGAGTCATTTCTGGGGCTGGCAGAATATTTTCTTGGAAAGCTGGATAAAGGGGATGCGGCAGGAATTGAATTTGGCTATGATCTCTACCAACGGGCGCTGGAACCGAATTTCAGCCTGGCAGAAGTGATTCATCGGCATGAAGAACCTGCAAAACCGGCAGATGCACCTCAGGAACCGGAAGAGGAAGAACTTCCGGCGGTCCGTGAGGAGGTTCTTGAAAAAACGGGAAGCTGGCGGAACTTTTTCCGAAAGAAACCGAAAAAACCGCAGATCGAAGATTACCTGGCAGAAGCGGACCGGATGGAAAGCGGAGCCGTTCTTTTCCTGAGGGAGCAGGGAAGCGTATACTCAGAAACCTCTTTTTTGCAGGAGAAGAAGTGGGACGGGCTGTTTTTAAAGAGCAGGGATCCGGAATACCCGGATTTTCATATTAAGGAAAACAGCTTTCTGATCGGTAAACGGAAAGAAAGCGTGGATGGCTGCATTCCCATCTCTACCATCAGCAGAATTCATGCGAGAATTACAAAAGAAGGTTCCCGGTATTTTCTGGAGGATCTCAATTCTACCAACGGAACCTGGGTGGATCAGATGCAATTGGACCCTTATGAACTGTTTCCACTGGAGGATGGCATGAGAGTGCGTTTTGCCAGCGCAGAATATGAGGTAAATCTTGGATAAATTTTATCTGACAAAACCGCTGCAGAACCTGTAGATACAGGAGCTGCAGCGGTTTTTTGACTGCGCGGATAAGAAGGCGGCGGGACTGGAAAAAATTAGTAAATAAAATCCATGAATTATTTGACAGTTACAGGAGAGACAGGTAGAATAATGATATGATGTTGGGGTCGAAACATAACTTCTAGACGCCCCATTTATCCTATAGTACCT
>CAVCTH010000072.1:6886-9505 GCA_963604695.1 Clostridiales bacterium | reverse complement strand
TTCAGTGACAGAGGAAAACAAGGAGGAAACATTATGAAAATCGGAACAACCGAACTTATCTTAATTCTGGCTGTTGTGGTCATTATATTTGGACCTACCCAGATTCCGAAGCTCACCCGTATGTTTGGAAAAAGCGTAAAAGAATTCCGTGATGGAATGGGAGAAGACGAGAAGAAGAATACGGATAAGGAAGATGAATAAACAGTTCGACGAGGCGGAAGAAAACGGAGAGATGAGCCTTTCAGAACATCTCAGGGAATTGCGGAACAGAATTCTGGTATATGTCATTGCCCTGGTGGCGGCGATTTTAATCGGACTCCACTATGCAGCGGATATTGTGGAGAAATTCCTGAATATCGGCGCGGGTTATGATTACCATTTTGTATATATTGCGCCGCAGGAGCTGATGATCCAGTATTTTTTTGTGGCGTTTGTATTTGGAATCTGCATCACTTTTCCGATTCTGGTGTATCAGGTGTGGGCGTTTGTCCGCCCGGGACTGAAGAAGAGTGAAAATACGTTATTTTTATTTGCAATCGTATGTGGGCTTTTATGCTTCTGCGTGGGAGCTGCATTTGCGTATAAAGTAATGCTTCCGTTCATGCTGTATTTTTTTGTGACGCTTGGAGTGGGAAGCGGGATAAGTGCCTATATCAGTATCCAGAACTATTTGTCTTTTCTTTTGACAGTACTGATTGTTTTCGGGATTGTCTTTGAACTGCCGGTGGTATCGGTGATTCTGAACTTTCTGGGCCTCTTGAAGGTGCAGTGGATGAAGAAGGGACGGAGAGTGATGATCGTACTGATTTTTGTGATCGCTGCGATTATCACACCGCCGGACGTGGTGTCCCAGACACTGGTGGCACTTCCTATGATTGTACTGTATGAGATCAGTATTATTTTATGCATGTTCTGTCAGAAAATGACAGGAAGAAAGAATTAAACACAGGAGGAAAACATGGCAAAAAATCATATTTCCAGAAGGACATTTGTAAAAGGGCTGGCGGCGGGCGCAGCCAGTGTGGCTGCGCTGGGTGTGCTTGGAAATGTAGAATTACAATATCCGGCAGAAAAATCCGGAAATGCCGCAGGAACAGGTACGATTCCGGCACCAGCAGGAAACATGTCCTACACGCCGGGCACCTACTCGGCAACGGCAAAAGGAATCGCCAGTGATGTCACCGTCACCATGACCTTTGATGAGACCAGCATTACAGACGTCCGGATTGATGCATCCGGAGAGACACCGGACATCGGCGGCAAGATCGGTGAGGAGATGGGCCAGAAGATCCTGGCAGCGCAGTCCTGCAATGTGGATGGCGTGTCAGGTGCGACGGTAACGGCAGATGCCATCAAGGCAGCAGCCGCAGACTGTATTTCCCAGGCCAGCGGACAGACGGTATCTGTAGAAGAGGCACAGGAGACTACTTCTGCTGACTGGCTGGGAACTGCACCGGAGATTGCGGAGTCCGATATTACGGAGAGCGTTGATACGGAGGTGCTGGTTGTCGGATGCGGAACCGGCGGCTGGATCACCGCCATGACCGCAGCAGAAGAAGGCGCAAAGGTTCTGGTTGTAGAGAAGAGAGAGACTGCAACCGGTATCCGCGAGGATATCGGAGCGATCAACTCCAGACTTCAGCTGGAAGCAATCCAGGAGAATCCGGAGCTTGCCATTGATAAGATCGAGGCTATGCAGGAACTGGTACGTTATGGCGCCGGTTATGTGGACAGCGATCTGATCCGTGTATGGATCAACGAATCCGGAGAGATGCTGGACTGGCTGACCGATCTTCTGGAGAATTCCGGAAATTATTACATGAGTCTGGAGGCAGGTATCGGCGATACCTCTGATCCGGGAAGAGATAAGGCATATGCGACCGGACACAGCCCGCACAAGACCGATGCAGCAGCACAGGATGACAGCATTACGCTGAACAGTACCTTCCGGCAGCACTGCGACGATCTGGGCGTAGAGTGGAAGCTTTCCACTTCCCTGGTAAAACTGGAGCAGGATGAGAACGGCAAAGTAACCGGTATTATTGCGCAGGATGAGAACGACCAGCATTATATCCGTATCAATGCTTCCAGGGGCGTCATTATCTGTGCAGGCGGTTATGCATGTAACACAGAAATGATGCAGGCACTGCAGCCGCAGACTCTGGAGATGAAGATCAACTACTCTCTGGGATCTACCTGTGACGGATCCGGTATCAAAGCCATGATGTGGGCAGGAGCAGGCCTTGACCCGACCCATGCATCCATGATGTTCAACCGCTGCTGTTGTCTGCCGACTGAGACCGCAGGCTACAAGACCAATGGTAAATGGTTCTGGTTTGGCGAGCAGCCGTTCCTGAAAGTAAACCTGAACGGAAAACGTTTCTGTAATGAGTCAGGCCCTTATGAGTTCATGCTTCATTCTATGGAAATGCAGCCGTATCATACGTACTGTGACATTTTCGATGCAAATAATAAGCAGTATGCGGAGCAGTTTGATGAAGTAGGATGCTGCCGTCTGTTCCCGTTCCCGAATGGAGCGGCCAGCAACATGGGTTATGACTACGTATGGAGTAAAAATGAAGAACTGATCGAGGCAGGATATCTTCAGAAAGCGGATAC
>CAVCTH010000072.1:0-6846 GCA_963604695.1 Clostridiales bacterium | reverse complement strand
TTCCGGTTGATAATTTTGTAGCAACCGTAAACCGGTACAATGAACTGTGTGCCGCAGGAGTGGACGAAGATTATGGAAAAGAAAAACATCGTCTGACTCCGGTGGATACCGCTCCGTTCTATGGAATCCGTACCGGTGCATGGCATCTGACAACGCTGAATGGATGCCGCATCAACACAGACATGCAGGTACTTGATACCAACGGCGAGCCTATCGAAGGACTCTACGCAACCGGCGACTGCACCGGCGGCATGTTTGCAACTACCTATCCGAATCTGTTCACAGGTCTTGCCTGCGGACGTACCATGACCTTTGGCCGTCATGCAGCCAAGCTCGTGGCAGCAAAATAAGGACAGTTAAGCAGTGCATACTTTACAGTCGTGATGCAGCAGTATGCTGCACACGGACTGTGGAGATAGAGAAGGAGGAAAAAGCCATATGTACAAGAAAACATTTCATGGCGGCGTGCATCCGTATGACGGAAAAGAATTTGCACGTGATATTCCGTTTCAGACCTGGCTTCCAAAGGGGGATCTGGTTTTCCATCTGAATCAGCATATTGGAAAACCGGCGAAGCCACTGGTTCAGAAAGGGGACAGTGTACTGGCAGGACAGATCATCGCAGAAGCAGATGGTTTTGTATCCGCTAATATTATCAGCTCTGTTTCCGGAACCGTAAAAGCGATTGAGAAACGGGAAAATGTGCTGGGTACGACAGATCTTTCTATCGTAGTGACCAATGACGGACAGTATACGCTGACTGAAGGTGTGGGCGTAGAAACAGATCCGGCCACGCTGACGACACAGGAGATTCTGGCGAAAGTCAAAGCAGCAGGTATTGTAGGACTTGGCGGAGCGGGATTCCCCACTCATGTAAAGCTGGCGCCGAAGGATCCGGCAGCCATCAAATATGTAATTGCCAACGGCGCAGAGTGCGAACCTTATATCACCTGTGATGACCAGCTCATGAGAACTTATGCAGACGAGATTGTAGCTGGATTGAAGATTATGCTTCAGCTCTTCCCGAATGCAGAGGGAGTTGTACTGATCGAGGAAAATAAACCGGAAGCCATCGCAGCCGTTCAGAAGGCATGCGCCGGTGAAACCAATGTCCATGTTCACCCGGTACAGGTAAAATACCCGCAGGGTGGTGAGCGCGCCATTATGGATGTAGTAGCAGGAAAGCATATCAAACTGGGAATGCTTCCGGCAGATGTTGGATGTGTAGTAGATAATGTGGCAACTGTCCGCGCCATTTATCGTGCAGTTGCAAAATCAGAGCCTCTGATGGAGAGAGGATTTACGGTATCCGGTGACGGAGTTAACAAACCGTGCAACCTGATTGTAAAGATCGGAACTTCTTATGAAGAGATGCTGGAAGCAGCAGGAGGATTCAAGGACGGCGAGGAGCCGGAGAAGATTCTGTGCGGCGGTCCCATGATGGGATTTGCAATGCCGTGGCTTTCGGCAGCAGTCAATAAGAACAATAATGCCATGACAGTCCTGAAAAAAGACCCCGTGGCAGAGGCAGAAAAACAAATGACCGCGTGCTTACGCTGCGGACGCTGCGGACATGTCTGTCCGATCGGCCTGGTGCCGCAGATGATGGCAGCAGCCGCCGAGAGAAAAGATTATACCCGTTATGAGAAGAAACTGTATGGCCTGGAATGTATTGCCTGCGGTTCCTGTACCTATATCTGTCCGGCAAAACGGCCGCTGATGCAGCTGTTTAAGCAGACAAAAGCCGAGATCATGGCGGCTAAGAGAAAGTAAAGGGGGAGGAAAAAAGATGAGTAAATTATACAATGTTTCTTCCAGCCCGCATGTAAGGAGCAAGCTGACGACCGGCGTTGTTATGTATGATGTAATCCTGTGTCTTCTGCCTGCAACCGTCATGGGTATCTGGCATTTTAAACTGCAGGCATTTCTGGTAATTGCAGCATCCATTATATCCGCTGCGCTTGCAGAATTTATCTTTGATTACATAGCACACAAGGAGAATACGGTGAAAAATGGCAGCGCCATTGTCACCGGACTTCTTCTGGCACTGTGTCTTCCGGCAAGCGTTCCTCTCTATATTCCGTGTCTGGGCGCTGTATTTGCAATTATCGTTGCAAAGAATCTGTTCGGAGGCCTTGGACATAACTTTATGAACCCGGCGCTGGCTGGCCGCTGCTTCCTGCTGATTTCCTTCAGCGGCATTGTTGCAAGCTATGCTGTGGACGGATACAGTTCGGCAACCCCGCTGGCTCAGATGGCAGCAGGTGAGACCGTCAATGTAGTACAGATGTTTATTGGAAATACCAGTGGTGTCATCGGTAACTCCACCATCGCACTGTTCATCGGCGGCATGGTTCTGTGGGCAATGGGTGGAATTACTTTTGAGATTCCGGCAGCAATTCTGGTAAGCTTTACCGCATTTGTTGCACTGTTCGGCGGACAGGGATTCAACCTTACATTCCTGCTGGCACATCTGGCAGGCGGCGGAATCATGATGGCAGCATTTTTCATGGCAACAGATCCGGTGACAAGTCCGGTCACTTCCACCGGCCAGCTGCTGTATGGTATTCTGATTGGTATTTTGAGCGGTGTATTCCGTATCTTCGGAAGCTCCGCAGACTCTGTCAGCTACGCAGTTGTCATCGGCAATATGGTAGCTCCCCTGATTGATGAGATTTCTGTACCGGTTCCTTATGGCTGCAGAAAACAGAAGGAAGAGGGCGAGAAGGGCTTCCCGATCCCGATGCCGGCAGTGATCCTCTGTGTGATCACCCTGATTGCAGGTGTCTGCTTAAGCGGTGTCCATGGAATGACGGCGGACACCATCGCAGAGCAGCAGCTGGCAGCGAGCGCAGCTTCCTATCAGGAAGTATGTCCGCAGGCTGAGAGCTTTGAACACGATGATACCCTGACTGCAGCTGTGGAGGCGCTTGGGGGAGAGGTATATGGTACTTCCTACGGAAATGTACATATCAACGATATAATCGTAGGTAAAGATGCATCCGGCAACACGGCGGGTTATGTGATCAGCGTGACCAGCAGTGACGGATATGCAGGAGATATTACCATCTCTGTTGGAATTTCTGCAGATGGAACGGTCAATGGTATCTCCTTTACGGAACTGAACGAGACGGCCGGAATGGGTATGCTTTGTGCAGAACCGGATTTCAAGGATCAGTTTAATGGGGTACAGACGGATCAGTTTACGCTGAACAAGGCAGGGGATTCTTCCTCCGCTTCAGATATCAATACGGTATCCGGTGCATCCACCTCTTCAGGAGCTATTGTCAACGCAGTCAATGCTGCACTGGATTTCTATGCAGCCAATGTGAAGTAGGAGGTATGGCAAATGAAACCGTGGGTAGAACGTATCTATAATGGTATTGTAAAAGAAAATCCGTCCTTTGTACTGATGCTTGGTATGTGTCCGACACTGGCAGTTACCACGTCGGCTTCCAATGGTATCGGTATGGGACTTTCCACAATGGCGGTTCTGATCGTATCCAACCTGATTATTTCACTGGTTCGTAAGATCGTTCCGGATGATGTGCGTCTTCCGGCCTATATCGTCATTGTAGCTTCTCTGGTAACCGTGGTAGAGCTTCTGATGGAAGCTTATACTCCATCCATCTACAGCGCGCTGGGAATCTATATCCCTCTGATCGTTGTAAACTGTATTATCCTTGGACGTGCAGAGGCATACGCATCCAAGAACCCGCCTTTCCTGTCTGTGATGGATGGTGTCGGTATGGGTCTGGGATTCACCATTGCCCTGCTTCTGATCGGTATGGTCAGAGAGCTTGTGGGAGCAGGAACCCTGTTCGGTATGCAGGTAACTCCGGGGATTTATAATCCGATCGGTATTTTTGTAAAAGCTCCGGGTGCATTCCTGGTACTGGCATTCCTGGTTGCAATCATGAATGCGGTAGGCATGAAGACCCGCGCCAATAAAGTGGTGGAAGGCTGTGACGGCTGCTGTGCTGCCTGCTCTCAGTCCTGCACGGATAAGAAGGAGGAAAAAGCATGACATCCTTGATTATGATCGTGGTGAGCAGTGCGCTGGTCAGCAACGTAGTGCTCAGCCAGTTCCTCGGAATCTGTTCATTCTTAGGTGTATCCCGGCAGATTAAGACATCCGCCAGCCTGGGAGGCGCAGTAATTTTCGTTATTACCATTGCTTCCGCAGTGGCGAGCCTTCTGTATGATTATGTACTGACTCCGCTGAACCTTGACTATCTGAAAACCATCGTATTTATTCTGGTCATCGCGGCATTGGTACAGTTAGTAGAAATGTTCCTGAAAAAGACCTCCCGTGCAGTCTATGAGGCACTGGGAATCTATCTTCCGCTGATCACTACCAACTGTGCAGTTCTCGGTGTGGCGCTGACCAATGTACAGAATGGCTATAATCTGATCGAAAGTGTTCTGTGCGGATTTGGTACAGCACTCGGTTACACGATCGCCATTGTATTACTGGCAGGTATCAGAGGAAGACTGGATGAAGAAGCGATTCCGGCACCCTTCAGGGGAGCGCCGATTGTACTTCTGTGTGCGGCACTGATGTCAATCGCATTCATGGGCTTTTCCGGTCTGTAACAGGGGGAGAAAAATATGCAGGAAATTATCATTACGACCGTAGTTATCGGTGTGATCGGCCTTGTGATCGGTATCGCACTGGTAGCTGCAGGAAAGAAATTTTATGTGGCAGTGGATGAAAAAGCCATTGCAGTCAGAGAGTGTCTCCCGGGAAATAACTGCGGTGCCTGTGGTTATGCAGGCTGCGATGCAGTGGCAGCGGCTATTGCAGCAGGGGAGGCTCCGGTGAATGCCTGTCCGGTCTGTTCTGCGGATGCGGTAGAAAAGATCGGCGGAGTCATGGGTGTGGAAGCCGAAGCAGCCCAGAAAAAGACCGCACAGGTCAGATGCTCCGGAGATTGTGAGCATACCTCCGCAAAATGTAACTACGTAGGAATCGAAGACTGCCGTGCAGCAGCATTGGCGGGACTGAATACCGGCTCCTGCACCTTTGGATGTCTGGGATATGGTTCCTGCGTGAAAGCCTGCACCTATGATGCGATTCATGTGGTAAACGGTGTGGCTAAAGTAGATACCTCCAAGTGTGTGGGCTGCGGCATGTGTGCAAAAGCATGTCCGAAGGGTCTCATCGAGGTGATCCGGGCAGACAGAACATATGTAGTTCAGTGTTCCAATAAGGACAGAGGTCCTGCAGTGAAAAAAGCATGTACGGCAGGATGTCTTGGATGCGGTGCCTGTGCAAAACAGTGCGAGCATGATGCAATTCACGTGGAAGGAAATCTGGCATATATCGATTACGATAAATGTGTGGGCTGCGGCAAGTGTGCAGAAAAATGCCCGGCAAAATGTATTGTCAGACAGTAAATTATGAATCGAAAACCGATCGTATTCGGACTTGGGATTGTGACAGCCGGCATTATTGCCGGCTGTATCCTTCAGTACCGGAATGAAACAGTGAATAAAGAATGTACCAGACAGTTATTTGCGATGGATACGGTGATGTCTTTCACTGCTTATGGGAAGAACAGTGAGCAGGCTGTGGATGCAGCCATAAAAGAAGTGCAGCGGCTGGATGATCTGTTATCCACCGGCAATCCGGACAGCGAAGTGTCTGTAATTAATACAGAGGGAAGCGGAACGCTTTCCGAAGATACAAAAGAAATCCTTACAGAGGCCATGGAGATATATAAGGATACGGATGGACTTTTTGATGTGACCATTTATCCCTTGATGCAGCTGTGGGGATTCCCAACACAGGAATATCATGTGCCCACCCGGTCAGAGCTTCAGGAAGCGCTGGCGAAAGTAGACGCATCTCGGGTTATGATAGATGGAAATCAGGTGACCCTTGGCACCGGCCAGCAGATAGATCTGGGCGGCATTGCCAAAGGTTATACCTCCGCACGGATTATGGAGATTTACCGTAAGTACGGAATTACCTCCGGTATGGTGTCTTTGGGCGGAAACGTGCAGACCCTGGGAACAAAACCGGACGGAAAAGCCTGGCAGATTGGCATCCAGAATCCGGATGGACAGCAGGGATCGTTACTGGCTGTGCTGCCGGCGGAAAATAAAGCGGTCATTACCTCCGGCGGATATGAGAGGTATTTCGAAGAAGATGGAAATACCTATATTCATATTCTGAATCCGAAGACCGGTTATCCGGCGGACAGCGGACTCATGTCTGTGTCCATTATTTCTGAAAATGGAATGCTGGCAGATGCTCTGTCCACTTCACTTTATCTCATGGGAGAAGAAAAAGCGGCAGAATACTGGCAGGCCCATGCAGATGCTTTTGATATGATACTGGAAGACAAGGATGGAACCTTGTATGTGACAGAAGGGATCAGTCAGGAGATTCAGACAGACAACACGATGACCGTCATATACAGATAAACAGCCGCAACTGTCGAAAACAATAGGTTTTTCGATCGCTGCGGCTGTTTTGCGTTGAGGGGATCCTGTTAACTGATCTGCTGGATTCCTGAAATGTCAGAGTCAATCATCATGGAATAGTTGGTGTAATAGACCACGAATCCCGGTTTGGAACCGTTGGGTTTCTTTACCTGTTTCCTCTCCACATAGTCAATTTCCACTTTTTCTGCTTGCCGGTTGCTGGAATAATAAGCAGCCAGGCGGGCAGCCTCCTCAAAGGTGCGATCCGGAAGTTCTTTTCCGTTTGTCTGCACAATCACATGGGAGCCGGGAGCGCCTTTTGCGTGGAACCACCAGTCGTTGCCTTTGGCAAACTGGAAGGTCAGTTCATCGTTCTGCAGATTATTTTTTCCCACATACATATCAAATCCGTCG
>CAVCTH010000071.1:0-9507 GCA_963604695.1 Clostridiales bacterium | reverse complement strand
AAGACGTCGCCCTCTCACGGCGAAAACAGGGGTTCGATTCCCCTATCCACTGCTTGGAACTGTGTATGATTTCATACACAGTTTTTTTTATTTTCCACATAAGAAATAAAAGCTGCGAAATCTTTTCAGATTTCACAGCTTTTTCTATTTCATCTTTTTATGCTGCTGACGTTGTGTTTTTAAAAATCACGCCTTTGTAACGGGCCAGCACACACAGCAGTACCGTTCCCATAATGCCTGCCGTCAGAATCTCACCAAGACCTACCGTCACCATCAGGAACGGAATCGGAAGCGGCTCGCCATATCCGTATTTGAGTACCCACGGAATGACAATGGCGTTGAGAACCACCGGCGGAACGCTTGCCAGGAATTTGCTCTTTCCACGAAGCATCCAGGTAAGATATGCTGCCACGAGAGTGGTCAGGCTTCCTGCCACCACATCCAGCACAATGCCACCGCCAAGCACATTGGCAATCAGGCATCCGATGAAGACTCCCGGAATGGCTGCCGGAGTAAAGAACGGCAGTACCGTCAGTGCCTCGGCTACTCGGGTCTGGATCGCGCCATAGCTGATAGGCTCAAATACCAGGCAGAGTACTACGTAGATTGCTGCAATCATTGCAGCCTGGGTCATAAAAAGCACCTTGTTGTTTGTTTTCATATTCTGTTTTCTCCTTTAGTTTTGTTTTACGAGTGGAAGGTCACGAACACTCGGCACATTTTAAGGCGGTGACCGCCTCGAAAGCCCTGTACGACCTTGTTTTTGTGGGCTTTACAACGGGTCATAGAATACCATATACGCACCTGCTTTGTCAAGAAAAGCCCCGAAAACTCCGCATCTTTATTATTTTTTCAGAATTATTCAGCTTTCCTCCTCTTGTGTTCTTACTTTCCATGTGCTATCATACCGTGAACAGAGAGAGTTTTATAATGAAAGGGAGGTCTTTCATGTCTGCAAAAATCAAGGCATTTGTTGAGAAATATCCTTATATATGGGCTGTTTCTTATTTTATCGTATATATGATCTGGTTTGTCTGGCTGGAGAGCCGCGCCAACGAACCTTACCATGTGATTCATTTTCCATTGGACGATTATATTCCATTCTGCGAATACTTTGTTATTCCATATTTGCTATGGTTTGCTTATATTGCAGTGGTGTATGCGTGGATGTTCTTTCATGACCGGAAACAGTTTTTCCGCTATATTGCCTTTATTTATACGGGAATGACGCTGTTCCTGATCATTTCCACTGTTTATCCAAACGGACATCTTCTCCGACCGCTGGAATTTGACCGGGACAACATTTTCATCAAACTGGTATGCTTTATTTACTGGGCCGATACTTCTACCAACATTCTCCCCAGTATTCATGTGTTCAACTCCATTGGTGCTCACATGGCCGTCATGCACAGTCCGGAATTACTGCAAAAAAAGTGGACCGTCCGACTTTCACACATCCTGTGCGTGTCCATCATCCTGTCCACCATGTTTATCAAACAGCATTCCTGTATTGATGTGATTCTTGGCATTCTATTTGGTACGATTATGAATCATATCGTTTACCATACAGATTTTTTAGTTAAAGCCCATGACTTTGTTCGCAAGCTTGTAGGCAATCACCGAAACTTTTCGCCCGCCCTTGCCCGGGAGGTTCATAGCACGTCCGAAGATACCGAAGTATAATTTGTAATAAAGACCTGCGTCCTTTTTCTTAAGGTACTGCCACAGGTCTTTTTTCTTTGCAAGACTTTCTTCTGTGCCAGAACGGATCAGCATAATTGAGGATACCGTCATCATAATATCCAGATAGCTGGTCATATATTTTCTTAACTTCAACGGCTGAATGGTTTTCATATCATACTGGTCGATCATGATCTTATTTACCTTGATCTGCTGATCCACACGGCCAATCATCACCTGTTCATTGACAGACTGATCTGCTCTTCCAATGAAATAATGATACAGATCAATATCCATATAGTAGAGGGTCTTCACATAGGGCAGCGGATAATATACGAAAATATTATCCACATAGAAGGTATGCTTCGGCAGTTCCAGTCCACATTCTTTTAACATATGGGTACGGTAAATAACGGAATGCATGAGAATGTACTGGCCCAGATGGAAATGCTTCACATCTTTCCAGGTAAATACCTCATCCTGAGGAAAAGCGGATGCATAGCGCACTGCTTTTTTATGCTTTGCTCCCTGCTTATCGTAAATATAGTTGCAGATCATCATATCCGGTGCGGTTCCCTGATGAACCAGTTCCTCCAGCTTGGCCAGCACCTTCGGATAATTTTCCTTATCCAGCCAGTCATCACTGTCCACAACTTTGAAATACAGACCGGTTGCATGTTTCAGGCCCGTATTGACCGCCTGCCCATGACCGCCGTTTTCCTGATGCACTGCTTTGACAATGTTCGGATATTTGGCCGCATATTCGTCTGCGATCTCAGGGGTTCTGTCCTTGGTGGAACCGTCATCCACAATAATAATCTCCACCTCGTCTCCGCCCGGAAGCAGGGACTCGATACAATTTCTCATATAACTTTCTGAATTATAGCAGGGAACTGCAATTGATAATAACTTCATCTTATACCTCTTTACCTTTCCTGTATTTTTCTTCACCTAATGCAATATCCAGATATTCCGCATAGGCCGTAAATGCCGCCGGAATGGGATATTTATCTTCGGTTTCTCTGGTTTCTATAAATAAGAATCCGGAAGTTTCCATGTCTTCCGTCTCTTCCAGCCTGACTGCATAGCCTGTCATATGCCATTCCACATGACTGAAAATATGCTTTGCACCTGCCAGCGGCAGAATCCGGAGCGGGGATAATCCCCATGCTTTCACCTGATCCAGCACCTGCTGCCCGCTTAAATTTCCTTCCAGATTGGGAAGTTCATAAAGGCCTGCCAGCAGTCCTTTTGCCGGACGTTTCCGGATCGCCACCCGGTCTCCGTCTTTCAGAATCAATACCGTGCGGTCTTCAATCCGGCGTTCTTTCTTGGCCTTCTTCTTCGGAAGTTCATCTACGATTCCTTTTTCTTTTGCTTTACAGCAGAATGCCAGCGGACATTCTTCGCATTTTGCCTTTCCGTTTGGAACACAGACAATCGCTCCGATCTCAATGAGCGCCTGGTTAAAATCACCTGCCCGGTCTTCCGGAATGATCTCCCGGATCTCCGACTCCATGACATTTTTTACCGACTGCTTCAGCACATCTTCATAGCTTGCCTTCACTCTGGAAATGACGCGCAGCACATTGCCGTCCACGGCCGGCATGGGAATTCCAAAGGCAATGGAAGAAATAGCACCTGCCGTATAACTGCCGATACCAGGCAGGGCCAGAAGCTTCTCAAAATCTGCCGGAAACTGTCCGTCGTATTCCGCCATAATCACCTGTGCCGCTTTCTGCATATTGCGTACCCGGTTATAATATCCCAGACCTTCCCAGAGCTTCAGGAGCTCGTCCTCCTGGCATTCGGCTAACGCCCGAACATCTGGCAATGCCTTCATAAAACGCTCGAAAAACGGCTTTACAGCCTCCACACGGGTCTGCTGCAGCATGATCTCGGATACCCACACCCGATATGGCGCGGTATTCTCTCTCCAGGGCAGCACACGCGCATGCCCATCATACCATGAAAGCAGCGGCGTTACAATCTGTTCCAGTGATGTCTTTTCTGTCATAACCGCACTTCCACCTCCTCATCCGCACAGATGGAATCCGGTTCCACCAGACAGTCCACCGCCATAATATAGACGCCTGCACGTTCCGCATCCCGCAGAGCTTCACCAAATGCCGGATGCGTCCGGTCATTGGGTTCCATCCGGTGAACACCTTTCATTTGAATGACAAACAGGATGCCGGCCTCATAACCGTCTTCGTGGCATCGGATCAGTTCATGCACATGTTTCACTCCGCGCTCCGTCGGCGCATCCGGAAACCGCGCCACACCGTCTTCCTCCAGGGTTACGCCCTTGATTTCCAGAAACATGCGGATATCCCCGTCTTCCAGATAAAGATCGATTCTGGAATCTCCATACCGGGTCTCCGGCCGGATTCTGGTCTCTCTGGAAAATACATGCCGTTCTCCATCTGACCGCTGAATCGCAAAGTGACCGCCGCGAATCCACTCTTCCGCCACCCGGTTGGAAATCTGGGAATCCATGTTGATCAGAAGATTTCCCTTCTGTACCGCGATCAGATCAAGGGCTGTCTTTCTCGCCGGATTGTCATTTCTCTGTACCCAGATCCTGGCATCCGGCACCAGCAGTTCCTTACATCTGCCGGTATTTTTCACATGGCAGACTTCCATTCCACGCTCCGTCTCCACATGGGCAATAAACCGGTTGGGGCGGGATTTAAAGACTGCCGTTTCTATTTTTTCGTATCTCATATTTGCTCATTATAGCATAAAACCTTGATTTCTCCTACTTAATTTTATATTATGGAAAATAGTACAAATTCTTAAGAAAATCGAAATGAAGGAGCTTCACATGAAAACCGATGGTATTATTTTAGATATTGATGGAACTTTATGGAATTCCACACCCATTGTCGCCAAGGCGTGGAATGAGATTATTGAAAAACGGGATGACATCCCGTTCCGTTTTACTGCTGAGCAGCTGACGCAGCTTTTCGGCCGTCCGCTGCCGGTAATTGCCGATATGGTATTTCCATTTCTGGAAGAGAAAGAGCGTTATGACCTGATCAACAAGTGCTGCGAACGGGAGCATGAACTTCTCCGTGCTTCCAATCAAAACATTCTCTATCCAGGCGTAGCAGAGACCATGAAGGCTCTGTGTAAAAAAATCCCGCTCTTTATTGTGAGCAACTGCCAGTCCGGCTATATTGAACTCTTCCTGGAGAAAACCGGTCTCACCGACTGCATCTCTGATTCTGAATGCCCCGGCGGCACCGGCCTTCCCAAAGGCCCCAACATCCGTCTGGTCGCTGACCGGAATCACCTGCAGAACCCGGTCTACGTGGGCGACATCGACGGCGACCGCCAGGCATCCGAAGAAGCAGGTGTGAAATTCTGCCACGCTTCCTATGGATTTGGGAAGGTAGAGCGGAAAGATTATGTGATTAAAGAGTTTTCGGATTTACTCACATTATTTGAATAAGATTTTCACCTGCTGCTCGGTCTTAAGTAACACTTCTTCCGTCACGCCTGCCTGTGTAAGGTAACGGAGTTCATCCACGGTTCCCTTTCCATGGGGAACCAGATAGGCTCCGGCGTCACTTCCAAGTCCGATATGTGCTCCCAGTGTCATTGCCTTCCGCACATTTTCCATCTGCCGTTCCAGATTTTTCTGTATTTCCCCATCCGGAAATCGTCCGCATCCAATCAGATTGCCAACCGGTGCAAACGTCGGCATCCAGGCTGTTCCTTTTTCCACCAGCAGATGCAGTGTCTCTTCCTCCATGAAAAATCCATGTTCCAGGCTGTCCACGCCTGCTTCCAGCGTCTCATAACAGGTCTGATTGCCATTACAGTGGGCCATTACCGTCATTCCCGCATCATGGGCTGTTCCGATCATCCGGCGGATGGATTCCCGGTCAAGGCCTTCTTCTGTCAGTGTTCCCGCATGGGCAAAATCAAGAATTCCGCTGACCATAATCTTGATAAAATCAGCGCCCTCTTCCTTCGCTCTCCGGACAAATGCTTCGTATTCTTCCCATGTGTCAAAAGGCAGACCAACAATACCGCCATAATGGTGACGCTTATGAATGGCAAATACCGGAGTACGGTAATCAATCCCGTACTCCGGTGCCAGTTCTTTCGCCTTTCGAGATGCTCCCCGCGCATCTCCACCATCCCGCACAAACGAGATGCCTGCATCCTTCCATTGCTGCAGGTGTACGCGGACCGCCTCCTCAAAGACACTGTCTTTATGAAGCGCTAACGCCGCTTTATAATTAATTCCATCCATGATCACATGGGCATGGCATTCTCCGAACATGAATCCTCTTCTCTTTCTGTTTACTCGTTAACCTTCAATTCAAGTATATCCGGGCGGGCGTAATGTCCGATCGCATCATGCTCCATTTTACAGGCGGCAGGCAGATTCATATCAAGCTCCGCATAGATGATGGTTTCTTTATCCCAGACCGGCTCTGTCAGATAATGTCCGTACGGGTCGATGATACAGCTGCCACCTCTGCACACAAGTTCCGGAAGCTCTGTCACCACATTCCGCTCGCACAGGTCGGAAGGGTAAGAACTGCGCCGGATCACCATATCCGCATTGACGAAGAAACATTTTCCTTCGATTGCAATATGCTGAATGGTAGCCTGCCACTCTGGATTATCATTGGTATTAGGGGCAATATAAATGGTAATTCCCTTTTGATAAAGTGCCACACGGGCCAGCGGCATATAGCTTTCCCAACAGATCATGCTGCCGATCGGTCCCCAGGGTGTATCCGTAACCGGGAAATAATCCTTATTCGCATCTCCCCATACCATACGTTCAGAGCCTGTCGGCTTTAATTTTCTATGTACCTTCCAGGAGCCATCCGGCTCAAAAATAACATTACTGTTGTAAAGTGTTCCGCTGACAGCATCTCTCTCAGAAAAGCCAAGGCTGATATATGCCCCCGTTTCCCTGGCTGCCTCTGCAAGCTGCTGAAATTCTGTCTCTCCGGCAACAACGGAAGCATCATAATATCGTTTCCAGTCCTTCCGTCCATCCTCACTTCGTTTCCCCATGCAAAAGCCAAAATTCATCCCAACCGGATATCCCGGAATAAAGAGTTCCGGAAAGACGATCAGCTCCGGCTTCCGGCCTGCAGCCTCTTTAATATATTGAAGTGTTTTTTTAAGCGACGCACTTTTGTCAAACATAACAGGCTCTGCCTGTACCAATGCGATTCTGCATATATTTTTCATATCTTTCATCTTAATGGGTTCACTCCTTCTGCAGATTCTGCTTTCTTTCCGCCCTTGTGAATATAAATAATGGCAACCACCAATAGGATGAGTGACACAACCGCTAATGTCAGAGATACATACGCAAATTTCTCGCTGATTTCTCCAAGTACATCGCTGAGGCAGGTGTCATAAAGTCCATGAAGTACAAACGGAACCAGGATTCCCAGAATCGGATAGCGCTTTTGTCCGGTCTTCATTCCTTTTCCGACAAAATATCCCATAATGAAGCCATATCCACAATGCATCGCCGTGAGTCCCCTGATCAGCATCATTCCGGCATTGGCGCCAAATGCATAAACAACAGATTCTGTGATCTCAAAGCCTAATCCCACAATCATCATAAGAGACGTAATGTCAAGCCGCGTGTAAGAATAAGAATTTTTCTTAAGCAGTCCCTTGAGTGTCCAATATTTTGCAATCTCTTCTGCAAGCGCAAGTACAATGAAATTGTTGTAAATTTCAATAATCACCTTGCTAATACCTATCAAAGACAGGATTATTTGAATTACATATAATATGGCAGAAAAACACGCCACGCGCAGCACACACCAGATTGCCCCCTGCTTCAGGGCAAGGGTACATATATTCTGGTATTCCCTGTCCTCTGCTTTTCTTTTTTTAAGCCAGCGGTAAATAAGAACCGCTGGAATCAGGCTCAATATAAAAATCAAAATTAACATTATCTCATTTTCTCCTATATTATCTTCGTTTGTAACTATTCAGGGCTATGCAGAACTGCGTTCTGCGAACACTTGCATGCAGGCAGGTAATCAGTTTTATATGGCAAAGTAACCACATGAACAAAAGTAAAGCTTCATAAAAGCGATTTTTCAAACAGTGTTCTGAATAGTTACCTTCGTTTATAAATAACATTCCGGGCGTCTCGTTTTCAGATACGGAATCTTATTCCGCAAAACCGTCGCCTCACTTAAATCAATATCACAGCTAATCAGCTGCTCCGTATCGTCTGCCTTCGTAAGCACCTCCCCTCCCGGATGTACCACAAGGGATTCTCCTGCAAAATCCATCTCATCTTCCCGTCCGACGCGATTGCACATGGCGATAAAAACCTGATTCTGCATTGCCTGCACACGAATCTCCCATTCAAACATTTCCATCGGCTCTGCCTTTGTGTTGGCCGTCGGAATAATGACCAGCTCCGCTCCCTTCAGCACACAGGTTCTGATACTCTCCGGAAGATGGCGGTCATAACAGATCACAATACCTACCTTTCCAAACGACGTATCATATACCTGGAATCCTCTTTTCGACGGCGCATAATAGTCCTGCTCGTAAAACTGCTTCGCCTGTGCAATATGCACCATCTCCGCTGTGCCGGAAAGCGTTCCCTCCGGGTTGATCCACAAGGATGTATCATAGCATTCTTCTCCCTGCTTTAAATAAATATTCGGCGAGAGAAAATAGTGATGCTGTCTTGCCTTTTCCCGAAATGCCATGATCTCTGCGCTGCCCTCTTCGAGACAATAATTCGCAGCATCCAGCTTTTCATATTGCGGAAAAAACGGGGTCAGCTGTATTTCCGGAAAGAAAAGCAGATCACTTCCGGTTGCCTTGTCACAAAATTCCAATGATTTTTTCAGATTAGCCGCCATGTCGCCCTGCATAGCCATCTGACCCATAGATAATCTCATGTCTATACCTCCCGTTGCCGCTTATATCAGCGCCGGTGTCTGCGCCAGAATGGAAATCACCGCTATCGCCGCCAGAATTACGGCTATCACTATTGCGGCAACTGTGATTTTTTGTTTCACTTGCCCGTCCTCTTTCCTTCCGTACTCAGTATTGTATTTTCAGCCATCATTATAGCAGTTAAATTTTCTTCCATCAATCTTTATGATCTTTTTTTGCTTTTTCGCAAAATTTTTCTGAGTCAGGTTCTTACGCAGTCAGACAGCAAGTGTCCGGCTGCTGTACATCGAACTGATTATTATCCATTCCCAGCTGCTTTTTATATTCGATACCTTCATCTGCATAAATCCAAAGAGAGAGATTCTTTTCCTCTTCCCGCTCTGAATATCTTCCAATCCGGAGATTTACCAGGGTGCCATCTGTCTTTCGGTAGGACAGATCGACTTTTTCCCCTGACCACAGGCTCTCATAAAGGTGCTCATAATCAAGTACCTGTTCTATGACAGAACGGTCCTCTTTCAGTACAAACTTCTTCCCATAGATTTTTAAAGCCTCGGAATAATGGCCGTTCTTTTCCTTCACAATTTTACGGAAATAATCCGGTCCCACAATATCCCGGAAGAAGTCTGTCTCCTTATCCAGTATGTAAACTCCCAGATACTGTGGTGCAATCATCCTTAAAAACTGTTCTGCATCCCGTTTTTCCTTCAGGATTTCTTTAAGGACATTCGCATATGGATTCCTTTTATTCTGCTCCAGATCACTCAGGCAGTAGCCCTCTATCATAGTTTCTGCTGGCATTTTCCATTTTTCCTTTCATTTTATGTCAATATCTCCATTCAAAATGATTTCTGTTTTCTCTCGTTAAAAATTTCGTCCAGCACCTTCGCAATTTCCTCGATACTGATC
>CAVCTH010000070.1:0-9561 GCA_963604695.1 Clostridiales bacterium | reverse complement strand
CCCTTGTGGTCATAATCGTACTGGCGGTTCGGGGAACTTGCATAATAGCCGATCTTATTATTTTCCCGCATATTGACTCTGCTCACAGCCGCCCGGTAAATAATGCTCTCAAGACCCATGTCTGCAAAATTTTTCACCGCCTGACGGATAATCCGTTCAAAGCCCAGACAGTAACGGATGTTCACCGTCTTTTTCTTTGACAGGTCTTTGCCGTTGGCCACGAATCCAATCCGGTATCCTTCCGTGAAGACCGAAGCCAGCTTCTGAATCTCCTCCTCCGGGAGGGTATTTAAAAAGGCGCTGGTCTTCAGCTCCGTCTCGCTGATATACTCGCCAAACTGATAGAGATAACGCGGGTCGGACAAATCCGCATTCATAATAATGTCTCTTGCAAAAGACAGGGACGGATCCACCTGCTCACGCACCCGGTAAGCAGCCATCACATCACTGTAATCACTGACAAACCAGTACACATCCTGACGGAGACGCTCCTCCTCCGGCTGCTCGCCGTCTGCATACTCGCTGTGAATCTGCAGGAACAGTTCCATATGAATGAGCAGCTCCTCTTCTCTTCCCTCAAATGCATAGACGATCATACCGCGGATCTCGGTATAGACAAAGGACAGAATCTGTCCCACGCCATCCCCCAGCATCTGCACGGCATAAGCCGGATTGGCAAAGCTTTCTTCGTAGGCTTCCCCTTCAATATCTGCATACAGCTCCCGGTTCCATTTTTGAAGCTCTGCGAGGGATGCACTTTTCCAGTCCCTCTTCGTCAGTACCAGTTCTATAAACTGCGCTGTTCTCCGGAAATACTCCCCTTCCGGGCCCTCCACTTCCGGATTTGCCGCGATCTGGTGGATACGCTCCACCGCCAGAGCCATGCGCTCTTTTAAATCTTCTCTTTCTTCCATATTGTCACCATCCTAAAATGTAGATCGATACAAAACCTGCCAGCAGCAGGAAATTCAGTCCGCAGCCAAGCCGCGGAAATAACCGGTAGGTTCCTTCCTCCCGGTATCCCATCATTCCATAATAGAATCCGGCGCAGGCACACAGCATGGCCAGAAATCCGGTCACGGCAATGAGTCTTCCCGCCTGACCGTTTCGTATATAGGCTGCCGCAAGAGATGCCGCCGTCAGCAGCAGCGCAGCCCCACCAAGTCCACTGGATATGATTCCCTGTCGGGAATGTTTTTTATCCGTGAACCGGATTCTTTTCTTATTCCACATGCTTCTTCATCCTCCGATGCCATTTTATCAGGCGATACAATCCGTATCCCAGACAGCATCCCAGTGTATTTAACAGGACATCGTCCACATCGCAGCTGCCCACTTTCAGTACCAGCTGCGACAATTCTATCATCAGGCTTAATTCAAATCCAATAAACGCCGTTCGCAAAAATCCGGACGGCTTCCGGCTGATGGCAGGAAGCAACGCGCCAAAGGGGATAAACCCGATGACGTTTCCACCCAGATTCATAAATACATATCCATTGCCGATCTGTTCCCTGTAACGAAGGTAACGGCCAATCTCCTGAAAAGGAATCAGATTGTACCGGTATTTCCCTTCCATAAATGCGCGTCCCCATTCTTCTGAAAAGATAAGGAAATAGACCAGCAGTACCAGATAAACACCGAGAAAAATTCTGCACCAGAACCGGATTTTTTTCTCCGTTTTCTCTTTCACCAAATCTCCTTTACAAGGCGTCAAAGGGAGGGGCGCATCATGCCCCTCCCTGCCTAAAACATCAAATCAGATTTTCCTTTTAAAAGGCGTGCGCCATTAATAATCGTCAGAATTCCGGTGACCACACCTGCCACCAGCACGATAATGCCAAGCGCCAGCGTACCGCCGCCTACACGTCCCATTAATTTATAGGTTTTCTCATTGTTCATGCAGAAGTTACCTCCCTTATTTTGCTCCGTACTGTTCATAGTATGCATCGATGGCAGCTTTTAATGTGTCGTCGATGATGACTTTGCCCTTGTACGGACGGTTATACAGATATTCTACCACATCTGCCATGGTTACGATAGCATTGGTTGGGAATCCGTAGAGATCTTTTACTTCATCAAGGGCACATTTTACGCCACCCTTTCCAACTTCCATACGGTCCAGGGATACCATAAGTCCTACGATCTCCACATTGGCAGCGCCTTTTACCTTCGGCACGGTCTCCTCCATAGATTTTCCGGAAGTGGTAACATCCTCGATCATGACAACGCGGTCGCCGTCTTTTAATTTGCTTCCCAGGAAGCTTCCTTTGTCAGCGCCATGATCCTTCTCCTCTTTCCGGTCGGAGCAGTAACGGATCTCTTTTCCGAAGAGTTCGCTGTAAGCAATGGCAGTAACCACGCTCAGCGGAATACCCTTGTAAGCCGGTCCAAACAGTACATCGAAGTCGTCGCCGTATTTGTCATGAATGGCATGTGCATAATACTCACCAAGTTTCTTTAACTGAGAACCGGTTACATAAGCGCCTGCGTTCATGAAAAACGGGGATTTTCTGCCACTCTTTAACGTGAACTCGCCAAATTTCAGCACGTCACAATCTACCATAAATTCAATAAATTCCTGTTTATACTGTTCCATTTTTCTCATCCTCCTGTTATGTGGTATCCTCTAGCGCACTGCGCCGATCAGATCTTTGATATCTTCCACCTGATATTTTTTCATATAAGCTTCAATGCCTTCTGCCACTTCTTTTGCGGCGTAAGGATTTGCAAAGTTTGCAGTGCCGACAGAAACTGCCGTTGCTCCCGCCAGAATAAATTCCATTGCATCGTCTGCATTGGTGATACCGCCCATACCGATGATCGGGATCTTCACTGCATTGGCTGCCTGGTAAACCATGCGGACTGCCACCGGTTTGATGGCCGGGCCGGACATGCCGCCGGTTTTATTTGCCAGGACAAAGGTTCTTCTGTTGATATCAATCTTCATGCCGGTCAGAGTGTTGATCATGGACAGAGCGTCTGCTCCGCCTGCCTCAGCAGCCTTTGCCATAACGGTGATGTCCGTTACGTTGGGGCTTAATTTCATGATCACCGGCTGTTTTGCCCGTTTTTTCACCTGCTTGGTAATGTGCTGCAGTGCTTTTGGATCCTGCCCAAAGGCAATGCCGCCTTCTTTTACATTGGGGCAGGAGACGTTGATTTCCAGCAGATCCACCGGTTCGTCCGCCAGACGTTCTACAACATCGCAGTAATCTTCCTCGCTCTTTCCGCAGACATTGACGATGATCTTTGTGTCGTACTGCTTCAGGAACGGAATATCTCTTTTTACAAATACATCAATGCCCGGGTTCTGCAGGCCGATGGCATTGAGCATGCCGCTTCTGGTCTCAGCAATTCTCGGCGTCGGGTTTCCCGGCCACGGCACATTTGCCACGCCCTTGGTCACTACGGCCCCCAGCGCGCCCAGGTCATAAAATTCACTGTACTCAGCACCGGATCCAAAAGTGCCGGATGCGGTCATGACTGGATTTTTAAGCTCCACACCTGCGATGGTTACTTTTGTATTCATTACAGTTCCACCTCCGTACTTAAAAATACCGGTCCGTCTTTGCAGACTCTCTTATTGTGTACATGGGAATGTCCGTCCACCTCTTTGGACTGGCAGACGCAGGCAAGACAGGCTCCGATGCCGCAGGCCATACGCTCTTCCATGGAAATATAACACTCAATGCCATGTTCCTCTGCATAGGTCTTGATGGCACGCAGCATGGGTTTCGGGCCACAGGCATAAATCACATCTGCCTCGATGCCGTGCTCACGGACAGCATCCATGACATTTCCTTTGGTTCCCGCACTTCCATCCTCGGTTGCAATATAGAAATCTCCGGACGCGGACAGTTCCTCTGTCAGAAACAGTTCATCACGGTAACCTGCTACGGTCTGTACTCCGGTACATCCCTGTGCTTTTAATGCAGCTCCCAGCTGTACCATGGGCGGTACACCGATGCCACCTCCCATAAGGAGCGGTTTCTTTCCTTTTAATGGGAATCCATTTCCCAGCGGTCCTAAGATCTCCAGTTTCTCTCCGGCTTTCCGTCCGGAAAATTCTGCGGTTCCTTCTCCGACTACCCGGTATACGAGACGAAGTTTTCCTTCTTCTGCATTGATTTCACAGATACTGATAGGACGCGGAAGCATATGGCTTCCGTCACTGCTGTACACGGACACAAACTGTCCAGGCACGGCGTCTTTCGCAATCTGCTCTGTCTGAAGCCACAGGCTGAAAATTCCGGAAGCAATTTCCTTCTGTTCCAACACGGTGGCAAATTCTCTGCTCTTCATTTCTTTATTTTCTCCATTCTTCGACACAGGCGGAACACGTCCTACGCATTCCGCCCGTATGGTCATCTATTAAAGTGCTGCGTTCAGCGCACCCTGAATATCTGCGATCATAGCCTCTACTGCTGCACGGGATGCATCTCCGAAGTTCTCTGCTCCGAATTTTGCATATGCTTCCTGTTTGTAAGCGGCAATGATGCCTCTGGAAGAGTTGACAATTGCACCCAGACCATCTTCGTTGAAGAAATGAACCAGATCTTTTCCTTTTCCGCCCTGTGCACCGTAACCCGGTACCAGAATGAAGGATTTCGGCATTACTTTACGGAGAATTTCTCCCTGCTCCGGATAGGTTGCACCTACTACAGCTCCAATATAGCTGTAGCCGTCGCCCATGTGGTCTTCGCCCCACTGAGCCACCTTCTCACCTACCAGTTCATACAGCGGTTTCCCATTGATAAGCTGATCCTGAAACTCACCGCTGGACGGGTTGGAGGTCTTTACAAGAATGAAGAGACCTTTCTTTTCCTGCTTGCACACGTCGATGAACGGTTTCACGCCGTCAGATCCCAGATACGGATTGACGGTAGCAAAATCCTCATCAAAACCTGCATAGGTCTTACTTCCCACCTGTACTTTTCCCAGATGTCCGGTTGCATAGGCTGCGGAAGTGGAACCGATATCACCACGTTTAATATCGCCGATCACTACCAGATCCTTGGATTTGCAGTAATCTACGGTTTTCTTATATGCCTTCAGTCCCTCAATGCCGAACTGCTCATACATGGCAATCTGCGGTTTTACTGCCGGGATCAGGTCATAAGTCTTGTCTACGATCTCTTTGTTGAACTGCCAGATTGCCTCTGCAGCGCCTTCCAGAGTCTCGCCGAACTCGTCAAATGCCTTTTTCTGAATGTGCTCCGGTACATAGGAAAGCATCGGGTCAAGTCCTACCACGATGGGTGCCTTTGTTTTCTGAATTTTGTTGATCAGCTTATTAATCATGGGAATCTCCTTCTTTTATCTTGGTTTTTTCTGCGTTCTAGTTTAGCATAACTGTTCCGCGATTTCAATGCGTATCCAGTACCTTTTCCAATTCCTCAATCACGATTTTCAGTGCCTTGATCCGGGCATATTTCTTATCCACAGACTCCAGCACATGCCACGGTGCATAAGTGGTACTGGTTTTTGCGATCATTTCGTTGACCGCTTCCTCGTACTGGTCCCATTTTTCCCGGTTACGCCAGTCCTCATCAGTGATTTTCCACTGTTTCTCCGGCGTATTCTGTCGGTCCGTAAAACGGCGCAGCTGGGTTACTTTGTCGATCTGTACCCAGAATTTGATGATGACAGCGCCCCAGTCATGGAGCTCCTTCTCAAATTCGTTAATTTCGTTATAAGCACGCTTCCAGTCATTTTCACTGCAGAAGCCTTCCAGCCGTTCCACCATCACCCGTCCATACCAGGTCCGGTCAAAGATGGCAATGTGTCCGGTCTTTGGAAGTCTTGTCCAGAACCGCCACAGATAATGTCTCGCTTTTTCATGCGGCTCCGGGCTGGCAATGGGATGTACTTCGTAGCCTCTGGGATCCAGTGCTCCCGTAATCCGCTTAATATTGCCGCCTTTTCCAGCTGCATCCCAGCCTTCGTAAGCAATGATTACAGGCACCTTTTTCCGATACAGCCGGTTGTGGAGTTCTCCAAGCCGGGTCTGCAGTCGTTTTAAATCCTCCCGGTATTCTTCTTCCGGTAACTCTTTGTCCAACGGAATCTCGGAAAGCAGCGACATCTTCTCCAACGGGAAGACATTCTGCAGAAGCGGCACCGCCATATCCCGGTTGTTAAATGCAATGTCAATGCCCTGGGTCAGCATTTCCAGCACCTGCAGCTCCGTCCATTTTCTGGATTTCGCATCTACAATGTACCAGGGCGCCGACGGCATGCTGGTGTCTTTCATATAGGAAGAAAAGGCGTCCACACATTTCTCATAATGATGATTCTGCCACATGTCATTTCTGTTGACCCGCCACATGGTATCCTTCTCTTCGGTCAGATGCTTGATCCGTTTCTTCTGCTCTTTCTCCGAAATATGCAGGAAAAATTTCATGACCAGATAGCCATTGTCCGTCAGCTGGCGCTCAAACCGGCGGATGCTCTCGATCCGCTTGGTATACTCCGCCTCTTTCAGTTCTCCGCGCAGATAATCGCCCACCGTCTCATCCATCCAGCCGGAATCCATGAACACAAATTTTCCCGCTTCCGGAATCTTTGCAAAATGCCGGTACAGAAATGGCCGCCGTTCCTCTTCCTCGGTCTTCTTCTCCATGGACTCCACTTTAAAAAACCGCGGATCGATATTCTGGATGACCTGACCAATGCAGTATCCCTTTCCGGCCGTTCCCCAGCCTTCCATCAGCACCAGCACCGGAACTTTCTTCTCCTTAATGAGCATCTGCTGCCGCGCCAGCTTCTCCCGCGCTGCCGTAAGCCGCTTTTTCAGTTCCTCTTCTTCCGGCTTTTCCACCGGTTTCCATTCTCTGAGCATGTGTATACCCCCTGATCATTTATTTCTTATATTTTCCAAATAAAAACAATCGTAAAATTCCCGCATGGTCAATGATGTAGATCAGCACTGCCGTAATAGCACTCATGACCACAAATGCCGCAGCCGCATAGAGCAAGCCCTCCGCGCTCCAGAAGGTGTAGGTAATTCCATCCGGATTCAGCACTTTTGCAAACTGGTAATGAAGGACATAGATTTCCAATGTATAAAGTCCCAGCTGTGCAAGTTTCTGCTTTGCCCGGCAGTCTTTCCAGTCCAGCACGATCCTGATCAGCCAGAAGCATCCAAGGAATGACGCAATGGTCTGTACTCCCAACATGATGATGCCTGTTACCGTTACCAGATCCAGTTTCACGGCCATCAGTAAAAATACAGCGCCGCCAATCCAGGCTATCCACCGCTGGAGGCGCACTGGCGCATACTTTTCCACCAGATCCTCATGCATTCCCACAAAATACGCTACTGTATAATAGGGAAGATAGATCACCAGAATGGACGGGCTTAAAAATGTCACCCCTGCCAGATAGGCTGCCAGGATCACGCCGCATCCCAGGAGCCAGACGATCCAGAACACGATCTCTTTTCCTTTGCCCCACAGATTCTGAATCAGCTGTGCTGCATAAGCAAGCAGCGTAAATAAAAACAGCGTCATGAGAAACCAGAGGCCGTAGTCCAGCTGAAACAGCACTGTCTTCAGTGCCCGCGGTACATAAGTCAGATGCTGCACCACCAGCCATGAAAAGAAGGGGAGCAGATATGCCGCTGCCCGCTTTTTCATGCGCGCGCTGAATTGTTCTACACTCTGTATTTTCGTCCCTTTTCCCGCCAGGTATCCACTGACCAGAAAAAATAATGGCATCTGGATGGATTTGATCACATCGTAGAGATAGGGATCGGTCATATGATTATGGACCTGTACGTGTCCGAACATGACCAGTAAAATGGCGATGCCTTTCAGACAGTCCAGGGATTCGTTTCGTTCTTTCATGTGTTTACCTCGTTCACTCTTCTTAAGATTCAGTGTATCACAGTGATTGTCACCCGGCAAGGAATGTGTTAGACTATTCAGAGTTATACACATGAGCAATGCTGCTATCCATCAGGGCAGAAGTGACAGCCTGTGAAAGGAACGTCCGCAGTCCCGGTACTTCCTGAGAAGGAGCGTTAAGCGACATTCGAAGGTTAGTACCGCTGGATCGAGGACTTAGCGCGAGCGGTTCCGCTCACAGCCTGTCACTTCAAACCTGATGCTCATCTTTGAACAGGTGTATAATTTTGAATCGTTTAACACATTCACATGGAGAGAACACACTATGATAGAAAAAATCAAAAAGACACCGCTCTACCCGGTGCTGGCGGGGATTTACCCGCGGATTCACAAGGCGTACATCTGGCTGGTATGGCAGATCTGCTATCTATTCCCGGTGGAGCATAACAAAATCGTATTCAGTAACTTTAACGGCGGCGGTTTTGGCGACAATACCCGCTACATTGCAGAGGAATGCATCCGCCGGAAGATTCCTTATAAAATGTACTGGGTCTGTGAGAAATCTGGCTGCACATTTCCGCCGGAACTGATCATTATCCGTCCCAACACGGCAGCGTTCGTCTATCACATGGCAACCGCCGGTGTCTGGGTGGACAACACGAGAAAGCTTTATTATTTCAAAAAGAAAAAGAACCAGACCTACATCCACACCTGGCACGCAGGCCCCGGGTTCAAACGAATCGAGCGGGATGCAGGCAGCGGACTTTCCAAAGAGTACATCGCCTATGCAAAAAAAGATTCCAAAGCCATCGACCTGCTTCTGTCCAACTGTAAGTTCTGGACCCAGTGCTTCAAGAGCTGCTTCTGGTATGACGGTCCGGTCATGGAAAAGGGACTTCCTAAAAATGACCTGTATTTTCAGGATCAGGCTCCTCTCCGCAAAATGATCCGCGACTACTACCATCTGCCCCAAGATGTCAATCTGGTGCTCTATGTGCCGACCTGGCGTGAGAACCGGAAGCTCAATGTGTACCATCTGGATTTTGATGGATGCATCAAAGCATTCGAGGAACGCTTCGGCGGCAAATGGGTGATGCTGGTCCGCATGCATCCCAATGTAAATGCGGCAGACTTTGATATTCACTACACAAACCGGATCATCAACGCTTCTCCGTACCCCAACAGTCAGGAACTTCTGGCTGCCGGAGACGCTGTCATTACCGACTATTCCTCCTGCGGATTTGATTATCTGCAGCTGGACCGCCCGTCCTTCTTCTATGCGGAAGACTATGACCAGATGAAACGTGACAAAGGATATTATATGGAACTCTCCGAGCTTCCGTCCCCGATCGCCTTCAATAATGGACAGATGTTGAAAAATATCCTGGATTTCTCATGGGAGGAATACGAAGAAAAGAGAAAGACCTTCATGGCAAAGATGGATTACTACGATGACGGCCATGCTTCAGAAGCGGTGGTTGATTATATTCTGGAGCTGAAATAGCACGAAACAAAAATCCCCGGAGGGCAGTCCGGGGATTTTCTTATTCCATTACGGTGGAATCACGCCGAGGTTAGTTGTCATTTTTCTACCGTTGATTTTGGTATTTTACGATTTCTGTTAATGCTTTAAAGCATGCTCCCGCTTCCGGCAAAACTGATTCGTCTATGCAATCAACAGATTTTTTTACTATAATATGATGTTGGGGTCAAA
>CAVCTH010000069.1:7665-9673 GCA_963604695.1 Clostridiales bacterium | reverse complement strand
CTCCACTTATGTGGGAGCTCATGACGGCGCAGCACTTTCTTCAGGTACGGCGGCCATTCACCTGGCACTGAAGGCAGCCGGTATTAAAAAGGGAGATATCGTGTTCTGCCAGGATCTGACCTTCTCTGCGACTGCAAACCCAATTGTCTATGAGAATGCAGTTCCGGTATTTATTGACAGCGATTATGAGACATGGGATATGTCCCCGGAAGCACTGGAACGTGCCTTTGAAAAATATCCGCAGGCAAAAGCGGTAATTCCGGTATATCTCTATGGACTTCCAGCCAATATAGATCGGATTAAGGAGATCTGTAAAAAACACAATGTGCCGATGATTGAGGATGCAGCAGAGAGTCTGGGAACCATTTATCATGGACAGAAGACGGGTACCTTCGGTGACTATGGCTGCTTCTCC
This sequence comes from Clostridiales bacterium, assembly GCA_963604695.1. Lineage (GTDB taxonomy): Bacteria > Bacillota > Clostridia > Lachnospirales > Lachnospiraceae > Hominiventricola. The sequence goes on along the minus strand of CAVCTH010000069.1, from coordinate 9,258 downwards.
TTCAATGGAAATAAGATCATCACCACTTCCGGCGGCGGTATGTTAGTCTGCAATCTTCCGGAAGAACAGTCCAAAGAGCGCACGGCGAAGGTTCGCTTCTGGGCAACCCAGGCCAGAGAGCAGGCGCGCCATTATGAGCATAAGGAAATTGGATATAATTATCGTATGAGTAATATCGTGGCTGGTATCGGCCGCGGACAGCTGAAGGTAATTGAGGAGCGGATCGCGCAGAAACGCCACATTTTTGCATATTATCAGGAGCATCTGGGAGATCTGGAAGGTATTTCCTTCATGCCCATGCATGAGAATGAGAAACCGAACTGCTGGTTAAGCGTCATTCAGATTGCGGATGAGTGTCCGGTCAAACCGCTGGATGTAATGGTAGCACTGGAAAAAGCGGACATTGAGAGCCGTCCGGTATGGAAGCCCATGCATATGCAGCCGGTATTTGCGGACTGCGATTATATTGATAATGGCAAGGTGGGAGAGACGTTGTTCAGAAGAGGCGTCTGCCTGCCAAGTGACACGAAGATGACCGATGAGGATCTGGAACGGATCTGCGGTGTGATCAGAGGATTGTGGAGATAACGGATGAAGAAAAGTCTGTATGCCAGATATGGAAAACGGGCACTGGATTTTGCTATTTCCAGCTGTGCGCTGGTGGTCACCAGCCCGATTATGCTGGGAACCTATATTCTGGTGAAGAAAAAGCTTGGAACGCCGGTCTTTTTCCGTCAGGAACGGCCGGGACTTCATGGAAAAATCTTTAAAATGTATAAATTCCGTACCATGACGGACGCCAGGGATGCGGACGGCAATCTGCTGCCGGATGCAGAGCGCAGAACCGAGTTCGGACAGATGCTGAGAAAGACCAGCCTCGACGAACTGCCGGAGCTGATCAATATCTGGAAGGGCGATATGAGCCTTATCGGGCCGCGCCCGCTGCTGGTGAAATATCTGCCTTACTATACGCCGGAGGAAAATATCCGGCATGACGTGCGTCCGGGGCTTACGGGACTGGCGCAGGTGCACGGCAGAAATACCTGCATCTGGGAAGAGCGGTTCCGCTATGACAGAGAATATGTGGAGCATCTGACCTTCGGTATGGACTGTAAGATTATCTGGCAGACCATAAAGACGGTGCTGAAGGCTTCGGACATTGTAGCGCCCGGAGTGATGGAGGATTTTGATGATTACAGGAAAAAACAGCGTGCCAACGCCGGTGTACAGACTTCCGCTTCTGGAGAAGGAAAATGAGCTGTATGTAAAAAGGGATGATCTCTATCCCCTGTCTTTTGGCGGCAACAAAGCCAGAAAGGCAGAACTGTTCTGGCAGGATCTGGAAGCACAGAAAAGTGATCATGTAGTAACTTACGGAACCAGCAGTTCCAACCACTGCAGGGTCATTGCCAATCTGGCGGCCATGCATGGACTGCCCTGCACCATCATTTCTCCGGAACAGAAGAGTGGGGAGACCTTTAACTCGGATCTCATGAAACTGTTCGGGGCGAAGATCATTGTGACTCCGGTGGATCATGTAAAAGTGACCATTGATGAGACCATGGAAGTACTGCGGAAGCAGGGGTATACGCC
>CAVCTH010000069.1:0-7655 GCA_963604695.1 Clostridiales bacterium | reverse complement strand
GCCCTATTGTATTATGGGCGGCGGCCATGGAAATATTGGCACCCAGGCTTATGTGAATACCTATGAGGAAATTCTGGCATTTGAAAAAGAGGCCGGGATGAAGTTTGATTATATTTTCCATGCGTCCGGTACCGGTACTACCCAGGCGGGGCTGGTGTGTGGACAGCTTCTTCATGGAGACCTGGAACGGAGAATTACCGGAATCAGTATCGCCCGAAAGAAGCCTTATGGAAGAGATGTGGTCGTGCAGAGTGTGAAGGATTATCTGCAGGCAGCAGGAAAAGAAGACCTGTACCGGGATGATCTGGTAGAGTTCGTGGACGATTATACGGGAGCCGGATATGGCACGGACAATGATGCGGTGAGCCGGTGCATTCAGGATGTGCTGGTGAAGGCCGGATTTTTCCTGGATCCTACGTATACGGGAAAAGCATTCTGGGGCATGCAGGAATATCTGAAAGCCCATGAAATCAGGCAGAAGAAGGTTCTGTTCATCCATACAGGCGGCGGACCGCTGTTTTTTGATTATCTGGAAAAGGAATATCGCGGGAAGGTGTAAAGCGCACATGGTAAATATTTTAGTTTTGAGCTGCGGCACAAGAAATAAAATCATACAGTATACGAAAAAAGCACTGGAAGGAAAAGGACTGGTCATTGCCACGGATATGAGTCCCAATGCACCGGCGCTTTACGAGGCGGATAAGCATTATATTGTTCCGCGGATGACAGCTCCGGGATATCTGGATGTGATCTATGATATTTGCAAAAAAGAGCAGATTACAGGTGTTTTTTCATTGATCGACCCTGAATTGTCCCTGCTGGCAGAGCATGAGGAAGATTTCCGGAAGCTGGGAGTTACCATCATCGGTTCGTCTTATGAACTGTGTGAGCGGACGCTCGACAAGTGGCAGATGTATGAATGGCTGACGGAGCATGGATATGCCTGCGCCAGAAGTTATGTGGATAAGGAAGCATTCTTTGAAAATGTGGAGAAAGGGCTTATTAATTATCCGGTCTTTGTAAAACCGGTACGTGGAAGCGCCAGCATCGCCATCTCCAAAGTGTACGATAGAGAGACAGTAGAGCTATTATTTGCCCATGCAGAGGGTCTGATGATTCAGGAGTTTCTGCAGGGACAGGAAATCGGAGCAGACTGCTATATTGATCTGGTAAGCGGGGAGCTGATCTCCGTCTTTACGAAGAAAAAGCTGGTTATGAGAGCCGGAGAGACGGATAAGGGTGTCTCCTTCAAGGATGAGAAGCTGTTTGAGCTGATTGGAAAATTTGTGAAGGAAAGCGGTTTCCGCGGACAGATTGATATTGATATCTTTGACTGCGGCGGAATTTACTATATATCGGAAGTCAATCCCAGATTCGGAGGCGGTTATCCCCATGCCTATGAGTGTGGCGTGAACCATCTCGATTATATTGTGAAGAATCTGGAAGGACAGGCCAATAGCCCGAAGATCGGTGCTTACGAAGAAGGCCTTGTTATGATGAAGTATAACGAGATTATGATACGCAGAGAGAATGAGAATCATCGTATATGAAAAAGCTATGGATTTTAAATCACCATTCCGGACTGGAAGGTGACCGGCATTTTGAACTTGGAAAAGAGATGTCTAATACGGGCATGGATGTAGTTGTATTTATGTCCGCGTTTGATCATCAAAAAGAAGAATATCTTTTTGACAAGCCGGTTACTATTCGGAAGATAAAAGATGAATTAACTTATGTATGGCTCAGGACAGTTCCTGGATATCATGGAAATGGTGCAGCGCGGATTTTAAACATGCTTTCATATTGTCAGTTGATGCAAAAATATGAAAAGGTGTTTTATAAAAAATTCGGAATTCCGGATGCGGTCATCGGTTCTTCCGTGCATCCCTTTGCATGGGAAAGCTCCTGGCACATTGCCAGACAGAACCGGATTCCGTTTATCTGTGAGATCCGGGATTTCTGGCCTCTTTCCTTTATCGAAATGTATGGCTGGTCCAAATTCCATCCTGTCTGCCTTCTGTTTTCCGCGCTGGAGCGGAGAGCTTATAAGAGAGCGGACGCCATTGTAACCACCATGGAATTTGGTTATAAATATCTGGTGCAGTTCCCTTATGTGAAACGGAACCGGGTATTCTGGATTCCCAACGGATACCACACAGAGCAGATTGACGAGGTGCTGGAAAAAGGCGAAGTAACCCTTCCGGAAGAACTGGATCAGTACCTGACAGACCACTGGTGCGCGGTCTACACAGGAAGCTTTGTGGATTCGGAATGTCTGCTGGATATGCTGGATACGGCAGCCTGGATGAAGCAGCAGGGAATGGATGAGATCCATTTTGCACTCATTGGCGACGGCCATCTGAAAGCGCAGATGGAGGAGCGGATTCAGAAGGAACAGCTGACTAATGTGAAGGTATTTTCCAGAATTGAGAAAAGTCAGGTGGCGGTGGCACTTTCCAAAGCGAAATGCTGTATCGCTGCTTTGAAGGATGACCGGGTATTGAACGACCTGGGATTGAGCCTGAATAAATTAAATGATTACCTGTATTCCGGTAATCCGACGGTCTTTGCCTGCAATTCCCAGAATGTGGTGGCGGAATCCGGCGGCGGTTATGTGGTACCCTGCAGTGATCCGAAGGCCTATGGGGAAGCACTCATGAAGGTTTATCATATGGCGGATGGGGAGCGGACAGCCATGGGCGAACAGGGACGGAAGGAAATCCGGGAACATTACAATTACGCACTTCTGGCGAAAGACTATCTGAAGATACTGACAGACTGTGAGAAAAGCAAAGGAGAACGAAGATGAAACAGTTACTCTTAAATAAAATCGAAAACAGGGAGATCGTGGTAGGCGTTATCGGTCTCGGTTATGTAGGACTGCCCCTGGCAGTGGAGAAAGCCAAGGCAGGATTTAAGACCATTGGCTTTGATGAACAGGAAGTAAAGGTAAAGATGGTCAATGAAGGCCATAACTACATTGGTGATGTGGTGGATAAAGATCTGAAGCGTCTGGTGGAGGAAGGAAGACTTTCCGCTACGTCTGATTTCAGCTTTATCAAGGATGTGGATTTCATCGCTATCTGCGTGCCGACCCCGCTGGATATCCATCAGGAGCCGGATCTCAGCTGTGTGAGAGAGTCTACCAAATCCATTTCCAAATATTTGACGAAGAATACTATGGTGGTTCTGGAGTCCACCACTTATCCGGGAACCACCGAGGAACTGGTAAAACCGATTCTGGAGGAAGGTTCCGGGCTGAAGTGCGGAGAAGATTTCTATCTGGGATTCTCTCCGGAGCGTGTGGATCCGGGCAACCTGATTTATAAGACCAAGAATACTCCGAAGGTCATCGGCGGCGTGGGCAAGGATGCAACGGAAGTCATTGCAGCTATGTACCGGACCGTTCTGGAGGGGGATGTAAAAGAGGTTTCCTCCCCGGCCATTGCCGAGATGGAGAAGATTCTGGAGAATACTTACCGGAATATTAACATCGGTATGATCAATGAGCTTGCCATGCTGTGCAACGAGATGGGCATCAGCATCTGGGAGGTTATCGAGGCAGCCAGCACGAAACCGTATGGTTTTCAGGCATTCTATCCGGGCCCGGGACTGGGCGGACACTGTATTCCGCTGGATCCGTACTATCTGTCCTGGAAGGCGAGAGAGTATGGCTTCCATACATCCATGATCGAGAGCTCCATGATGATCAATGACAAGATGCCGGCTTACTGCGTAGAGCGTGCGGGAAAAGTACTGAACCGCTATAAAAAAGCGCTGAATGGTTCCAAAGTGCTGGTACTGGGCGTGGCTTACAAGCAGGACATTGACGATTACCGGGAGAGCCCGGCACTGCGTGTCATCGAGGAACTGGAGCACACGGGAGCAGAAGTGGTTTACTTCGATCCGTGGGTAAGACAGTACAAATACAAAGGCCAGGTGCGTGACAGCGAGCCGGAACTGACTGCCGATCTGGTGGAAAGCGCCGATCTGGTCATGATAACGGCAGCTCATACCAATGTGGATTACGAGTTTGTGCAGCAGCACGCCAAAGCTATTTTTGATACAAAGAATGTCATGAAAAACATCAAGAACAGAGAGAATATCGAGGTATTATAGAAATGAAATATGCACTGATCGGATGCGGCCGTATTGCAACGAATCATGTGAAAGCGGTTGTGAACAACAAACTGGAATTTGCAGCAGTCTGCGATGTGGTTCCGGAGCAGATGGAAGCACTGCTGGCAAAACACGGACTGGAAAAAGACAGTTCCATTGCCAGATATACAGACTATAAAAAGATGATTGAGGAAGTACAGCCGGAGCTGGTCGGCATTGCCACCGAGAGCGGTATCCATGCGGAGATTGCTCTGTACTGTATTGACCATGGTGTAAACTGCATCATTGAGAAACCCATTGCCATGAGCATGGAGGATGCGGATGAGATCGTCCGCCGTTCCGAAGAGAAACATGTGAAAGTGGCTGCCTGCCATCAGAACCGTTTTAACATTGCGGTGCAGGAGGCGAGAAAAGCCCTGGAAGCAGGACGTTTCGGAAAGCTTTCCCACGGTTCCATCCATGTGCGCTGGAACCGGAACCAGAATTACTATGACCAGGCTCCCTGGAGAGGCAAATGGGCTTCTGACGGCGGCGCGCTGATGAATCAGTGTATTCACGGCATCGACCTGCTGCGCTGGATGTTCGGCGATGAGGTGGAGGAAGTCTATGGTTCCACCAGACAGCAGTTCCATCATTATCTGGAAGCAGAGGATGTGGGCATGGCAGTGGTCAAATTCAAGAACGGCGCCATTGCTACCATCGAGGGAACTACCAATGTCTATCCGCAGAATCTGGAGGAGACATTATATATCTTTGGTGAGACCGGTACGGTAAAAATCGGCGGAAAATCCACCAACAACATTGATGTGTGGGATTTTGCGGACGAGACGGAAAAGGACAGCGCCAACAAGCATCTGGAGGAAGCGACCAGCAATGTGTACGGCAATGGACATACCAGCCTGTATGCAGATATGATCGACGCCATCCAGAAGGACAGAAAGCCTTATGTGGATGCGGTCGCAGGCAGAAATGCGCTGGAGATGGTACTGGCGATCTACAAGAGCCAGAAAGACGGCATGCCGGTGAAGCTGCCGCTGAAGAATTTTAAGAGTACGGATATGACAGGGGAATTCTAATGCTGAAAGTATGTGAAATCAGTGCAAAGACATTATTGCAGGACAGATTTCCTGAAAATGGAGCAGATTTTAAAGTATTTGGCGTCTCTGATCCGGAAGCGCCGGAAGATCACAGCGTGATCTTTGTGAAGAACAGTATTTCGGAAACCTGCAGTGAGGTAAAAGAAAGCATTTTCCTTACCAAGGAAGAGACAGAGCTTTCTCTGGATGCGTCCTCTGTGCAGTTAAAAAGTGATATGCCGAAAAATCTGTACGGTGAGCTGCTGTTCCGGATGGAGCGCATGATGCCGGGCGAAGATCTGTTTATGAAAAATGGAAGCTACGTCAGCGCAGGCGCAAAGCTGGGGAAAAATGTGAGTATTGCCCCCTTCTGCGTCATTGGCAGGGACGTAGTGATTGGAGATAACTGCGAGATCGGTGCGGGAACCATTATTAAGGATCATGTGCGGATCGGAAACGACGTCCAGATTAAGGAACGCTGTCTGATCGGTGTGGAGGATGCGGATATTTACCGTCCGGAATCCGGCGAGTGCCGGACCCTTCCCCATCTGGCCGGAACCATCATCGAAGACGGGTGTCTATTGCTGGCAGGAGCTGTTCTGGCGGCAGGTGATACCAGACCGACGGTTCTTGGCAAAGGTTCCATGATCGGACTGGTAGGAGATGTGGGACATAACTGCCGGATCGGCGAGGAGACGCTGATCAGCGGAAAATCCAGTATTTCCGGACATTGCCAGGTGGGAAATCATACCTATGTGGCGCCCATGTCCGTGACCACCAACCGGATCAGCGTAGGCGATCATGCCTATCTGGGTATCGGTGCAGTGGCCATCAAGGATGTACCGGAAGGCGAGAAACAGTTTGGAAATCCGGCGCGGAAAGTACCGGAATTCAAGAAGAAATAGAGAGGTTCAATTCCATGCAGATTCAGAATATTTTGAATTATCTGGAAGCCAGTGCGGCTTCCTGCCCGGAGAAGGCGGCATTTGAAGACCTGGAGCACAGCTTTACCTTTGCGCAGGTGCTTGCAAATGCCAGAAGGATGGGAAGTGCCCTGGCGGCAGAACTTTCCCCCAATGCACCGGTACCGGTGTTTATGGAGAAGGAAGCGTGGACGTTGAATGTGTTTATGGGAGCAGTCTGTGCAGGCTGCTTTTATACGTTAGTGGAGCCGGAACTTCCGGTGGAACGGGTACGGCTCATTCTGGAGACACTGGACGCGCAGGTGCTGGTGACCACGGAAAAATTAAAAGAAAAAGCAGAAGGACTGGGATTCCAGGGAAAGATTCTGCTGGCGGAAGACCTGTTGCAGGCGGGAGTGAATGAAGAACTTTTGAAAGCACGCAGAAAAGGAGCCTGTGATACGGACCCGTTGTATGCCATGTTTACTTCAGGATCCACCGGAGTGCCAAAAGGCGTGGTGGTATCTCATCGTTCGGTCATTGATTTTACAGAACATTTTACAGAGATCTTCGGATTCACTTCCGAGGATGTCATTGCCAATCAGGCGCCCTTTGATTTTGATGTATCGGTGAAGGATCTTTACCCTACGCTCAAATGCGGCGCCACCATGGAAGTGATTCCAAAGAAATTTTTCTCAGTACCTAAGAAACTGATTGATTTCCTGGATGACCGGAAAGTGACGAGTCTTACCTGGGCGGTATCGGCTCTGTGTATCATTTCCATGTTAAAAGGATTCCGGTACAAAGTGCCGGGAAGTATTCGGAGAGTCATGTTCAGCGGTGAGGTCATGCCGGTGAAACATCTGAATTACTGGAGAAGCTATCTGCCGGAGGCACGGTATGTGAATCTCTATGGCCCCACGGAGATTACCTGTAACTGTACTTATTACGAGATCAAAAAGGACTTTACGGAGGAAGAGCAGATTCCTATCGGAGTTGCATTTCCCAATGAGCGGGTATTTCTGCTGGATGAGGAAGATCATCTGGTGACAGCGGAGCAGCCTGGAGTTCTGGGAGAAATCTGTGTGACGGGTACGGCGCTGGCCCTTGGCTATTATGCCAATCCGGAGAAGACGGCGGAGGTTTTTGTACAGAATCCGCTGAATCACCGGTATCTGGAACCCATGTACCGGACCGGAGATCTAGGAAGATATGGGGAAGATGGAGAGCTTTACTATGCCACCCGCAAGGATTTCCAGATCAAGCATATGGGACACCGCATTGAGCTGGGAGAAGTGGAGGCAGCCTGCCAGGCGCTGGATGGCATTTCCAGAGTCTGCTGTATTTACGATGAACCCAATACGAAGATCATTGCATTTTATGTAGGAGAACTGGAATCCAAGGAAATTATACAGGGCATGGGAGAAAAGCTGCCCCGGTTTATGATTCCCAATGTATTTCAGAAGGTGGAGGCCATGCCGCTGACCAAGAATGGAAAGATTGACCGGAAAGCACTGATGGCATCATATGAGGAAAGGAAATAAAATGGACGAGAGAC
>CAVCTH010000068.1:0-9715 GCA_963604695.1 Clostridiales bacterium | reverse complement strand
CCGGCAGTGGCTTCCGCTATTATGGGTGTTGTAGCATTTGCAGTGCATAAAGGACTTATGGCAGTGCTGAAGAGCAATGCCGTGGCAACTCTGGCAGCCTGCGTGGCAGCTGTGATTGTCTATGCGGTAGCGCTTCTGCTTCTGAAGGGATTAAGCGAAGAAGAACTCTTAGGCTTCCCTAAAGGAAGAACGCTGGTTTCCATTGTAAAGAAATTACATTTAATGTAAAGATGCATAAACCTCTTTTTTCCAGTTCATACTACATGGAAAAAGGAGGTTTTTCTATGTCTGGAAAAACATGGCGGATTTGCCTGGCGGTAATAGCTGTAGTGGCAGCAGCAATTTTCATTGGAGTGCTGGTATCGGTGCAGAGACCTTCGACGCCGCAGAAGGAGCAGCGGGGCGTGGAACTGGTAGAGACAGAGATGCCGCAAACGGAAAATGAGAATGAAACAGTGGCCGCGGAGCCGGATACGGCGGATGTGGTGGCGGAAGAGACTTATGAATATGTACTGGTAGACCACAATAATTATGTAGCGGTTTACCAGCTGCCGGAGCGCACCATCTATGAATACACGGATGTGATTATGGATGTGCTGCCGGAAGAAACGAGAGAGGAAATCCGGAAAGGAAAGTACCTCCGGAATGAGGAGGAACTCTATAATTTCTTAGAAAATTATACAAGTTAGGATTGTCATGGACGGAAAGATGTTGTAAATTAATGATAAGCACGTCCTCGTAAAAAAGACAAAAGTCCGCGGCGGACGTGGAATACCGACAGAGAGAGAATGTGAACCAATGGATAGTGCAGCATTAAGAGAGAAACTCAAAGACAAGAAACGTATTGTAATCAAGGTAGGTACATCCTCACTGACACACCCGGAGACGGGATCTACGGATCTGATCACCCTGGAGAAACTGGTGCGGGAGCTGACAGATCTGCATAACAGAGGCAAGGAAGTGATTCTGGTAAGTTCCGGAGCCATTGCGGTTGGCCGCAAGACCGTCGGCATGAAAGAACGTCCGACAAAGCTTTCCACCAAGCAGGCCTGCGCGTCCATCGGACAGGCCCGTCTTATGATGATTTATCAGAAACTTTTTATGGAATATAATCAGGTGGCATCACAGATCCTGATGACCAAGAATACACTGGTGAATGGAGAGAACCGTCTCAATGCCAGAAATACATTTGAGACCCTGTTATCCATGGGCGTGATCCCCATTGTAAATGAAAATGATACCATTTCCACTTACGAGATCCAGTTTGGTGATAACGATACCCTGTCAGCGGTGGTTGCAGCACTGACCCAGGCGGATCTTCTGATTCTTCTGTCGGACATTGACGGACTGTTTACGGATGATCCCAATAAGAATCCGAACGCAGAATTTATTGACTATGTGGACCATGTGGATGCTCATTTTGAGCAGATGGGAAAAGGTTCTGCCAGCGATGTGGGAACTGGCGGCATGTCCACCAAGTTAAAAGCGGCAAGACTTGCCACCTCTGCAGGTGCGGATATGGTCATTGCCAACGGAAAAGACATGGGCATCATTCATCAGATTGTAGACGGAGAACCGCTGGGAACGCTGTTTAAGGCAAACCGGACGGAAGATTTTTATCTCATCGACTATCTGGATGAGCCGTCGGTATAAGGAGGAACGAAAAACATATGATAGATGACAGCAAGATTCAGAGAATCAACGAACTGGCAAGAAAATCCAAAGCAGAAGGACTGACCGAGGCGGAGAAGAAAGAACAGCAGCTGCTCAGACAGGAATTTCTGGCAGCCGTCAGAAAGAACCTGAAGAGTCAGCTGAATAATATTGATATTCTGGAACATGACGGCCGTATTGTAAATCTGGGTGAAAAATATGACAATGGATCAAAAAAGGAAATTAGGCAGGAAGTAAAACGCCGCCGGGCGGAAGCTGCTTTGGAGACACTTCATGAAAACAGCCTGCGGATCAAGGATACCTTTGTAGAACTGGAAGCCTATCAGAATGCAGCACTTCTTTTGGCCTATGTGGATGCCAAACGGGAGGTGGAGACCCGCCTTCTCATGGCACAGGCATGGAAGGATGGCAAAAAAGTGGCGGCGCCCCGCGTGGATGGGGATGGAATCATGCATTACTATTATATAGAAGGAATGGATGATCTGGAGCCGGGAAGCTTCGGTATTATGGAGCCGAAAAAGAGCTGTCCTATCTGTGAAGAAGAGAAAGGGCTCATGCTTATGCCGGGCGTGGCTTTCGATGAGCACTGCCATCGGGTTGGCTATGGCGGCGGCTATTATGACCGTTATCTGGAAAAGCATCCGGGACTGGTACATATTGCACTGGCATTTGAATTTCAGGTGTTCCCGGAAGTGCCCTTTGAAGCCCATGACATTCTGCCGCAGATGATTGTGACAGAGACCCGTATTGTAAGACCGGAGGGAAAATAAATGAAGACCCTGGAAGAGATTGGAAAGAGTGCAAAGGCCGCAGAGCCGGTGCTCCGTATTATGGGAACCAACCAGAAAAATGAGGCGCTGCTCCATGTGGCAGAGAAGCTTTTGAAAGAGAAAGCCTTTGTTCTGGCAGAAAACAGGAAGGACGTGGAAAAAGCTGCTGCAAATGGCATGGCGCAGGGTATGATTGACCGCCTGATGCTGGATGACGGCCGGATTGAAGGTATGTCGGAAGGGATCCGTCAGGTAGCGGCATTGCCGGATCCGGTTGGAGAAGTGACTTCCATGAAACAGCGTCCGAATGGGCTGAATATTGGATGGAAAAAAGTGCCTCTTGGTGTTATCGGTATGATTTATGAGTCACGGCCCAATGTGACGGCAGACGCCTTTGCCCTTTGTTTCAAGTCAGGCAATGTGGTGATTCTCCGTGGAGGAAGTGACGCATTCTATTCTAACAGCGCCATTACAAAAGTGATCCGTGCGGCGTTAGCCGATGTGGAGATTCCCGAGGATGCGGTACAGCTGATTGAAGATACCCGCCGGGAGACCGTACAGGAATTTATGAAAATGAACCAGTATGTGGATGTGCTGATTCCCAGAGGCGGGGCAGGACTGATCCGCACTGTTGTGGAGAACAGCCGGATCCCGGTCATTGAGACCGGCACGGGCAACTGCCATATCTTCGTGGATGAGAGCGCGGATTTTGATATGGCCATTGATATTATTTTCAATGCCAAGACCCAGAGAATCGGCGTGTGCAATGCCTGCGAATCTCTGGTGATTCATGAAAAAATCGTGGATGCATTTTTACCGCAGTTAAAGAAACGGCTGGATGAAAAGCAGGTGGAGATGCGCGGGGATGAGAAAGCCTGCAGCGCGGCAGAAGGCCTGGTTCCGGCCACGGAAGAAGACTGGGGACGGGAATATCTGGACTACATTCTTTCAGTAAAGACCGTGAAAAATATTGACGAGGCAATCGCCCACATTAACCGTTACAACACGGGACATTCCGAGGCTATTGTGACGAAAGATTATGCCAATGCCCAGAAATTCTTAAATGAGATTGACGCAGCGGCAGTGTATGTCAATGCTTCCACCCGTTTTACGGATGGATTTGAATTTGGATTCGGCGCAGAGATCGGCATCAGCACCCAGAAGCTTCATGCCAGAGGTCCCATGGGACTGGATGCGCTGACATCCGGAAAATACATTATATATGGAAATGGACAGATTCGATGAGAGTAATAGCAGGTACGGCACGGAGCATGCCGTTAAAAACCATAAAAGGGATGGATACCAGACCGACTACAGATAAGACCAAGGAGACACTGTTCAATGTACTGCAGACGGATATTCCGGACTGCCGGTTCCTTGATTTGTTCAGCGGAAGCGGAGCCATTGCCATTGAAGCGTTGAGCAGAGGTGCTGCTCACGCCGTGCTGGTAGAGCAGAATGCTAAGGCGGCGGAGTGCATCAAAGAAAATCTGATTTTTACAAAGACCATGGAGCGGGCGGAGATCCAGAAGTGTGACGTGCTTACCGCCCTTCACCGGATGGAAGGCCAGAAGCCTTTCGATGTGATCTTCATGGATCCGCCCTATGATCAGGGGCTGGAAGAGCAGGTGCTGGAATATCTGGAGCACAGTACGCTGGCGGATGAATATACCGTCATTGTAGTGGAGGCGTCCCTGGAGACAGATTTCTCCTATCTGGACCGTCTTGGCTATCATGCATATAAATATAAGAAATACAAGACAAACCAGCATGTCTTTCTGCAGAAAAACGATAAGGATACCGAAGAAAAATGATAAGAGCAATTTATCCGGGCAGCTTTGACCCGGTTACCTTAGGACATCTTGACATCATCAGAAGAGCGTCAAGAACTGTAAACGAACTGATTGTAGGAGTGCTGAACAATGGTGGAAAGACACCGTTATTCACAGCGGAAGAGCGTGTGGAGATGCTCCGGGAAGTGACGAAGGATATTCCCAATGTGAAAGTCATGTCCTTCTCCGGACTTCTGGTGGATTTTGCAAAGCATACGGATTCCAACGTGGTAGTCAGAGGACTCCGCGCCATCTCTGATTTTGATTATGAACTTCAGATGGCGCAGACCAACCGGAAAATGAATCCGCAGGTGGACACCATGTTTCTGGCCACCAGCCTGGAATATGCCTATTTAAGTTCCAGCACGGTCAAAGAGGTTGCGTTCTTTGACGGCGATATCAGTGAATTTGTACCGGAATCGGTTGTAGAGAAGGTACGGGAACGGGTAAAAGAAAGAAAAGCAAAATGAATCTGAAATCTTCGATTAAGGAATTAAAGGTAATTGGCGAAAAAACGTCAGTTCCCTTTGCAAAAGCAGGGATTTTTACCATAGAGGATCTGCTCAGGTATTATCCGCGCGCTTATGAGACCTATGAGCCTCCGGTGAAGGTGGACGAGATGGAGGACGGCGGAAAATACGCAGTCCATGCCTGGGTGCAGTCTGTCTCGCCGGTAAAGCGGTTCAAACATTATCAGATTTTCAGCGCCCAGCTGCGGGTGGGCGAGGCATCGGTGCAGGCAACCTGGTTTAATGTGCCTTTTCTGCGGAATTATTTTCAGAAAGGCGGGCAGTATATTTTCAGGGGAACTGTAGCGGTGCGGAACGGACAGTGCCGCATGCAGCAGCCGGAACACTATACGCTGGCGGATTATGACCGTCTGCTCCACGTGATGCAGCCAAAGTATCCGCTGACAGCTGGTTTGACGGAAAAAATGGTCATGAAAGCGGTGCGGCAGGTGCTGGATGGCGGCCAGGTGGCCCTGACAGAATATCTACCGAAGGAAATGGTGGAATACTACAGTCTGGAACCGGAATGGGACGCAGTGCGGCAGATTCATTTTCCGAAAAATGAAGAAACCATGCGCCGCGCCCGCAACCGGATCGTATTTGATGAATTTCTGCTCTTTATTCTTGGAATCCGCAGACTGAAGGAACACCAGGAACAGCTGATGAGCCAGGTGCCTATGGTGGAAGTGTCGGAGACAAAGCGGCTGATCGAGTCGCTTCCTTATGAACTGACCGGAGCCCAGAAGAAAGTCTGGCGGGAAATCGTAGCGGATATGACCGGACAGAAGGTCATGAGCAGACTGATTCAGGGAGATGTGGGATCCGGTAAGACCATTCTCGCGGTGCTTGCCCTTATTATGGCGGGGTGTAACGGCTATCAGGGAGCGCTTATGGTGCCCACGGAGGTGCTTGCCAAGCAGCATTATCAATCGGTGCGGGAAATTCTGGAAGAACACCAGATTCCCCTTCGCCCCATTCTGCTGACTGGATCCATGACAGCCAAGGAAAAACGGCTGGCGAGGGAAGAGATTGCGGCGGGAACGGCGCAGATTGTCATCGGTACCCATGCGCTCATTCAGGAAGATGTGCAGTACCATCGGCTGGGGCTGGTGGTGACGGATGAGCAGCACCGGTTTGGCGTCCGTCAGCGGGAAATTCTGGCAGAAAAAGGGGTGACGCCCCATGTGCTGGTTATGAGCGCCACGCCCATTCCGAGAACGCTGGCTATTATTGTGTACGGTGATCTGGATATTTCCGTGGTGGATGAGATGCCGGCCAATCGCCTTCCTATTAAGAACTGTGTGGTGGATGAATCTTACCGGCCCAATGCATACCGTTTTATGGAAAAAGAAGCGGCAGCAGGGCACCAGATTTACATTATCTGCCCCATGGTGGAGGAGAGCGACGAGCTGGAACTGGAAAATGTGACGGATTATACAGAGCGGCTGAAGAATCTCATGCCGGGACTTTCCATTGCCTGCCTTCATGGAAAAATGAAGCCCAAAGAAAAAAATGAAATTATGGAAGCTTTCGCGGAAGGGCAGATTCAGATTCTGGTGTCCACCACGGTAATCGAGGTGGGAATCAACGTGCCCAATGCAACGGTGATGATGGTGGAGAATGCAGAACGCTTCGGCCTGGCCCAGCTTCATCAGTTAAGAGGCCGTGTGGGAAGAGGAAAAGCACAGTCCTACTGTATTTTCATGAGCGCCAGCAAAGGAAAAGAGACGAAGAAACGTCTGGAAGTGCTGAATAAATCCAACGATGGATTTTTCATTGCCAGCGAGGATCTGAAACTTCGCGGTCCGGGCGATCTCTTTGGCATCCGCCAGAGCGGTATTCTGGAGTTTAAGATGGGAGATGTATTCCAGGATGCAAAGGTGCTGGAACAGGCCAGCGAGGCAGCGGGAAAGATTCTGAAGGAAGATCCGGAGTTGGAACGCCCGGAATATGAAAAAATAAAAGAACGACTGAACGGTTATATGAGCCGTGGAGCGGAAAGCCTGAGTCTGTAAATCATATGTTTGCTGATTTTGTCAGATTTTGAAACAATTAACAGTGTATTCGTCCTGATCCTGCACATACTAACACCGTAACAAACAACAACAAATTGCGAAGCGGCAGTTACAAATCAAAAAAAGACGCTTTGCAGTAAGGAGGAGTTTATTATGGCAGGATCTACAAACAAAGCAGCAGTACCGGAGGCAAAAGGCGCACTGGACCGTTTCAAATATGAGGTGGCCAGCGAGATTGGTGTTCCGCTGACGGACGGCTACAACGGAGACCTGACTTCCAGACAGAATGGTTCGGTCGGAGGCTATATGGTGAAAAAGATGATTGAGGCCCAGGAACGTCAGATGTCCGGCAAATAAAATAAGAAAGAACAGAATGGAAAACGGTATGGCATAAGGCTGTACCGTTTTCTTTTTGGTACAGGGAAATTCAGCGCTTGACAAAACCTTCTGAATGATTATAATAAATGCAGTAAAATGCAAATGAGTTGCAAATGCATGAAGATTGCAAATGCACATAAAATGCAGAGACATAGATAAAAAATGATTGCAGGAGGAGAACATCATGTTACTGGATGTGATAAAAGATACCCTGGCGGACAGTCTGCGGCTTTTGCCGTTTTTATTTCTTACGTACTTATTGATGGAATTTCTGGAACACAGGGCAGGAGAGGCCGGAAGAGCCAGAATCGGGGCGGCCAGAAAGAGCGGGCCGGTATGGGGTGCACTGTTTGGAATTATTCCTCAGTGTGGATTTTCTGCGGCGGCTTCCGGACTGTATGCAGGACGGATCATTACAATGGGAACGCTTTTAGCCATTTATCTGTCCACATCCGACGAGATGCTGCCGATTCTCATTTCTTCAGCGGTGAGTCTTCCGCGGATTTTACGTCTCCTGGCTGTGAAAATGGCAATTGCCATGGTGACGGGGCTTCTGGTAGACCTGATCATGAAAGACTGCCGGAAAGATCAGAAAGACAGCGGTCGTCGGCTTCGCAGCCACGAGGGAGAGGAAGACTGCCAGGAGCATCTGGCTATTTCCGCGCTCCGTCATACGCTGGAAGTGTTCTTCTATATTGTATTGATTTCTTTTGTACTGAATCTCATCATTGCCCTGATTGGGGAAGAGACGCTGGCAATGTTTTTCACAGAGCTTCCGGTAGTGCGGGAACTGCTGGCTGCGCTGGTGGGACTGATTCCCAACTGTGCCTCTTCGGTGGTGCTCACAGAACTGTATCTGTCAGGTGTTATCACTTCCGGTCCTATGATGGCAGGACTGCTGGTAAATGCAGGTGTGGGTATCCTGGTGCTGCTGCGGCTTGACCACGATAAGAAAGATATTTTACGGATTGTAGGTACACTTTATGCATCCGGTGTGCTGTGGGGACTTGCCATGGAACTGCTTCAGGTGGTATTCTGATAAAAAGGGGATGGAACCAATGGCAGGAGAAAATCATTATGCGACGTCCAGCCGCAGAAAAATACTGGAAATATTAAAAGCAAGCAAGGATCGCACGGTGACGGCGGCCCAGATCGGAGAACAGCTGCGCCGGATGGAGAGCGAAGTGAATATCACGACCGTGTACCGGTATCTCGACAAACTGGAAAAAGACGGAACGGTGATCCGCTATGCTTCGGAGCAGGGTGGCCAGGCGGCTTATCAGTATGTGGAGCAGGGGCAGGGATGTGAAGGGCATCTTCATCTGAAATGTACCTGCTGTGGCAAGATTATTCACCTGGACTGTGATTTTATGAACGAAATATCAGAACATATCCTGAAGGATCACGGATTTCAGTTGCAGTGTAAAAATTCCATCCTGTATGGAACCTGCAGGGAATGCAGGGAGAAAATGCAGAGAGCGTAAGATAAAGGAGAAATAAAACATATGGACATCTATCTGATCCGGCATGGAGAAACGGACTGGAATAAAGAAAAGAAACTGCAGGGCATTACAGATATTCCGCTGAATGCCTATGGCATTGAACTGGCGGAAAAGACAGCGGAAGGATTGAAGGATGTTCCCTTTGACCGGATTTATACAAGCCCGCTTATCCGCGCGAAAAAGACAGCGGAGATTATCAGAGGAAACCGGCCCATAGAATTGGAAGTCCGGGAAGAATTAAAAGAAATCAGCTTTGGTGACTATGAAGGCCATCATTACAAACCGGAGACTTACGATATCCCGGTTCCCGGTTTCCGGAAATTTTTTGAAGATCCTGCTCATTATGAGACAGCTCCCAACGGGGAGAGCATCAGCCATATGAGAGAGCGGACCTCTTCTTTTGTGAGACAGCTGATCGATGATCCGGCTAATGAGCAGAAGACATTTCTTCTGGCATCCCACGGTTCAGCCATCCGCGGAATCCTGTCCGGACTTCTGGATCTCCCTGTTGAAGA
This sequence comes from Clostridiales bacterium, assembly GCA_963604695.1. Taxonomy (GTDB): domain Bacteria; phylum Bacillota; class Clostridia; order Lachnospirales; family Lachnospiraceae; genus Hominiventricola. The sequence continues at coordinate 520 of CAVCTH010000068.1, read as the reverse complement.
TTTCTGGGGCGGACCGGTACATAAGAACTGCGGTGTGACGCTTCTGCATGCTGAGCACGGACAGTTTGAGATCGTATTTGAAAACAGAATTTATTATTAAGCAGGCAGCGGGCAGAAATGCCCGCTGTTTGTTATAACTAATTGTTAGAAAATTGACAAAAATAAATTTATTTGTCAAAAATATAACAAAAAATAATTTTGATTGGTCAAAAATTACATGAAATGTATGTAAAGGATAGATGTGTTTGTTAAAAATAAATGAAATCACTTGCCAAAACTCGGCTTAGGGGATATAATAAATCCAGATATGCCAAATATGGATACCTTGGGCTTTGAAACGTTAAAAAAATAACAATTAAAGTTCGGGATGAGAAGGAGGATAAACAGAAGATGCACATGACGAACGAAGAACACAGCCATTGTGGATGCGGATGCGGCGGACATGATCATGAGCACAGCCATGAACATACTCATGACCATACGCACGAAGGTGAGCATCATCATGACCATGCTCATGGAG